>JABJHO010000053.1 GCA_018661775.1 Candidatus Magasanikiibacteriota bacterium | reverse complement strand
TAAAGTAAAGGATATATGTATAGTCGCACAATATATCTTATACGACACACATGTATTATGTATACAATTTTTAATATTGAAAATTGAAATAGGTATCAAACTACATGTTCTTTTACTAACTTTTTAGGTGTTTATTTTATCATTGTTATTTTGTATATAAATTTGTATATAAAAAAGAACATCTTAATATAATATATGTTTTCCTCCATACAGGACTTTAGTATCCGGTTAAACCTATAAATCATGTATTGGTATGCGTTCCTACTTCTCTCTTCCAACATAGTAACTATTCTATATTGTGCGACACTTATATATCCTCCCTATTTAGTCACTATATTATTTAGGTTAAACTACTCCACATATACCTTTAGTTCTTTGTTCTAAACCCTTTTAGTTGCCATGTTACTACCTCTTTAACTCTATATAGAACTTCTTTAATTAGTGGTTTTTTCATAACTTTTCATCCCCAGTCCCCCGCTAACAACCGTCCCCAATTAAAAATCGCCTTATTACTTAAAAGTCATTTTTTGGAGTAAAGCAAACTAGTGTCGCACAATGTTTGAATTGTTTATCTTTATAATACATGGTATATTGACGCTATATTTTAACATAACATTTTTATATGATTAGTATAGCAGCTCCTGATTTTACATTATTAGATCAAAACGGTACTTCACATACTCTGTCTTCATACAAAGGTAAAAAGGTACTCCTCTATTTTTATCCTAAGGATGCTACTCCTGGCTGCACTGTAGAGGCGTGTAGTTTTAGAGATAACCATACTGATCTTATTGACTCTGGTCTCGTGATCATGGGCATTAGTTGTGACTCAGTGGATTCACACAAAAAATTTGCCGACAAGCAGCATCTCCCCTTCCCTCTTCTATCAGATAATGAAAAAGTGGTGGTGAAGCTATATGATGTGTGGAAAGAAAAATCAATGTTTGGAAAGAAGTATATGGGTATTCAGCGTGATTCATTCCTCATAGATGAAAAAGGTGTTATTATCAAACATTACACGAAGGTAAAGCCCAAAGAACATGTTGCACAAATAAAAAAAGACCTGAAATAAGGTCTTTTAACTTGCTATAAACCCTCCTACTGTATTTTAAGGACAGGATGAGAGTGGTTAGCTAAAGCATCTCTAATACGCTCAACCTGTCTGGTTAATATGTTTTCAGGCAATGCATCAACCGAAAAATATCGAATATCATCAGCCTCATTTGTAAGTGTCGGTTTTCCACTAACAACAGAACAAAGGTATGCAAAACAGTTTTCATTGGCTTCTGGTTTGAAGTATTGCCCAACCAACTTTTCAATATTTACTTCCAGTCCAACCTCCTCTTTTGTTTCTCGTATAGCCGTATCCCAAGGTGCCTCCCCTCTCTCTTGCCTCCCACCAGGGAGATTCCATAAATCTCTATCTGTTCTGTGACAAAGAAGTGCTTCTTTTTTGTTGTTGAAGATAATCGCAAAAGCCCCACCTTTAAATGTGTATTGTTCAACATTATTCATAATTTTTCTCCTATACAAACAGACAAGTAAAGAAACATAACAAGATAACACTAACACAACCCTATCCAAAGGTCAAGACTCCTTCTTACTCCCTGGGCCCAATAGTGTCGCACAATGTTTTTTATACTGGAATCTAAAAAGGCTATGTAAAGTAGCCTTTTTCACCTCCTACCTACGATCACTGTCTTTGTTAATCAGGTAAAAAAATGATGTATAAACAAGAAAAAAAAGAAGAGCAAATACTAGAAAACCATTCCAATACATTAATGAGCAAAGCACTCCGGTGGACATGGGCATAAGCGAAAGACGCGGTTCAGTGTAGTGCTCCATATTTACCGAAGCCAAAAGAATCATAACAATTACAATATAGTCAGTATTCAAAATATCCTCCAAAAAACCGTATAAAAGAAGTGACACCTCTATCTTATCACATATTTAGGTAATAAAAAACCATCCAATTTCATGGATGGGTGGAGAATTTGTTATTCTCTTTTTTTATAACTCCTTTATTGAAAAGATTATAACAAGGATCTGAAGCACTGTATTAAGTGCGAGAAAAGTGGTTATCATTTTTTACTCCTAACTATTCTTCTAAAACGTCGCCATGCGCGAAAATCTTCTTTGAGAAATACCATTAACATCTGATCTTTTTTTTGATCTGACGAAACACGTAAAGCATTAGAAACCTGTCTTCTTGATTGACACACCTCCTTCCAAAAAGGGTCTTTAATCCTTAAGTGTGGGTTACCACACTGACTGTTCATGTGTGTCACCACATGAGAGTCACATGCCGTGCACAGGAGTAAAAGAAATAGCATACAATAGCAGCTCCGCATAATACCTCCAAAAAAATAAACGGAGCGCTTATCGTATCACATATGAGAATTATTGTCAAGTAATTCTATAGTTTTCTCTTTTTCTTCTGATATTTTAGCGCAAACCTGTGTGCCTCATCTCTAATAGCAATAAGTAGTGTTCTATGAGCATCAACCCACATAATAACATTTTTGACACGTTTTCCAAAAATAAATTCATTCTTTTTTCGCTCACTCCCTTTGGCAATTCCTACAACAGGTATGCGGATGTTGTAATTCTCTAGCACCTTCATTACGGCATGTATTTGTGGTTTTCCACCATCTATAAGAAAAAGGTCAGGTAGTGGCCAAAAATACGCACCTCCCCTATTCTGAGCCTCTTTTGACCCATGCTGTAAACGCCGCGTCAACACTTCTGCAAGACACGCCACATCATTTTGTCCGACAACTGATTTGATGCTAAATATCCTATAGTCTGATTTCTTAGCATGTCCTCCAACAAAAACCACCATACTTCCTACCATACCTTTTCCACCTAAATGCGAAATATCATACCCTTCTATGCGTAATGGCTTTGATTCTTGATCCTGTATCACAATATCTTCTTGTGTAAAACTGTTATTAATAAGGGCAATATCGTGAATACGCCGTAATGCGGTAATCTGATCTCGAAGGCGTGCAGCATGTTCATAATGACGTTCTTTTGCCACGCCTTTCATCCTTTTTTCTAATGTGGTAATCACTCGTTTTTTCCCCCCTTTAAGAAACATAGTCAGCGGTGCAATAACCTGTTTTTTATATTCTATTGGTGTAATGGTGCCAATACACACACCAAGACACTTGCCCATCTGATAATACAAGCACGGCCGCTTTGCTCCCGGCTTACATGTGGAGAAATAAAATAACCGCTGCAACAAGCGCATAGCTGCATTTGTGTTAAGTCCTGGATATGGACCAAAAATATTTTTATACACCTGACGTGCCTGCTTTGCATCTTTGTGAAATTCGTACCCATCTATGTTAGTTTTTTCTCCAAATTTCTTATACATGTCATGCTGACGAATGGTGTGAATTTGTGGATACGTATCGCGCGTAATACCAATATAATTCCAACTTTTATTATCCTTTCCAAGGACATTGTATTTTGGCAAATATTGCGTAATTGCATTTGCTTCGGCAATAATAGCTTCCAAAGCTGATTCTGTTTGTTTTACGGTTATGGACACCACTTCGTGCATCATGCGTTCTATGGGCCTGCCTGTTCGCTTTCCTGTAAAATAACTTGTCACACGCTTTTTAAGCGATGTTGCCTTTCCGATATATATAATCTCTTTTTTTGCATTAAAAAACAGATAGATCCCGGGGCTATCTGGAAAGGATTGTATTTTCTTCTCTAAGGTCATATCTCTTGTTGTATCACAAAATAAAAAATAAGGCAATCACTTGCCTCACCCCTTCTACATCTAGAACTAAAATAGTAATATAGCCAATTCTGCAAATGCGACAAGAGCAAAACTTCCGGTATAGTTTTGTGTAAACAAAAGAAAAAGAAGTAGTGCAACACGCCCAAAAACGATAAAAAATTCACGTTGTACGAAATAGGCTAATGCATTTTTTGGTGCATTATCATATTCAAGCGCCCCTACAGGCGCGGCGAGCAAACCAAGTGTCGACCCTGCAAATAGAATTACCCCGTATACGTGCGTCACCGTACGAACAAAAGCCCTTGCTATCCACGAAAGTATCTCAAATGGAAGTAATCTCCTAATAAATGTTCTTTTACCAACTTTGTCACTATAGTTCCCCGCCACAAGAACTATCATTGCTGTTATTAACGTAAATACTGACCCTGCTATACCAAGTGAAACGTAGCTTCCTAATATAAAAAATATAAACAGTGGCCACGCAACAGCTTGACCCGTCTGTATCACACCCTGAGACACAAAGAAGGTGGCATATTTCCATCGTATACTTTTTCTTACCCCCTTCCAGGTAAATGTACACTTGGGGCTATATTCACCATTGGCCAATAAACAAAGTGAACCAAGCATAACAAATCCTAGTATGCAGATAAATAATACGTAAAAACCAAAGAGGTGAATAATAAGGCCACCAAAAATTGGCCCAAGTATGGCGGCTATCCGACCTATAAAAATTCTTACCCCTAACTCTTTACCACGCTGCTTTTTGTGTGTTACATGTTTAAACAGTATATGAATACCTAGCCACAAAAATGCTTGATATAACCCACCCAACACTGCGGTAACAGCCAAAAGTGACGGAAATTGAGGTAATGAATAGAAAAGTAAAATTACAAAACATTTGATTGGAATACCAAATAAAATGGTATGTTTTACACCATGCTTTACAAGAAAATTAGCAGCAATTGGTGTGCATAATGCAAAAAAAATATTTTCTACAATAAAAAACAGCATGACGTTGGTAAACGAAAACCCAACTTCCAAATATAGGTACAATGGCATAAACAACTCCACCATTGAGCTTGCAAACGACAAAAATCCAATAAAGAAATAGAGCTGCTTTAGCTGATTTGGAAACAATTTATGTTGTAAAAAATATCCTACATGATACATAGTGTTTATTGTGTACCACAGTAGTATATCATATGTTATGCATTAAAAAAACTCCAGAGTTCTGGAGTTTTTGTATCCTGTGTTGTGTCGTTATTTTTTCTTCTTCTTTTTTGCTAATGCAACCATGTAGTCTATAATTTTACCCGCCACATCAGCCCCCGTCGCTTCTGTGATACCTTTAAACCCAGGATTAGAATTAATTTCTAAAACTTTTGTCCCCTCTTTTGACCTAATAAGGTCAACCCCGGCATAATCAAGCCCACAAACACGTGTTGCCTTAATTGCCATCTTCTTTTCCTCATCAGTAAGTTCTGCTATCTTTACCTTTCCTCCTAAGGAGAAATTTGACCTAAACTCCCCTCTTGTAACGGCAATCCTATCCATTGCTGCAACAATCTTACCACCCACAACAAAAACTCGTATATCCTTACCAGAGGATTCTTTTATATATTCCTGTAACAAAAGTGGATGTGAATTGTTAGACTCAATCATCATGTCTGCTATTGAACGAAGACCACGCTTACTCTCTATAATAGCAACACCTATACCAAGCGACCCGACAACACTTTTTACAATAACCGGAAACCTTCCTATGTCTTTAAGCATATCATTCATATGCCCCGAAGAATGAATCGCATATGTTTTTGGAATAGGAACTTTATTTTTAGCAAGAAGTTGTAAAGAGGTTATCTTGTTTTTTGCAATCATTGTAGAGGCAAAAGAGTTTACCACACGCACACCACAAAGCTCAAACTGCTGAAGCAGTGTTGCCCTTACAAGACTATCTGTTGTTGAATAAGATGGCAAAGAAAGTAGCAGATCAATACCTTTGAGCTCCTCATTTTTAATCAATACTGATATCTTACCATTAAGTACCATCTTGCATTGCTTTGCATCTATGATGTGCAAATCAATACCTCGCACACCAGCCGCCTCTTCTAGTAAATTAATACGAGCGGATGTTGGAGAATCTGGATTTTTAGGAATACTCGGAACAAGTACGTGTAATTTCATATAAGTAAGATAATATAGTGTCCTGATTATACTACATGCTTATTAAAAAATCAACCGTTTTGCTCAACCCATCAACACCCCTGTGTATAGTTTTACTTGACAATAAAAACAGAAAATTTCTAAATAAAAAAATACCTGAATTACCAGGTATAAACAAATATCTTAATTACTCAAGAATTTGCGCCAAACTTAAGGGTTTGGTAGCGGCTAAATCAAACAACATTTCTAAATGAGAAGCAATCCTGCTGTCAGATAATAGGTATGGCAAGATTGCACGCAGAGTTTCAGCACCTCCCGTCTCTTTTAGAATAAGACATCTCTCTACTGCGCGTTGCTTAAATTGTTTTTTATCAACAATATAATACGTAATAGCAAACGTACAACTCCTTAATTCTGCATCGTACTCTGACTCAAAAACGAGTCGAGCTATCTGTTTACTCAGGGTGGGCATCTCAAGCACACTCTTTTTCTTTTCCAGTGGCCACCCTTCTTTTAAATACTGGACCAAGTGAATATATTCATGATGAGTGGCGACCCAACGGTCAGTATCACTCCATACACTGTTTATAAAGAAATTGTTAGGTATGTTGAGTATCGCAAACTTTCCCCCAAGGCTATCAACCTTAGGAGAAACAGAGATGTCAAACTCCATTAAATCAGGAATTGTAAAAGAAATAAGCAATTTCCTCTCAGAAATCCACCCAATCATTTCTTTTGCGCATTTAGCACATGGATGTTTTTTAAGGAATACAATCAACCTCTCTGTATCCTGATCATATGTATTTTTTTTGGAAAAACCCCCCTCTTCGCCATATGCATATTGGTTTATTACGAAAGAGCACAGTAATAGTGTTGGTATAACCACTACTAGATATTTTTTTACAGTAACCACTCTTCTCTCCTTAGGTGTTGGCTTTACTGACAAGAATACTCAGTATATTTTTACACTAGCAAAAAAATAATCAATTGTCAAGTTTGAGCCATCATCCAGGATTGAACTGGAGACCTCATCCTTACCATGGATGCGCTCTACCGACTGAGCTATGATGGCGTGTTAACGAGAAGAAGTATATCGTTTTTTTCTTTTCTCGTCAATATATTGTGTTATATCATGTCTATGGCAGCACTAATCCGCTTTACTACTTTTTCTTTTCCTAGAACATATACCAAATCAAATGGTCCTGGTGAATTTTTTTGACCAGACAAGGCAACCCGCAATGGCCACAACGTATCCCCCGTACCAAATTCATTTTCTACCATCCAATCTTTTATTGTTTTCTCTATACCCTCTAACTCCCATCCATCTTCTGAAATAGTTTCAATCAATGACTTAAGGCCAATAAGTTTTTCTTTTGCATCCTCTTTGGTACTTTTTTTCCACACAAGCAATGAAGCGTCATACACCAACTCTTTAGCAAACATACACCCAACAGATTCTACTAATTCAACCAACGTATTTGCCCGCGTTCGCTCTAAATCTACTATTTTTTTCAACTGCTCAAACTCTTCTAGACCGTCCACTTGAGTTTTATCTACCACGCCAGCATTAATAAAAAATGGAATAGCTCGTTTTGTTATGTCACCCAAATCCATTTGCATCATGTATCGCTTATTATACCAATTCAATTTTTCTCTATTAAACACTGCAGGTGATTTTGCCATTTTCTCAAAAGAAAATTCTTTTTCAAGATCTTCTAGACTAAATATTTCACGCTCATCCCCAGGGTTCCACCCCAAAAATGCCACAAAATTTATCAGCGCCTCAATAATATACCCTTTTGCCTTAAAATCCTCAACCGACACGTCACCATGACGCTTACTTAGTTTTTGTTTTTTTTCGTTTACGAGCAATGGTTGGTGTGCATATATAGGAATATCCCAACCAAACATAGTATAAAGCAATATATGTTTTGGTGTAGAAGACAACCATTCCGACCCACGCGAAATATGCGTAATTCCCATAAGATGATCATCCACAACTACAGCAAGATGATATGTTGGAAACTCGTCTGCTTTTATAAGCACCTGATCATCTACCGTGCTATTATCAAACGTAATATCTCCCAAAACTGCATCAGTAAACGTTGTTTTTCCTTCTTTTGGTACACGCAATCTGATCACAAATGAGGTATTGCTGCGCATATACTCCTGCAATACCTCATTTGCCAAGTCTCTACAATGTCCATCGTACCCTGTAGGTTCTTTTGCTTCTTGTTGTGCACTGCGCAACTCATCAAGTCTTTCTTTTGAGCAAAAACAATAATACGCATTTCCCTGCTCAAGAAGTTTTTGTACGTGTGTCTTATATATATCTAAACGCTGTGACTGAATATATGGCCCACACTCCCCTTTTTGTGCAATAGTTCCATCTTCTTTCAGATAAGGCCCTTCGTCTACTTTTATACCAGCCCAATCAAGTGTTTGTATGATATTTTCTACACCACCTTCCACAAAACGTTCTCTGTCCGTATCTTCTATTCGTAACGCAAAAGAACCTCCGTTTTTTTTAGCAGCCAAATAATTAAATAAAGCTGTTCGTAAACTCCCAATATGGAGAAAACCTGTAGGACTAGGGGCAATACGTGTCTTTGTGTGAGGCATACATTACTGAGTTATAGAATAAAGAATAATTCCAGCAGCCACACCAACATTGAGTGATTCAGCCTTTCCAGAACCAGCAATAGTATACCGATAATCCAGCATCGGATCAAATGTAGCGCGAATACCATGCGATTCATTCCCAAAAATAAAGATCGTCTTCTCTTGGCTCTCTTTTGAAATAGGCCCCCCATCAAGTGTAAGTCCTGCCACACCATAAGACTCCACAGTCTTTAGACGGAGCACATCATTTACCACGTCGACACTCCGTACAATCGTGGTATGAAACAGTGAGCCCATCGTACTGCGAACCACCTTATCATTGTACACATCAACACAACTCTCTGAAACTAGTATATTATGCACACCAAACCAGTCTGCTGTTCGTATAATGGTACCAAGATTTCCTGGATCCTGAATACGGTCTAAACAAATAATTGGCTTTGTTGTATCAAAAGATTCAAGAGACTGTGTGTCTATCTTCACCAGCGCCATAATACCAGAAAAGGTGGCGGTTGTTTTGATACGTTGTGCATCCTCTTCACTACAGACATGAACAGGAAGGTGTTCGTCTTCTATTTTATGAAGTAGCGGTAAAATATCTTTATTTTTTACCATATCTTCTTGCACCACCACCAACGCAACGGTCTTATTACTCTTGATCGCCTCTTCTACACCTTTTTTACCTTCTACAATATATTCCCCAAACCCATATCGATATTTTTTTTGATGCAATTTGTGAATATGTGTTTTAACGCTTTGTGTTAACATATGTTTTTATTTTATGAACTATATTGTACCACATAAACACTACCGTTGCATCCCATATTCTTTTAATACGGCTCGGTTGCCACATAAGACGCCATAGCCACTCAAACCCGCAAACACGAATCCATTGTGGCGGCCTTACTGTTTTTTTGGCGATATAATCAATAGCACCTCCCACCCCAACTGCTGCACGGACTGATAAAAGGCTTGGTATGTGTTCATAAATCCACTTTTCTTGTTTTCCGTGACCAAAACCTACAAAAAGTATTTCAGGCTCTAACATAATAATTTCATGAATCACCGTGTCTTGCACTTCTTCATCCATAGGCACCACCAGAAGTTGTCCGTGTACATCTCTTTCTTCTAGTTTTGGACCAGGATGCCCACCGCATATAGTAATATTAGGATATTTCTTTTTCAATTCTTGGATACACGTATCTACCACTACTCTATCCCCTGCTCCTAACACATATACACGCCACCCCTCTTTTTCGGCCAAAAGACACAGGTCTTCCATAAAATCTACACCGGAAACACGATGTAGGGCACCTCCCCCAACAAGTTGTAACCCAAATCCATCACATATATTAATATCACCATGATTAATAACAGCACGAAAATAGGCATCTCTTTGTGCTCGTACAACCATTTCAGGATTTGGCGTAAAAATTATTAATTGTCTCTTCTCTGCAACAGCCAACACAACCTTATCACACGCTTGTGTGCTATTGATTGCATCAACACGAACACCTAATATTTCCATAGCGAATTTACATGGGTTATGTTATAATTTAAGCATAATTGACAGGTTTTTTCAATATGGTATAATTTTATCACTCTACAGTACTGAGTGATAAGTCGGTATACCTATCATATTATATGCTAAATCCACAACAATTTACTCACAAATCACAAGAAGCACTCCAACATGCAAATCGCATTGCACAGGAGAACAAACAACCTCAAATTGAACCGCCCCATTTATTTTCAGCATTACTCCAACAAGAAGATGGTATCGTGGTGTCACTGCTCAAGCAGCTTGATATTCCTATTGAGGTAATTTCTGCACACACACATGATCTTGTGGCAACCTTACCAAAGCAATTTGGCCCAAGCCCTGGAAGTGGTGGTCAAATATTAATGGGACAAGCCATGATGTACGTATTACAAAATGCCCACGCCGAATCAAAGAAGATGGGTGACTCTTTTATTAGCGTAGAACATCTCCTTCTGGCCTACATGCAAAATAAAAATCCTATTAGTGATATTCTTATAGCAGAGGGTGTTACATACGACAATGTACTGAAAGCTCTTGTGCAGGTACGCGGAAACCAGTCCGCACACTCCCCCACACCAGAAAGAACATACCAATCCCTTGAAAAGTATGGTATTAATTTTACCGAAAGAGCAAGAAATGAAAAACTTGATCCAGTCATTGGCCGAGATGATGAAATTAGACGTGTCATGCAAGTCCTTACGCGAAGAACAAAAAATAACCCTGTTCTTATAGGAGAACCAGGTGTTGGAAAAACGGCAATCGTAGAAGGGCTTGCACAAAGAATTGTAAATTGCGATGTTCCTGAGTCTATTACCGATAAAGAAGTTATTGGTCTTGATATTGGTGCGCTTATCGCTGGAACAAAATTTAGAGGAGAATTTGAAGAACGCTTCAAGGCGGTACTCAAAGAGGTTGGCCAATCTCAAGGAAAGATTATTCTTTTTATTGACGAGCTTCATACCATTGTTGGCGCAGGATCTAGTGAAGGAGCTATTGATGCAAGTAATATGCTTAAGCCAGCACTTGCACGTGGAGAACTCCACACAGTTGGCGCCACAACCCTTAAAGAATACCAACAGTACATAGAAAAAGATGCCGCTTTTGAGCGTCGATTTCAACCAGTCCTTGTGTCCGAGCCAGAAAAAGATGACGCCATAGCTATTCTTCGTGGTATTAAAGAAAAATATGAAGTACATCATGGTGTTCGCATTACTGACCCGGCCATAATAGCGGCGGTAGAGCTATCTTCTCGCTACATTTCGGATAGATTTTTACCAGACAAAGCCATAGACCTTATTGATGAAGCCACTTCAGCGTTACGTATGGAAATTGATTCTATGCCAGACGATCTTGATAGAATGAAACGACAAATGATGAAACAAGAAATTGAGATTGAAGCACTCAAAAAAGAAAAGGATGTAGACTCTCAAAACCGCCTTATTACTCTACAGGAAAGCCTAGAAAATCTTCGAGAAAAAAGTAATGAGCTAGAGTTGCACTGGAAAAACGAAAAAGATATTATCATGCAAATTCGAACCGCAAACAAAGATATTGATTCTCTTAAACAAGAGGCTGAAATTACCGAGCGGCGCGGTGATTTACAAAAAGTCGCCGAAATTAGGTATGCACAAATTCCACAAAAGGAGGAGATTATTAAATTATTGGAAAAAAAACTTACTCACGTGCAGAAAGGACGTGCCATCCTTAAAGAAGAAGTTACCGAACAAGATATAGCGGCGGTCGTCTCTAGATGGACAGGAGTGCCTGTAAACAAAATGCTTGAAGATGAGGTAAAGAAGCTTGCCAAGATGGAAAACGGACTACAGGAGCGTGTTATTGGGCAACATGAGGCCATTACAGCCGTATCAAACGCCATTCGACGTTCTCGTGCCGGTATTTCAGAAGAGAAGAAACCTATAGGTTCATTTATTTTTATGGGCCCAACAGGTGTAGGAAAAACAGAACTTGCAAAGGCCTTGGCAGAATTTCTTTTTAATGATGATGAAGCAGTGGTTCGTGTTGATATGAGTGAATACATGGAAAAGCACTCGGTGAGTAAAATGATGGGTTCAGCACCTGGGTATGTAGGGTATGAAGAAGGGGGGCAGCTCACAGAAAAGATCAGGCGAAGACCATACTCTGTTGTACTGTTTGATGAAATAGAAAAAGCACACCCTGAAGTGTTTAATGTTATGTTACAAATTCTTGATGATGGGCGACTTACTGACGCAAAAGGGCGAAAAGTAAATTTCAAAAATACTGTTATTATTATGACGAGTAATGTGGGCTCAGAAATGATTATGAATTTAAGTCGTAGAGGTGAGTTTGGCTTTGGTGATGGTGGAAACAAAAAAGGTATTATTGAAAATGAAACAGTCATTAAGCAAAAAGTCATGGAGGCATTAAGAGAGCATTTCAAACCTGAATTTTTGAATAGAGTTGATGATATAATCATGTTCCGTCCACTTGATAAAAAACAAATACGAGAAATAGTAGACCTTCAATTAGATAGTATTAAACAAAGACTTGCTAAGAAGAAAATTCACATAGAGGTATCAAAGAAATCTAAAGACTGGTTGGGCGAAAAAGGTTTTGACCCAACACTTGGGGCCCGACCACTCAAACGTATTCTGCAATCTGAATTACTTGACCCACTTGCAATGAAAATTATTGAAGGAGATATAAAAAAGGGAGACAGCATAACAACTGACATTACACAAGATAAACTTGCAATCACCACAGTATCACGCACATAAAAAAACAGCTCCTACGCTGTTTTTTTCTACCCCGCTCACTCTTGTTGCGAAGGTGTTTTAGTTTGGGAAGATTTGATTCCCATCTTTATCGTAAAGAAGTATGGCCAAAACAGGGCATGATTCAGCAGCCATGCGAATAGTTTCCTGATCAACAGCATTTGGATCAACCACATACGCCAAATTTTCGTCATCCACCTGAAATAACTTTTCTGCAACCACCACACACGGACGAGCCCCAATACATGCCGTTCGATCAACTACAATTCTACGAATAGCCCCCTCTTTTGTTACCCCTTGAGATATGTCATCAGGGAGGTTTTTTGGTGTCACAATAAGTGAGTCAGCCTCTGCTATTGCGTTATTCTTTTTTATAATATCTTGAACATCTTCCATAAAAATATATTATACTGACGTAAGAGGATCAATAGAAATATCTATTTCTTTTTCTTCCATCAGCACCCCTTCATTATCGTTAATTTTTTGCATAATTGTTTCTGGCTCACAAGAAAAAATAATCTTTTCACCATCAGTTTCTACACATGGTGCTTTTGCACACCACCCAAAACACCCACAATACCCAAGATCATACGTATCGTTCTTTTCTCCAGGCGCCACTCCAGTTTGCGTACTAATCTCTTCCATTATGCGTTTTGCACCAAAACTTGAACACGCACCACTTTTACATACTCGTATTTGTTTCATAATAGCATATATTATACCCCCATCATCTCACGGAGATTTTCTGGTGGCTCCCAAGGTGGGTCAAATGTCAGTGTAATAACCACCTTCTCAAAGCCAAGACCTTTCAATGCTGCTTCTATGTTTTCTTGCAACATGGGACCAAAAGGGCATAGTGGTGTGGTGTACGTCATTACAATTGTTATTAATTCTTCTGATGTATATATCATATCATAAACCAAGCCTAGCGTATAAATATCTAGACCGATCTCAGGATCCATTACTGTTTCCAACTCTTCAATGACACGTTCTTTTTTAATCATATACTTACGTTATATCATGTTTCTTATCATTTGCATACCCATCACGTTCAATTTTTTTTGCCAGCTCTTTCCCCCCTCTTTGCACAATACTCCCCTGCTCCATTATAAGCACTGCATCTGGCGTAACATATTCTAATAATCTGTGATAATGCGTAATAAGTAGTACACCCCCACCAGCAGCAACAAAATTATTAATACCACAAGCAACGGTACGTAAGGCATCTACATCCAATCCAGAGTCTGTTTCATCTAAGATCGCATATTTTGGTAACAACACTGAAAGCTGTAACATCTCTAGTTTCTTTTTTTCACCACCAGAGAAGCCAACACCCATATCCCGTTTCAAAAAACTCACATCTAATAACAGTTCTTTTGCCTTCTCTTCTAGAATCTTATAAAATTTCAAAGGATTCACTGTTTGATCAAACACACTGTTATATGCCGTTCGTAGGAAGTGCGCAATACTCACTCCAGGAATCTCTGGAATATACTGCATAGACAAAAACACCCCCTTCTTTGCTCGCTCATCTGGTGGCAGTGTGTGTATCGGTTCTCCATCCACAGTAATCACTCCACCTGTTATGTCATATGTTGGGTGCCCCCCTATACTATTTGCCAATGTAGATTTACCCGAACCATTTGGGCCCATAACAACTACTACTTTATTTTTTTCAACACAAAGGGAAACTCCACGAAGGATTTCTTTTTCTTTTACACGAACATGCAAATTTTGTATATCCAGGCTCATAATAATTTATTTAATATAATAATCCAACATATCCTGAGAAGGACCTTCTTCCCTAAAGGCACACATCTCATTTTTATGCACCCACTTGGCTTCGTCCACGTCATCATTTGGCCCCACCTCTCCCGACACATATTCTAGCTCAAAGGCAATAAATAGATAGAGACATTTTCCTACACATGGATACGTCCGTAAAAACCTCTTTACCGTGGCGTGCACCCCTGTTTCTTCTAATACCTCGCGAACAATTGCCTGTTCTGCTGATTCTTTGGGCTCCAGATGTCCTGTGACAAATTGCCAATATGGACATTTCTTATTTCGCACAATGAGCATGTCGTCCTCTTTTCTTACCACGCCTATAACAATCGGAATGGCATTTTCATACTCACTATGATTTTTGCGAGTATTTTCCAACACCAAGTCATAAGGGTAGTTTTTTAATTGTATTGGGTTATATGTTTTTTCTTTCATACAATTGTATAGCCTGAGTAAGTGCCACGTAACCTAGTGTCGCACAATTTTTTCTTGCGTACGATATATGGATGCCTAGCATATCAACAACATGCTCTTGGGTCAGTTCGTTCAGTTCTCTGATTGTTTTTCCTATACACCAGTCAATCAGTAACGAAACAGCCGCTTGAGAGATGGCACAACCAACACCTTGATGGCCTGCGTCAGTAATTCTATCAGTATCATCTACCAATAACATAACCGTAATATCATCACCACACGACTGATTTACTGCTTTTCCGTGCATGGTTGGGTGTGTTATGTTCTTTTTGTGCAGCGGGTCTCTGTACAACTCAAGAATGTATTCTTTGTATAGTATATCATCCATAGTACTTATGTTACAGAAAAAATACGTTTTGCTTCAGTGAGCGCGGTAGCAAGTCTTTCTATATCTTCTCTGGACGTGTATATACCACAAGACGCTCGTACCACACTTTCTTTTCCTATATACTTCAGCAGAGGTATTGCACAATGATGCCCCGCTCGAACCGCTACGTGTGATCTATTGCAAATTTCGGCAACATCATGTGCATGAATTCCTGAGACACAAAAAGAGAAGACCGCTATACGATCCGTGTCGTGTGTTGGGCCCAGTACTTCAATATGAGTATCATTTCCAAGAACATCTTGTGCGTATTGTATAATGTCCTTTTCGTGAGCACATATACTCTTCCAACCCACTGAAGTGATAAATTTTACCGCAGCCCCAAGTCCAATTACCGCAGCAATAGATGGGGTGCCTGGCTCAAACTTTGCTGGGCCTTTTGCCCACGTGGCACTCGTATATGAAACAGTTTCAACCATACCACCACCAAAAGATACCGGTGCAAGTTTCTCAAGGTGTTCTTTTTTTCCGTATAACACACCAACACCAGTGGGCCCATATAACTTATGTCCAGAAAATACTAAAAAATCACAATCAATTTCTTTTACATTAAGTGGCATGTGCGCAATGGCTTGTGCCGCATCAATAACTGTGATTGCGCCAACAGCTTTTGCAAGGTGTTGTATTTCTTGTATCGGCGCAATGGTTCCAAGAACATGAGACGCTGCCGAATATGCCACTACTTTTACTTGTGCATCAATACATGTGCGTGCCGATTCCATATCCACCGTATACTTCTCATCTCCAGTGAGGATAAGGTCAATAAAACGTAATTCACACCCAACCTCACTCGCCAACTGTTGCCATGGAATAAGATTGGCATGATGCTCATATCGTGTTAATACTATTACATCGTCTGAAGTAAGCTGTTTTTTTAATGCCACAGCAAGCATGTTTATACCTTGTGTTGTTCCTGAAGTAAACACTACTTCATCCGGAGAAGCGCCAATAAATTGTGCCACACTTTTTCGCGCACCTTCATATTGTTGTGTCGCTTCTATAGACATGTCATATAACCCCCTGTGTACATTTGCAGGATATTTCTTATAATACAACGACATGGCATCCAACACTATTTCTGGCACCAATGCTGTTGCAGCACTATCAAGATACACAAGGTTAGTTGTGTCAGAAAGTGCAGTAAATTGTGTACGAATATCTTTCATATGTTATATCGTTAAACTTTCTACATAAGACAGTATTTCCTCTCGTATAGTAGGATCACTAATATAAGAAAGTATAGTATTGCACCGTGCAACGATAAGTTGCTGCCGTACTTTGTCCTCTGGTATCCCACGAGAAGAGAGGTAAAATGTTGCCTCCTTATCAGGTTGAGAAATACTTACTCCATGAGTACACTCTACATCCTTTTGTGAAACAGTCAAATTAGGAATACTTTGTATTTTAGCACTACCAGAAAGAAGTGTAGTGTGCTGTGTTTGGTGCCCCTTTGCCTGCACCGCATTATCTTGTATATCAATGAGACTTCGATAAATCGTATGTGCATGTTGGTCTAATACGCTTTCTGTATGCATGTGAGATGACGTAGACTCTCTCAGATGGGTTGTTTGGTGAAATACGTCTGACACAGCATTCCCTTTACCATATGTTACGCCATACACTCCACTCGATGCCTGTGTACCAACCAAACAAGAAAGTATTGATGTTTTCCCCAACTTTTTTTGGGGAACTCCATCCACAACTGTTACCGAAGATGATTTGTGTGCCACAAATGTTCTATGTACAAACAACACCCCTTGGCTCTCTTTTTCTGGTACAGACACATACTCCACAGAAGCATCTTGCTCTATCTCAATATGCACAATAAGGCGCAGCATATCCCGAGAACACAGTCTTTCATGTATTTGCACCGCACACCCTTGTTTTACACGAACAAACACTACGCCTTCGCTAGAATTTTGAGAAGTAATGCCCAGATCATACACCCCTTCCTTGTCTATGGTTATCATCTGTATGTTTGGGACGGAAACAAGATGCTCCTCCCAAAACGTTTGATAAACGGCGTGATCAGCCAAATACGATAAGTACGTCTGTATATCCTCTGCACACCTCTTTTTTTGTATACCAGAAACAGTGGTGACACGTGTAGTGCACTCAACTATACAGCTAGTCACTCCTTCACCAAATACCGTATCAGCAGTACTATATCCAATACCCAAACCATACGACATATACTCTGGTAAAGAACGTGAGTGTGTTGTTTTTTTCGTATCAATCATATAATTATCCTATTGCCCCTTCCATTTCTATCTCTATAAGCCGATTAAGCTCTAAAGCATACTCAAGAGGCAATGCCTTTATCACCGGTTCAATAAAACCATTAACCACCAACTGCATGGCACGCTCTTTGTTTAAACCACGAGACATGAGGTAGAACACCTCTTCGTCACCAATCCTCCCCACACGAGCCTCATGAGCCACCTGCGCAGTGCTATTTGCCACATCCATGTATGGAAATGTTTGAGAAACAGCACCATCACCAATAAGTAGGGCATCACACTCCACAGAAGATACCGTATGTTCTGCTTTTTTCTTTACTTGCACAAGTCCTCGATACGAGGCTATCCCACCACTTCTTGATATTGATTTTGCCCTAATTGTAGATGTGGTTTCTGGGGCAGCATGTATTACTTTTGCCCCTGTATCTTGATCTTGCCCATCTCCCGCAAAAGCAATACCAAGGCTGTCTGATTTTGCCCCCCTTCCACGCAATACCGAAGATGGGTACAACATGGTTTTTCCGCTCCCCATGTTACCATTTACCCAATCAATAACCCCACACTCATCCACAAGCGCACGCTTCGTATTAAGGTTGTAAGTATTTTTTGACCAATTTTCTATAGAAAAATATGATACACGCGCATGTTTATGTACAAAAATTTCTACACACCCCGCATGGATTGAGTTTGTTGTATATCTTGGCGCACTACACCCTTCTATGTATTGTACTTCTGCACCCTCATCAGCAATAATAAGCGTATGTTCAAACTGCCCACCACTTTCGGTGTTCATACGAAAATATGCCTGTAGCGGCAACGCTACTTTCACTCCTTTTGGTATATAAATAAATGTCCCACCAGACCATACCGCACCATGCATCATTACAAATTTGTGATCATTAATTGGTACACACTGTGTCATGAAATATTTTTTTACCATTTCTGGATACTCATGCACCGCAGTATCCATATTTACAAACACAACACCCTGTTTTGCCAAATCTTCTTTAATATTATGATACACCATCTCTGAGTCGTATTGTGCACCAACGCCAGCAAGTGCAGCCTTTTCTGCCTCAGGAATACCTAATTTATCAAACGTCTGTTTAATATCTTCTGGCACATCATCCCAGCTGCGCTCTTCTCTTGCGTCTGGTTGAATAAAATATGATATAGTATCTAAATCTAGTTCTGATAAATCAGGGCCCCATGTTGGCATCTCTGCTGCCATAAAATACTCGTATGCCTTGAGCCGCTTCTCTAACATCCAGGCCGGTTCATTTTTTTCTTTTGAAATCTGAAGTACCACGTCTCTTGTGAGACCTGGAGCAGCTTTATACCGTGAAGTATCTTTATTGGCCGCGTCAAACATTGAGCGATCTATTGTATAGTTTTTTGATAGTGTATTTTTCATATATCATGAGATAAACGAATAGTTTCTACTACTCCTGGTAAATAATGCATAACATACTCCACATCTTCGTTTGTTGTATATTTACTCATACTCCACCGAATTGTTGTATTGGCTACATCAGCAGACAACCCCATAGCCTCAAGTACATGGGACTTTTCCGATTCCTCCACAGTACATGCCGCACCAACACCCACATAAATCCCATATGCATCAAGATACAACTGAAGCACCTCACCTTCAATACCCTCAAAAGAAATAAGGAGATTATTAGCCAATCTTGCCTCATCTCCATTCGTTTCTATTGTTGGACCATGTAAGTGAGCACCCGGAATATTCTTAACAATACACTGCCATAAATAATTTCGCACCTCTCTTATCTGTGCACACTGATTACCTTCTGTGTTTGTCGCCACTTCAAGCGCCTTGGCAAATGCCACAATAGCTGCACCATGTTCTGTTCCTGCCCGTAACCCAAACTCCTGCCCACCTCCAAGAAGTTGCGGAGAAACCACAACACCTCTTCTTTTGTATAACAAACCAACACCTTTTGGTCCATGAATTTTAGCACTACTCAAGGTCATGAGATCAACATGAAGCTTTTCTACATCAAGTGTTGCATTGCCTGGAATTTGGCACGCATCAGTAAAAAAATATGGAAATACCGTCTGTTGTTTCTTTCTCCATTTTAGTATTGTTTTTCCAATTTCAGCAATAGGTGCAATAGCCCCCATCTCATTGTTTGCATACATAACACAAACAAGGATTGTTTTGTCAGTAATCGCACGTGCAATGTCTTGTACTGCAACTCTCCCGTATTCATCCACGTCAATATATGTCACAGACCACCCTCTTTTCTCTGCAGCAGCAATTGGACGCAACACCGCATGATGTTCGGTCCTTACAGCAATCACGTGACCTGGGTCACCTGATAAGACCCCTGAGATTGCAAGATTACATGATTCGGTTGCACCGCTCGTAAATAGTATGGTATCGGGTTGTGTGTGCAATATGCGTGATATATCACCTCTTGCAACTTCCACACCTTTACGCGCCATACATCCTGGTGAATGTATTGAAGATGGGTTTGCGTACGCCTCTTTACTTTTTTTCATAAATACATCAAAAACACTTGCATCCATTTTTGTGGCTGCGGCATTATCCATATACACTTCTCGTATCTCTTTTGGTTTTTGTGGCATGCGGGTAATCTCCATATTATTTACTCATCATAGAATTCATATGAGCTAATGTATATTTCTCAATGGTAGTGCTAATATCTTGCTGTATCACCGCATAAAGCGATGGGGCCTTGCACTTGGTGGCTATTTTACACGCAGAAATCTGTTGCAAACAAGGAACTACCGCATACTCCCCCTCAAGAGACTCTACAATACTCTTAAGTGAAATCTGCTCTGGAGTCTTGCAAAGATAGTACCCACCAGAAACACCTTTTTTTGCCGCGACAAGACCAGAGTGGCGTAATTTTGTAATAATTTTTTGGAGAAATAAAAAAGAAAACCCATGAGACTCAGCACACTCTCGGGCGCTCAAATAACTCCCCTCTTTCATATGTGATAAAGAAAGGAGAAATTGTACTGCATAATCGACTTGTTTGCTTATTTGGAGCATATACTTGCAAAATTCATACTAATATGGTATGATATACCATTATATCAATCTTGTCAACTGTACCACCCATGAATACTACCACCATATCTTTTATAAAAAAAGAGGAAATTGCAAGCAACATACTCTCGCTCTTGTTTAAAAAACCAGATAATTTTGTATTTGACGCGGGCCAATTTATCCAGTTTCTTATTAACGAACAAAACACCACCCATAAACGTGCATACTCAATAGCAAGCGCACCACAAGATACGCATATTGAATATATTGCAAAGCTATGGCCAGGTGGTAAAGCGTCTTCGCTTTTCCAGTCTCTTGAACCAGGCGATACATGTACAATTACCGGACCTTTTGGCCACTTTACTCATACGGTAGACACACCACTTATTCTTGTGGGTACAGGAACAGGGCTCGCACCACTACTTGGTGTATTGGCCGAGTACCTTACCTATACTGGCGGAAAAAAACCTGTGCACCTGTTGGTTGGTTTTCGAGAAGAACAATGTGTGTTCAAGGAAGAAGCATTAAAGCAGCTTGCCAAAAAACACAAGAACTTTACCTATACCATTACACTATCTCAACCAAAACACACGGACAACACATACACCGCCAGCAGAGTCACGGCTCACATTTCTCGGTACATAGACACAAACGCACGGTATATGTTATGTGGAAGTCCGCCAATGGTCAAAGAAGTTCGAGGCATGCTCCTTGCTCATGAAATTGCGCCAAAAAATATAGTCTTTGAAATATATTAATATATGCGTAATAAAAAAACCATGGTGGTGTCCATGGTTTTTTTAATTCACCGCATTAGAACGGGAGTGTCAGGTTAATGCCGGTAGACTGCTGCCCACCCTCACCCGAAGCCACAACTACAGGCTCAAAGTTAACAGCAAATGGCATAATTTCTCCGGTAAGCGTTGGATAGTACAGCATCTTGTTTTTTCTTCCAAAGTCATAGAGTTCTTTTGTCACTTTTACATCTTGTTCACAGTACTCCTTAACCAAATCTACCTTCCCTTGTTTAAACCATTCCATTGCAATAAGTCCATCAGCACTTTTCTCTATTTGAAGCGTGGCTTGTGCCAAATCATTGAGCTTAAACCGCTTTCCCACCGATTCCTTAATCATTTTTAACATATCAAGATGAGGGATAGCCGTTAATTCTCCTGTGTAATATCTATTAAGAATAGGCACGTCAAAATGCGCTGAATTATATCCGATTATTCGCTCCCCTCTTTCAAGAATAGGCCAAAGCTCACCAAGCTCATGTTCTTCAAAAGACCGGTATGAGTCATTCTCATACTGATAGATAGAAACAACCGTAACCTTCATGGTAGATAAATCGCGAATATCTCCAATAGTCTCTATATCAAAAATAATTTCCCGTGACATACTATGTAGAATAAAATATATAACTATGTGTTTTTTTTCTTTCCTATGTTTGGTTCTCCGCTATATGTTGGATGAAGCGGGGCATAATAAGGTGTGGTGGTCAGTTTTTTTATACACTCCCCAACATCTTTTACACCCTCCTGTGAAACACCAATAACTGGGACATCTTGTACAAACCCCCAAGTGTTGGCAACTGTAGAGGCAATCCTTGTGCTAGAAAAACTTCCCCCTCCCACTACAACAACTATACCAAAAATATCACCACGAGCAACTGATTCTTGGTCTAGAAATAAGACAACATGAGACAACAGTCTTGCGTTCCTTCCCTCGGCCATGTACTCAACACGACTCTCTTGAGAAAAAAGAGTGAGACGTATAACATCTTTTGTTGTGCAGTCAATGAGTAAATACATACAAACTACACGCCTACTTGATTTTCAACTTTTATATGCTTTGCCTCAAAAATAGCAAAGAGAAATTTGTCCATGACATGTCGCCTATCCTTAAATTCATTACCTGTCATTATTGTATATCGAATTGGTGCATCAAATTGTTGCTCAAAGTCTGATATAATTTTTTCTACCACTTTTTCTTCAACATTACCAACCAAAAGCATGTCGGTTGGAGCACGCGTATCACTCGTAAAACATCCAGAAAGTATAAACAGTTCTATTCCTCCCAGTTTATGCCGCAATGTTTCCACAAACTCCTGCTTCCCCAATACCTTATCCTTTTGGAGTAGTGCTTGCAACTCTGTAAAAAGTAGTGATTGCGCATTGACTTGATAATATTTCTTTTTAGGTCCTTTTTGTTTCACATCTCCGGGGACACACTCAATAATACCCATATTACAAAGCAATTCTAACTCTCTTCTTACCGCGTTAATTTGTGCATCTATTGCACGAACCAGTTCACGAACAAACAACGCCTCTCCTGGTTCATGGAAAAACGTCTTGAGTAATTTATATCGTGTTTTTGACCCAAAAAGGTGTTCAAGCATACCTCTTATAAACCTAAATAATAGTGCAAGAATTATACAATATTGATTTTATTGTGTATTTCTTGTAAAATGTAGTATAATTATAATGTGAAATAAAGTCAAAATTATGAAAGAACAGATGTTTGTGTTAGAAGAATTCTTTATTGAAGGAAGAGGGAAGCAATCTTCCCATATTCTCCTTAATATTAGTGAGCCATCCTCAAATCCTCTTGGGCATGGGTACTTTTTTGCATTATGCGAACTCACCCAACCACAACACAACGACATTGAACACATGCAATCCCTTATAGACATACTGGAAGATAGCTATTGCAAGGCCAAAAAAGACGAGAACCGGAGCCGCCTTGAACACGCAATTGAAGAGGCGAACAAACAATACCAATACCAAAAATATAATAAAAAAACACGTGTAAACTTTTTTGTGGGAAGCCTAGAAGGAAACACACTGTATTTTACTACACACCATTCCACCAATGCGCACCTCTTTTACAAAAAAGAAGACACATGGCAAACCATGCCTCTTGGAGAAAATAATGAATCAGACACGAACAGCCAATTTTTTTCCGCCATTTCAGAAGGAAGTCTGCGTAACCAAGACATCTTATATGTAGGAAGTAATGCCTGCAACACAGTCACAAAAAAAGGTGGTTTACTGTCTATCATTCAGTCGCAAACAACAACCGAACTACTCACTCATATTACCCAATCATGCAAAAAACAGGGGCAAAAAAATACATACGCTGGCATGGTTATATATGGGAACACACCAAAACAACCCACACCTCTTACCAAAGGCACAATAACACCACACGAGAGCACAGAAGACATAGGTAGAGAAGAAGACAACACAGAAAAAAAAGCCCACACAACCCAGGCACTCTTCCGGAACACAAAAGGTAATCGGCACAAAAAATCTTACTCTCCCACAGAAAACACCCTTATTTTTATTGGCAAGGGGTTGGTGCTTATTATACGAACCACCATTCTACTAACAAAACTTATCGTCATTACTTTAGGAAAAATGATCAGAAACGTATTTCTTCTTATCACAAACCACGGCGGACAAAGAAAGACTGTTGTAGATGGTGTAAAAGATGTTATCTGTGAAAAAAATGTATACATTAAAACCCTACCAACTATTAGCAAAGTCCTTTTTTTCCTCTGTCTCATTAGTGTTACTATTTTTTTACTCAGCATTACATTTATTAAGCACCAGGAACGCATTATCACAACGAAGCAGCAACATAAACAACTTGAACAGGCTATAACAGATAAATATACTGCGGCACAAGCAAGTCTTATTTACAATAATGAAGAAAAAGCCCTTACACTCCTTGATGAATCCACCGCTCTGTTTGCGCAGCTACCAAAAAATACGAAAGCTGAAGTACACATTCAAGAACTGCAGAATAATATTACCACTCTACTAGGTACGCTACAAAAAATCACACAAATAACTCCGGAGACACTATTCTCCATTTCAGAAGCCCACCCTTCGGCACAAACAAACCACCTAGAGAAAATAGGAGAAACTCTGATTGTTTCTGGGGCAGACACAACATACTACACACTCAACCCCAATCAAGATATTGAAAAAAAGCAGACAACTGCCACAAAAAATATACTATCAGGAACCACACCCAAGGAGGCAGATAGGGTAATATTTATTTCCGAAGACAACACACTATCCACATACACAAATGAAGATCAGGGTCTGACTGCTCAAGACATCTCCTTTCCAAAACTCACAGCCACTATTGCAGATATTTCTATTTATAACAGGAAGCTATACAGCCTTGACACCGCCGAAAGCCAAATATATAAACACAGTGAAACCCAAACAGGGTACGACAAAGGGATGGAGTGGATAAAAGACACAGTAGATCTATCTCAGGCCACCTCACTCACCATTGACGGTAGTATATACGTCTTAAAAGAAACTGGTGAAATTATTAAGCTGGTGCGTGGCAGACAAGAACCGTTCACCATAAAAAACCTCAGCCCACCCTTAACACATGGGACACAAATTTGGACATATAACGAAGTACAGCACATTTTTATTCTTGATACTGTCGGTAAACGTGTTATCATGGCCGACAAAGAAGGGGATGTTATCACACAATTTATGTCTGAGTCGTTTGCAAACCCAACCAGCATGGTTGTCGACTATGAACAAAAATCTGTGTACGTTCTTGATACAAACACGGTATACCGCTTCCCTATTGCCGTATAAAAAAATAACCGTTTTACCGGTTATTTTTTATTTGAAGCGTGATTATTTTAGCTCTACTTTTCCACCTGCTTCTTCAATTTGTTTTTGAAGCTCCTCTGCTTCTGCTTTTGGTATATTTTCTTTAATAGCTTTTGGTGCACCATCTACCAATGCTTTTGCATCAGCCAACCCAAGTCCAGTGGCTGCTTTTACTGCTTTAATAACAGCGATTTTGCTGCTTCCTGCTTCGGTTAACTCTACGGTAAATTCAGTTTTTTCTTCTGCTGCTGCTTCTCCTCCAGCTGCGGCACCACCAGGTGCAGCCATCATCATTGCAGGAGCTGCTGCACTTACGCCAAACTTGTCTTCTAAGATTGTTACTAATTCTGAAAGGTCTAATACAGACATTTTTTCAATTTCTTCTACAAGAGATTTGAATTTTGCTGGCACTTCTACCGCTTTTGTTTCTTCTACTTTTGTTTCTTCTACTTTTGTTTCTTCTGACATATTTTTTTATCTAATCAATATAATTTAAGCTTTTGCGTCTTTTATACCGTTTAATACGGTTACAAGACCACGGATATTTCCCGCAAGAACATTAACGAATCCAGAAACTGGTGCATTAAGCGTCCCAACAAGTTGTCCAAGAAGTTGCTGCTTGCTTGGAAGTTTAGACAATGCGGTTACTTTTGCTGAATCAATAAATTCTCCCTCGAGTACTCCACCAAAAATGGTAGTAATTTTATGATCTTTTGCAAAGTTTGCCACAACTTGTGCCGGAGCTACCTCGTCGGTATTCCCAACAAATACAGCAATACCTCCATCAAATACTTTGGTATCAATATCCATTCCAGCATCAGACAATGCTTTTCGTACCAAGGTTTTCTTTGCAGCTACACATGCAATACCCTGCTCACGGCATCTTCCTCGAAGCTCTTCTGTTTCTTGCACAGTAAGCCCTTGGATGTTGGCAAATACCACCGCTTTGGATTCTTTTATTCCGGTTGTAAGTTCTGCAACAACCTTTTCTTTTTGTTGCTTTGTTTTAGGCATAATATATAATATTTTGTTTAATCACCTAACAAAAAAACTGTGTTATCCACAGATATAGTACATTCGACCTTTGAGAAGACTCTCAGATGTACCTCGGTAGCGTATTTAACTTGGCAAAAGCCCAAGAGCTACGGTCTGCGGTAAGTGATTTGTAGTCATTATAGAATAATACGGGTTTTTTGTCAAGAGTACACAAAATACATTGACAAAAAACCTATTTCTGCTGATGTATCAAGATAGTCACAAACTGTCTTTTTTGTTTCATTCACACATATCCTTGACAAAGAGACAGATTTTTTTTATACTATTCTCACTATATGGCCCGTTCGTCTAGTGGTTAGGACATCAGGTTTTCATCCTGGGAACAGGGGTTCGATTCCCCTACGGGCTACAGAAGTGCTCTTAGATGAGTGCTTTTATTTTTAAACCGCACAACTCCCAGAAAGAAAGGGAAAAAATGAACAGTGAAACACTCCAACAGCCTGTAGAAGATTATATAATTCCGCTATATGATTTGGGATTATCAAAATCAACTATAGCAAGAATGCTAACAACAGAAAAAAGGATTGTCAAAACCAAGATTAAGACGCTCCAAAGACAAAAAAAGTTAAGAATTCGACCACAAAGCTGGAGAAGTGATGACACCTTAAGAGCTACGCTTAAATTTGCGGCCCATCATATATATGTTGTAAAAAGTCGGCGACCAGAAATGGATAAGGTTACACAACTGATCCAAACAAAATTAAGCCCCCTAAACGAGCTGAAGATTATCTTAGAAGGCATGCTCACTCTTGAAAACAACCTTGTTCTGCTGCGTGAATACACAGAAGATGATTTTACGAATAAAAGTGAAAAATATTTTCAAATAGGTGCAACACCAAAAAAAAATGTTGTTGAAGAATGTTGGTATGAGTTCCTCTGCTACATAAAGGACGAGTGCATTATTCTACCTGACACCGTGGAAGGTATTAAAGAAACCCTTAACTTGTGGTTTTTAGAAACACTAGACAAGTCAATCACTTTTTCCTAAAAAATTAAATATACGCTCTTTGTGACATATACCCCAACACCTTGTGGGGTATTTTATATTCTTGGCAGAAACACATACAATCTGCTACAATATAACCATCTATTACACCTACTCTATGATTATACTTGGCATTGAATCATCTTGTGACGACACGTCTGTGGCGCTTTTGGATGTTTCTAAAGACAAACACACCATTCTTGCACAAAAAACAGCAAGCCAAATTGAAGTACACAAAACATACGGTGGTGTGGTTCCAGAAATTGCCGGAAGAAAGCACGCAGAAGCTATTATACCGATTGTTGAAGATGTGTTACACAATCAACCAAAACCGGAGTATATTGCCGTTACATCAGGCCCTGGACTTATTACTGGACTTTTGGTTGGTGTAGAAGTGGCAAAAACACTATCTTATTTATGGGATATTCCACTTTTGAGCATTAATCATATAGAAGGCCATGTATACTCCCCTTTTTTAGAAGAAAACCATACTGATTTAGTGTTTCCTGCGCTTTGTCTTATTGCAAGCGGTGGGCATACCGAATATATTCTCATGAAAGATCATGGTGACTATACCAAACTTGGGGGAACACGTGATGACGCGGTTGGAGAATGTTTTGATAAAGTGGCCAAATTACTACACCTTGATTATCCTGGTGGACCAAAAATTGCTGCTCTTGCAGAACATGGAAACAGCAGTGCTATTCCATTTCCCCGTCCAATGATAAGAAGCAAAGACTATGATATGAGTTTTTCTGGATTAAAAACCGCTGCACTCTACTGGCTTCGAGATAATACATTTGAAGATGCTAATATAACACTCGAAGACTTTTGTGCCTCTTTTCAACAAGCCATTATTGCTGTTTTGCTTAAGAAGACAGAAAACATTCTTTCGGAACACACAATAAAAACACTTCTTCTTGGTGGTGGAGTAAGCGCAAATACACAGTTACAAACACAGCTTTCTCACATGTTAGAAAAAAGAGATCAACCTATTCAATTCCGTTTTCCAAAAAAGACATATTGTATGGATAATGCCGCCATGATTGCGCTGGCTGGATACCATCATGCGGCACATAATGATACAACGCCCTGGAATGAAATTGTGGCAAACCCAAACTGGCGCATAGCGCAAATATAGTTTTTGACGTATACAAAAACTTCACGTATACTACTGCCATACTTGTTCTTTTGTCCCTATTGGGATCTTTTTTTTACTCTGCCATGCACAAGGAGAGCACATGCAAAATGGGCCACACAACTCAAATGGTGGGTTCACTCTCGTTCCTTTACCAAAATTTGAAAGGCAAGCACACAGAATCTCAAAAATTATTGAGGAAAAGGTGCACAAACCAACACAAGATACCCCTGTTGATATTGCATTGCCAAAATGGGGCATCAGACCAAGCGGTGAACCATTTGTGCAATTATCAAACAACCATATTAGTGGACACGATGTTATGGTTCTTGCAGGAGGGTCCGGTACACCAGAAACACTGATACAGATTATGCTGATTTTAGCCTACGTAAAAGGGAGACATGCGCGCAGAATCAGTTTGGTCACTGGATATTTTCCTCTTTCGCGATCAGACAAAGACGAAGGATCACTCGAGCTTGCGCTCCCTGGATTATTGTACCGCCTCTTTCAGACATCTTGCGGAAACAGTATTGACCGCATTATTGTCCCTGATCCACATAGCCCCCAAATTGTAATGGCAGGAGAAACAGGAATCATCACGCCAGTCTCTATGATGCGACGCCTTTTGGCCCAAGCGCTTGGTGACGCCGAAGCAGCGGGTCTAGAACATATCTGCCTTCTCTTTCCTGATGATGGAGCACATAAAACATTTGCCAAACCTGTCCACACCATTCTTTCGGCAATGGGCATGGAGCATGTGCCAATTTTTACCGCATACAAAAGACGGTATAATAGCCACACGACACAACACCTGGGCCTGGTGACAGATATTGAAAGCAACAAGGCACTCTTGCCAAATTCATTAGTTATCACTCTCGACGATGAACTTGCCACAGGTGGAACAAATATTTCTGTTGCAAAAGCCCTAAAGGAGATACATGGAGTTTCTGCTATTTGGGCAGCAGCTACCCATGGTGTGCTTTGTGGAAATGCAATAGAACAGTTCAATTCAGAAGACTGCCCTATTGACAGAGTGTATATTACAGATACAATCCCAGTGCACGAGCGAGGGCTCAACCAGCTTATAGAAAAGGATAGACTTCGTGTGGTGAGTTGGATTCCCGACCTTGCAAATATTCTATTTTACCACCACTGGAATATGAATATTCGTGCAATGCGCTAACCTCCCACACACATACGCCACAAACACCCAAAAATGGGTGTTTTTTATGTTACTCACAAAAGTCACACCTCTCTCCTCCCAAGATGGTGTGCAGCTCGTCTTTGCACCCATCCGAACTATCCATCGAAAATGTTGAGCGAATAGTAACACCATCAACAATCAAAAATACTGTGTATGATCCTGGATATTTTGCACACACCTGCTTAATACCTTCTCCACACGCAGCCGCCTCTTCTTTGGTAAGTGTAATGTAGACCATTTTCTCTCTCACAGGAGCCGCAAACTTATTTTTACTTTTATGCGTGGTCTGTGTCCCAAGCGACACTTGGCGTGCCACCATGTGCACATTCTCCTTGTTGAGCACATACACATTTTCTGCAAACACCTTATTATCCCCACCATCTCTTGGGGTTTTTCCCACAATACACACAAGAGCGTTTTCTTGCCACAATGCTTGTGTTTTTTCATACGTCTTTGGAAACACGAGTATTTCCATTGACCCGGTCATATCCTGTATAGTAACAAAAAGCATCACTGACCCCTTTTTGGTAATTTTCTTTTTTACTCCGTCTACCACACCACCAACAATCACCCATGCGTCTCGGTCAAACTCTTCCACATCTATAAGTGGTACTAATGGTGCATTTTCTTGCACCATCACCTCTTGATAATACAAAAAAGGATGGGAGGAAATATACAACCCCATAAGATTCTTTTCCCACGCAAGCTTATCTTCTAATGTTGCGTTTTGTGCCTCTTTCAACACCACTTTATTATCCATGGCTATTTTCGTTCCCGAAAACAATGACTCCTGCTGAGACACCTGCTTCTCTTTGTGTTGCTTACTAAAAAACAAAATATTTTCGCTGTTAGTCAACAGCACCCCTCTATCATGACCAAAACAATCTAAAGCGCCTGTTTGAATAAGGCTTTCAAGTGATTTTTTATTCAAATCTTTATCAGTTACCCGTTCCAACAGATCCTCTAAGCTTTTATACTGACCATGTGCCTTCCTTTCACGATACACCACTTCACAGATATGCTCCCCAACATTTTTGACAGCTGTTAACCCAAATCGAATTCTTCCGGGCTCCCCATGTTTTGATACCATAGCAAAGTTTTTAAAACTCTCATTGACATCTGGCGGTAGTACAGTAATACCCATTCTTTTGCATGCATGAACGATTGCTGCCACCTTTTCTGTATCACCAAATTCTGCTTGTAAAATGGCCGTCATATATTGCACTGGATAGTGTGCCTTCATGTACGCGGTCTGATACGCAACAATACCATAGCTAGCCGCATGTGCTTTATTAAAGGCATATGTTGCAAAAGGTTTAATTCTTTCCCACAAATCATTCGCAATCGACTTATCAATCTTGTTTGCCACACACCCATCTTTAAACTTCTTTTCTTGCTCCACCATAAGCTCCGGGATTTTCTTTCCCATTGCTTTTCTAAATTTATCTGCCTCAAGCCAGTCATATTTTGCTAGCTCAATAGCGGTAAGCATCACATCATCTTGATAGATAAGGAGCCCTAAAGACTTTTTCAAAATATCTTCAAGCGCTGGATGTGGATAGTCTACCGTTTCTGGATGATGTTTTCTTTTAATATATTCTGGGATAAAGTCCATTGGTCCTGGTCGATATAACGCAACCATCGCCATAATATCATCAATATTTGTTGGTTTCAACTCTTTAAGCCACCGCGTCATACCAGAACTAGATAACTGGAAAACCCCCATGGTTTCACCACGTGCAAGCATCTCAAAAACCTTTGCATCATCAAGTGGTAAATTATAAATATCAATAACATCTCCCATTGTTTTTTCTACAATCTCCACACTATTACCCAAAATAGACAGATTTCGAATACCTAAAAAATCGTTCTTTAGTACACCAGCTGTTTCCACTGACTTCATTTCATATTGTGTAATAATCCTATCCCCACCAGACTCACGCTGTACAGGACAAAAATCTGTAAGTGGGGTTGGTGAAATAACAACACCAGCAGCATGAATTGATGTATGTCTTGCGCACCCTTCTACCTGCTGTGCTAAATCCAATAATTTTTTAACATCCTCATTCGTCTCATATAATTTCTTTAAATCTGGCTCCTCTTTTAGTGCTTTATCAATTGTCATAGGAAACCCTTGAACCGCCGGAGGAATAAGCTTTGCAACCTGATCACAAAAACTATACGACAATCCAAGTGCTCGCCCAACATCACGCACGCTCGCTCTGGCTGCCATGGTTCCAAATGTAATAATCTGTGCAACCTTATCTGCACCGTATTTATTTGTCACATACTCAATCATCTCATCTCTTCTATCATCAGCAAAATCCGTATCCACATCAGGAGGACTTGGTCTAAAAGGATTAAGGAACCTTTCAAAAGGAAGTTTAAACCGAATAGGATCAACTGTGGTAATCCCTAAAACATAAGAAACAAGAGAGCCTGCGGCTGACCCACGCGTTGATTCTACTATTCCCCTACTTTTTGCATACTGGACATAATCAGCAACACAGATAAAATATGGCGAGTATCCTTTTGTTTTAATAATATCAAGCTCATACTCAATTCTGTCCGTTATCTCCTTACCCATTTCTGGATAAAAATCTGGGGCACACTGAAATGCTTCTTCGCGCAGAAACTCATCGGCAGTTTTTCCTGGAGGTAAATCAACTGGCGCAAAATGCCAATTATTTAGCGGGATATCTATGTCTACCCGATCCGCAATACACACCGTATTCTTAATCGCCTCTGGCACATGACGAAACCGAGAAATAATATCTTCCGCGGTATTGAACGATCTATCGACATGCCTAAAATCTTCTCTGTCTGTATACCCCACTTTCCAACCTTCACTAATACACCGCAAAATATCTTGTGAATCGGCCTGGTCAGTATTTAAATAATGCACATCTCGTGTCACCACCATTGGAATACCTGTTTCTTTTGACAAAGCAATAAGCTTGTTATTTACACCCAATTGCCCTTCAATGGCTGGGTGATCCTGTAATTCAAGAAAAAAATTATTCTCTCCAAATATTTCTTGATACTCAAGTGCTACTTTTTTCGCTACCTCATCTTTTCCGGTACGCAAAAAATATGGCACCTCACCATCAATTGACCCAGATAGAGCAATAACCCCTTTATTATACTTTCGCAACAAGTCTTTATCTAGTCGCGGTTTTCCATTAAAAAATCCGTTAAGAAATGCTTCGGAACTGAGCTTCATTAAATTTCTATACCCTTCATAGTTTTCTGCTATCAAAACAAGACGATAAATAGTTTTATCTTTTGTAAGATCCTTGTCATACATACTCCTAGCAGCAATATATGCATCAAATCCAATAATAGGCTTTATTTCTTCTTTAATACAAGCCTGGTAAAATTCTATTGCGCCATAGAGTGCGCCATTGTCAGTAAGCGCTAGAGAAGAAAATCCGCGCTCCTTTGCTGCTTTTACTAAGGGTTTTACTTTTGTTAGACCACATAACAGAGAATAGTGTGAGTGGACATGAAGGTGGACAAATTCTGACATAAAAAATCATGATATATACTTGTGCATATATAGTACCGTATTCAATAATCAAAATCAATATGCAGCAAAACAAAGAATGTGCTATACTGTATACATAATATACAACACCATACTATATGAGTACAAAGAAATTCCCCAAACCAATTCCTATCAAAAAGATGATAGGTCCAAGTTTTATTATTTTGGCCCTTGGTCTTGGGTCTGGAGAGGTTATTCTTTGGCCCTATTTAGCGGCCAACTTTGGTCTTGGTATTGCATGGGGCGCACTACTTGGAATTACCATTCAATTTTTCATGAATTTAGAAATTGAACGCTATGCTCTTGTCCGTGGAGAAAGTGTGTTTGTGGGTCTAGCAAAACGCTTTAAACGTGCACCATCATGGTTTATTGTTTCTACATTTGTTGGCTTTGGTATTCCTGGAATTATAGCCGCATCAGCAAAAGTCCTAGGGAGCGTTCTTGGTTTGCCAAATTTTAAATGGATTGCCATTGGAATGCTCCTTGTCATTGGTATTATGCTCAGCGTCGGAAAGACGGTGTATGACATGATGGAATCATTTACCACGAAACTTATTTTACTTGCTGTCCCATTTATATTAGTTCTTACGTTTTTGTCTGCCAAGGCGGCAGATTGGGGTGCTCTTGCTCAGGGTCTCGTTGGTCAGGGTGATGGGTATATGTTCTTACCAGAAGGTATCTTTATTGCATCCTTTTTTGCTGCATTTGCCTATTCAGGAGCCGGGGGAAATCTTAATCTCACACAATCAATTTACGTAAAAGAAAAGGGGTATGGTATGGGGAAATACTCGCAAAAAATAGCCGGTCTTTTCCGAGCAGAGGATGGAGAGCAGAGTGTGCGGCTCGAAGGGCACTCATTTGCCTTAAACAAAGAAAACATTGCCAACTTTAACTTATGGTGGAAACGAATTAACATAGAACACGGGCTTGTTTTTTGGTTTATTGGAGCGCTCACCATGTGTCTTCTTATGCTTCTTGCATATACTACCACATATGGCTCTGGCACAAATGCAGAAGGTATTCAATTTGTTATGAACCAAGGATCCATTCTTTCACAAACAATCTCCCCCGCCATAGGCATTCTCTTTCTTCTTGCTGTTGCCATTATGTTGTTTCAAACACAACTTGGTGTTCTTGACTCGTCATCACGAATAATGGCCGAGAACTTCGCGATAAAGAAGCTGGGAAGAAAAAAAGATAGCAAAGTCCATTTATCAAAAATATACTTTTCTTTTCTTTGGGCACAAATTGCTTTTGGTATAATACTCTTCTTATTCAATGTTACCGAACCACGCTTTCTTATCATCCTTGGAGCCGTGCTCAACGCTATTGCCATGTTTGTACACATAGGAATGGTAAACTGGATGAACCACAAAACACTTCCAGAACCTCTCCAAGCAAAACTTTGGCGCAAACTCATCATGCTTACTGCTTTTGGTATTTTTGGCGCATTTAGTCTCTTTACTATTTGGGAGCAAGTTCATAAAATACTCACCTAAATTACTCATAAAAAAATCCCCTAAAATGCTTAGGGGATTTTTATTATTGTGGTCGAATACTGCGCAGAAACAATTCCTTTACCCCAAAACAGACCAAAAAGGAACGGGAAAAATTTAGTAAAAAATACACCGGCTCTACATACTATCCCAAACCTCAGCAAGTCTCAAATAACTTTTATAGTTATTTTTTTTTGCTAATTTTTTTACCTCCTCTACGCTCATCCACCGCAACTCTTCACACTTATCAGGTTCCATTATTTTTGGTATTTGACTCACAGGGCAAGTCTCTATATAAAATAAATTTATAATACTTTTTTTATACCCAAAAACCTCTGGAGAGTAATCAAACTTGTACGTAAAAACAGGAAGTATTCCTTTTTTTTGCTCTATTGTTACCCCCACCTCTTCTTTAAGTTCGGTTAATGCAACCTTATGCAAATCAGTCTCACCGTCAGCATGCCCGCCTGGCATTGTCCATTTTTGTATTTTTTTGTGAAATAAAAACAAGCCATTCTCCAGATCTTCTGACAAAAGTAATACAGATGCTGCAATGTCTATCTTTCCAGAAACTTTTTTTCTAACAAAGAAGTCTTTGTTATTTTCTATATTATCCAAAAGAATCTCAACAGTTTTCTTTTCCTCTGGGTCGATTATGTGTTTTGTGTATTTTTTTATCGTATTTTTAAAAACAACTTTAGACATACTGTTATTTTTTAGATCTTATATATTATACACAATGATGCAATTTTTCATACACTCTTTTTAGACACGCCAGGAACAGTGTACAAATAACAGACTTAGGGGATTTTTATTATTGTGGTCGAATACTGCGCAGAAACAATGCCTTTACCTCTTTTTTTGAGGCATGTACATGGTTCCCAAAAACCATATCTATTTGTTGGTTTGGTATACTTTTGTGTATTTCTGAAGCAACATCATTTTTATACTGTTCGGGTGCTATAACACTCAAATGTGCAAATCTGTTTTCCTGCCACAATACGTGTGTTTTTTCGGCAACGTGTTTTATGTGTTTACTCAAAGACTCTGCGTCTCTTTTGTTATCTACATCAGCTGCCCCTGATTGCCCTGTTGCACCAGTTCCACTTGCAGAAAAATGCGCTTCATGGTCGGTGTATCGTTCTTTCTTTTCTCCCAACTCTTCTACTAGCTCCACACCATCCTCTTTAACCGAAAACCATAATGCTTTTTGAGAATTAAGCACAACCAAAAGTGACGGGTAATGTGTTTGCATATGCGCATCGTTATATAAATAATATTTCTATTCTGTTTTAAAATACCTATCCCCAAAAACCTCCAAAAGAATGATTATAGTATACCAAAATTACAATAATTTTTCTATTAACACAAAAAAAGCTGAGGTTTTCAGCTTTTTTCATCATTGCTCCGCGGGTCGGGCTCGAACCGACGACCAATTGGTTAACAGCCAACTGCTCTACCACTGAGCTACCGCGGAATCACATTGTTCTACGAACCATAGTATATACTGCCCTTACCTCCACGTCAAGTGGATACAAAAGCCTCTACACCTTCCTTTTGACCACAAAATCAGCAAGTACAAGGAGTTCATTTTTTATCTCTTGCCCAACTTCCATTTCTCGTACACATGTTTTGGCTTTTTCCATTTCTTCCTCAAGGCAACTTGTGGCATAGTCATACGCTCCGGTTTTTGTAAAAAATTCCTGAACAGCAGGAATATCCACATCTTGCACCTCTTTCCTAAACACCCTCTCAAGCGTATTTTTTTGCTCTTGTGACCCTTGTTCGTGTACATACTGCGTAAGCAGCGTATGTTGCCCTTCTTGCAAATCTTTACACAACACCTTTCCACTTTCTTTTTTTGTGGCATACACATCTAATATGTCATCTTGTATCTGAAACGCAATGCCCAAATGGTTACCAAAAACAGATAAATCCTGTATAGTCTTTGTGTCTTTTCCTCCGGCAAGCGCATAGCCAATGTGCATCGGTCGAACAAAGGTGTAAAAAGCAGTTTTCATTTTCATCTTTTCGTATATCTTTTCTTTTGTTACGTTTTCTAAAGTAGTAATATCTAAATCAATCATCTGCCCTATATTTACTTCATGAACCATGGTATTAAAATATTCTACAGCATGTTTTTGTGGTTCCGATATTTGGCTTGGCTGAAGCAGCATCATAATCCAAGAAAATACAATATCTCCCATTAAAATAGCGTGGGACGTGGCGGCATGATACACATCACCAACCCGCTTCTCTTTTGTGTATTTCTCATAAATTACTGCATGAATCGTCGGCACACCACGACGCAATATACTTTTGTCTATAATGTCGTCATGGATCAAACAAAACACATGAAAAAGCTCAATGGCCAAAAGATAGTTTTTTACAGCTTCTATATACGTTGCATTATCCATACCATTCTTTCCAACACAAAACCCCATATGTGCATTGTATGGTCGAATACGCTTTCCGGCCCCAAGGATCAATTGTTTTGTCTGCTCAATTGCCACCAAAAATATAGGATCCTTGGTTAGGTCTGTGCAAAATTGCATTCGTTCCTCTATAAATACTGCTAAATCGCTATTAAATGTTTGAGCAAATGTATGGAGTTGTTTCATACCTTTTTTTTGAAAGTATAGCATCTCTTATGCTTTTGGTAAAGGTAAAGACTGTGCGTTACTAGTTTTTTTTCATAATTTATCATAAATAGTGTCGCACAATGCATTACTGTGCTTTTCTCTGTATGCACAAAAAAAACCCAGCATGTTTGCTGGGTTTTTTATGATTATCTTGCAAATAATGATTCTTTTTTTGCTCCGTGCTTTTTATTATCTCTACTTCTTTTTTTATGCTTTGGAAATGCATGCTTTCTACTTCCACGCTTGGCAAAATTACGATTCCCACCGCTTTCATCATACTTTGGCTTCTCTCTTTCAGGAGGAAGTTCTGGTAATGCTGATTTTGGTAGTGTTTTTCGTATTAATCTCTCTATTTTTTTAATATCAAACTTTTGTGATGGTTCGGCAAAAGAGATTGCTTTTCCTAATCTTCCGGCTCGCCCTGTTCGACCAATTCTGTGCACATAATCTTCTGTGCTATCTGGTAGATCAAAGTTAATCACCAAAGATATTTCTTTCACGTCTATACCACGAGATGCGATATCTGTTGCAACCATTATACGAAACTTCCCTTTTCTAAATCCATCAAGGGCCATTTTTCTTTGGCTTTGCGAACGGTTTGAATGAATTTCAGTGGCAGTGTATCCCATGTTTCGCACACTACTTGCAATACGTTTTGCCCCATGTTTTGTTCGTGAAAAAATAAGTGTTGTATTAGTTTTGTACTCTTCAAGTAATGAATCAAGTAAACGCATTTTACTATTTTTATTCACCATAAAAATCTCTTGTTCAATGTTTTCAGCAGATGTTCCCTGTGGAGCAATCTCAATCCTTAGTGGCATGCTCATAAATTCACGAGCAAGCGAAGAGATAGTCTTTGGCATTGTAGCCGAAAACAGCAATGTCTGCCTTTTCTTTGGAATAGTTGTAAGGATACGTTTAATTTGTGGCAAAAACCCAATATCAAGCATTCTGTCGGCCTCATCAAATGTGAGTAGCGTAATCTTGTCTAGACGACACACACCCATGTCCATGAGGTCTACCAAACGACCTGGAGTCGCTATGATAATATGGGGATTCTGGCGAAGCGCCCTTATTTGTGGTCCTTTTGATGTACCACCTATAAACACTGCAGAGCGGAGTCCGATTGGTCCACAAATCTGCTTCAAAGAATCCTCTACTTGCAATGCAAGTTCACGAGTTGGTACCAAAATCAACCCTTGCCCCTTTTGAGAAGAAAGGTGTTGAATCATTGGAATACCAAAAGCCAAGGTTTTTCCTGTACCTGTTTGTGCAATACCAACCACGTCCTTTCCTTGAAGAGCACCTGGGATCACTTGGTGCTGAATTGGTGTTGGTGTAGTAAACCCTTTTTTTGTAAGAGTCGTAAGAAGTTTTTCTTCTATCCCAAGGTCGCAAAAACGACCAGTATTCTGTTCTTTTTGTGTCATAATTATTGTGTTACCCGATAGTCTTTTGGGTCAACACATTGACACAATAAAGATTCGAGCCACTACGAGGAATTCCACGTAGTATGAATTAATACCTTATTCTATCATAAAAATTGTAATTTGTCAAGTTTAGGGGTAAATTTGTTAGATTTCACCATATATTATATAGTAAAAAAACAACACCCAAAATAGTGTTGTTTTTGCTCCGGGAATACCCCTTCAATATAGATTTCTCTTGACTCATTGTTCTTGCGTTTCTATTACTCCACATGAATAGTTATCGGAGGCACCATACCCATAGAACACGTGATTTTATATACCCCTTTATTAGGTTTTCCAAGATCTATAATATTTTCACCATACTTCAAATCTACAAATCCAGAGATGAGTCCACGTGCAGAGAGGAATACTCCGCAGCCTTTGATACCCTGGTCGTCTACCACGAGTTTGGTAGGGACACCGGCTTGAATCGTAGATGGACCCGTAAAGGCATAGCTAAATCCAAAGGCTTTCATGTTTACTATCTGCTCCCCTGCCTGATCACGCTGCACGGTACCAGTATCTGAACCTTCGGAGCTACTTGCAAATACATCGCTCATACTTGGGAGACCAAGTACGTTGAATTGCCCATTTACATTGTACAAGGCAAACAGAACGAGGACGACTCCCGCATAAAACGAGAAGGTGCGGCCACGTTTGGCGCTGCTCGTACCCTTTACACTTGCATAGCCGATGAATAGGAGCGGAATCACAGTACCAAGCGCAAAAGCAAACAGAATTGATGCCCCGCGGATGGCGCTACCAGAAGTAAGCGCGACTCCCTGCGCGATGAGTGTAAAGCCGCAAGGTAACAGTACCGTACCCGCACCAATGAAGGCCGGCATACGGGAATTTTGAGCTTCTGAGCTATTGGCTACTCGGCGAGTAATGAACTTTGGCATGCGAATCTGAAATCTATCTACCCAGCTGACACCCGCCATTTGTAATCCGATGATGAGCATGACGACAGACACCGTAATAGTGATGAGTGCATAGATCGTAATGTCGTCAAAAGAGAACGCACTCCCAAATGCACCAAGCACTGCTCCAAACACCGCATAGGCAACCAGTCGCCCCATGTGAAATGTAATGTGTGGTCGCATCTTTTGTTTTGGTGTTGCTTTGTACCCGAGCTGCTCGTTCCACCCTTTTGTGAGAGACAGTAATATCCCTCCGACCAGTGCTGCGCAGCTAGAGAGTCCGGCTACAATTCCAAACATCAGAAATACCGCAAGAGATGAATTGTCTGTTACCGAGATATACTGCGCGGCTCCACTCTTTTCTACTAAGTACAACGTAAAGAATACGATTGCTACTTTGCGAAGTGTTTTGAATTTTTGTTTGAGAATCTTCTTGTCCATTTGAATCCCCTTTCCTTCTACAAAGTAGATGAGAGGGTCTTTGGTTTGTTTAATTTTGGTTTCTGAAAATATGTACCCATCTGATTTAAACCATTTTTCTAATTGTTTTACCGGTGGTATGTGCCCTTCGTGCTCTATTCGTATAGTTCCGTTGCTCAATGATGCATCTACCACTTTTACACCTGGTTGTTCAAGTAATTTGTGCTCAACAAGTATCTCACAAGCACCGCAATGCATGCCGGAGACATAATAAATTGTTTCTTTCATAGATTTTTATATAAATAAGTGTATATTCAATAATAGATAAACATTACTTTTTCCGCTTCAACCGCAAACTATTCAACACCACAGACACAGAGCTAAATGCCATTGCAGCACTAGCAATAATCGGTGAAAGGAGAATGCCAAATACTGGATACAAAATTCCAGCGGCTACCGGAATAGCGATAATGTTGTACCCAAATGCCCAGAATAAATTCTGTTTGATAACATTCAATGTTGATTTGGATACCTGAATAGTCTCTACTACTTTATCGAGCGTACCATGTACGAGGACAATGTCTCCGGCTTCAATAGCCACATCTGTCCCTGTCCCCATGGCAATCCCAATATCTGCCTGCGCAAGCGCTGGCGCATCGTTGATTCCGTCTCCTACCATTGCCACTACTCCCCCATCTGATTCAGATTGAATTTTCTTTATCAGATTTGCTTTGTCTGCTGGGAGTACTTCTGCTTCAACTTGGTCAATTCCAAGCTCAGTGGCAATTGCGTCTGCCGTAGCTTGATTGTCTCCGGTCATCATGACTGTTTTGATACCAAGTGTATGTAGCGCTTCAATAGCATGTTTTGATTCTTCTTTTACTGCATCTGCAAGTGCAAATACGACTACATGTTTCCTATCTACTGACATATAGATAGTCGTCTTCGCCTGCGCAGTAAGTGTCTCAGCGGTTTGTTTGAGTGCAGGATCTAGTGTTACGTTTTGTTCATCAAGTAGTCGCGTATTTCCAATATAAATAGTTTTACCATCAATATCTCCACTTACTCCGCGGCCTTCTATCATTTTGAAATTATCTACTTCTAGATCACTCATGCTTTTCACTTCTTGTTTGGCATATGTTGTAATAGCAGTAGACAGAGGATGTTCAGATAAATGCTCGAGTGCATGCGCAAACGTAAGTATTTCATTTCGATCAGCTCCCGAAGAAAACTCCGTAGCGGTTACTTCTGGCTGTCCTTTGGTCAGTGTTCCTGTCTTATCAAAGACGATGGTATGTATTTTGTTTGCTTTCTCTAGTGCCTCAGCATCTTTTACCAAGATTCCCTTTGCAGCAGCCTTTCCAGTTCCAACCATTACCGCTGTAGGCGTAGCTAAGCCGAGCGCACACGGGCAGGCGATGATGAGTATGGTCGTTGCAATATATGTTGCGAGTTGTACAGCGTTAATGTCCGTAGGTACAAATCCAATACTTGGCGCTACAAATAACCAAAATGCAGCAGCGACTAATGCTATCACAATTACGACTGGCACAAATACACCAGAAACTTTGTCTGCTAGTTTTTGAATTGGGGCGGTAGACCCTTGTGCGTCTTCTACCATTTTGATAATGCGCGCAAGCATCGTATCGCTCCCAACACTGTTCACTTGAAAGGTAAAGGTGCTTGTTTTGTTAATGGTCGCACCTATTACCGCATCTCCAACGGCTTTGTCTGTTGGAATGGATTCACCGGTTACCATTGATTCGTCAATGGTACTTGCTCCCTTGGTGATTACTCCGTCTACCGGTACTTTCTCTCCGGGTCGTACGATAATGAGGTCACCTTTGATTACTTCCGCAATAGGGACACGGACTTCTTTTCCATCCCGTAGTACTGTGGCATCTTTTGCTTGGAGCTCAAACAATGCTTTCACGGCTCCCATTGTTTTTGACTTTGCCTGCGCCTCGAGTAGTCTTCCCATGAGGATAAAGGATACGATAAATGCCGCCGCTTCAAAGAATACATCTTCGGCAACGTCTCCAAACAAATGTGGGATAAACGTAACAAGTGTAGAAAAAACCCATGCGGTAGTAGTACCAAGCGCGATGAGTGTATCCATGTTTGCACTACGTACTTTGAGTGCTCGCCAGGTGTTTACAAAGAATCGCTTTCCTCCAATGAAGAGGATTGGCGTTGCTAGTAAGAATTGTAATAGGAATAAGGTATTGATTGTGTAGTCTCCGCCACTAAACTCAATAAATCCGAGTGGAGCCATACCAATACTAACTACACCAAGTGCTTGCAGTAGCATCCCAATCATCATCGCGGCAAATGGAATCACACCGATTCCCACCCAAAGTACTGTTTTTTGTAGTAGTTTATATTCTTTTTCTTTCATCACTGCTGCGTGACCTGCATGTGGATTGGTATCATCAGCCTTCATGTCCATATCCATGTTCATTTTATCTACTTCATATTCACTTGCGAGTACGGTAGTATCTTCCGTATGCACGAGTTCATACCCACCAGCCTGCTTTACTGTCTCTGCAATCTTCTCTAGTGATATTTTCGATTCGTCATAGGTCACATCCATTTTTTCTGTACCGTAGTTTACGGCAACTTCCGTTACACCGTCTAGTTTCCCGACGAGTGTTTCAATTAACTTTTTACAAGATGCGCAATGCATCCCGACTATTGGATATCGTTCTTGTTTCATAGATTATATAACATACCGAAAAAGCAAGAAAAAGAAGCCTGCTGTGGTTATACAAAAAAAAGAGAATAATAACCCAAGCACAAAGACCTGCTTTAGAGGTAATAGTTTAAACAATGATTTTTTCTCATTCATATATTTTTATTATACATTAATAATCAAAAAAAGCCCTATGCAAACACAAAAAGCATACGACCTATCTACACCCGCAACTAGAACACTTTGGAATGGAGTATACCTCGACTAAAAAGCAAAATAAGGTAATGTAATAACCGAAAGCTTCCATACCTTTTTTTTCTCGACAAGACATATGATACTAAAAAAGGTGGTGGTTTATAAAATACCACAAAAAAAGCAATACCAAGACTGAGAACAGGCGTGAAAATAAATAAATTACGAGAGGGTAGCGCCTCTCCAATATCGTGATTTATACTGACTGAAGATTCGGTGTCACAACAAGACATGGTATCACCATGTCCATGCCCTCCGATTTCCATACTATGCACAGCAGAAGCCAGAGACCCACCCTTACAAAGAAAGAGAAAAACAGCGAGGATTACTATGACCATGAATTTAACCCATCTCTTACTCATATACGTAATTTAGTCTTATTCGTGAAGGTGTGGACTATCGTCATGATGGCCACCTTCTTTTACAGTAATTTCTTTAATTCCTCCTTCAGAATCAGGAGTAACTGTGTTTATATCCACACCAAAGCCACCCACCTCACTGCTTTCATTATGACTACCCTCCTTATGGCCGTGACCAACCCCACCATGTGAGTGGTCAAGTGTTCTATCTGGAAGAAATATCTCACCCACACGCCCACCACCAAATATACCAAACCCTGAAAGGAGTGAGGCAAGAAGAAGTATTGAACATACATGGGCAAATGAGTAACCATGTATGTGTCGAATTCGTTCTTTATCCATCCATTTTAATAATGTAACCGAAGCGATTGAAACACCTTGGAGCAACACAACAAGGACACCAAGTGTGTTAATAGACTCCGGGCTATTCATAAACGGGGCACGGAGTGTGCGAGATAATACCCACAAAACAACAAGAGCCCCATTAATTGAAAAAAGTGCAGCTGTGTGTTTGAGTCTTCCTGTACGAATAACAGATTTAGCAATAACAATCTGCAAAAGACCAGCAAACACAAAAAAGATAGTTTCAATTGGAAGTGGTGCAACATGAGTAAGGGCCACAAGAGTAGCATGAATAGCTCCTGCTAAAATGGTGCTGATACCGGCTATAAGGAGGATAGAGTGTTTATATTTTAGATGTTTGTTCACATGTTCACCAATAAATTAGTATCTCATCAAACAGAAAATATGTATCTTTGGTTGTTTTTGCTCGGAGGCAGGGATTCGAACCCCGATAGCCAGGATCAAAACCTGGAGTCCTACCATTAGACGACCTCCGAATAATGTGAGCATAGTATACAAAATAAAAGATATACTGTCAACAGAAAAAGCACATATATTTTCTTGTGGAATATGTTATTATGTCCGTAAATATTTACGAATAGCAATACCACTAGTAAAAACAGTAAGGGCAAATACTCCTGCAAACTCTATACCTATTAATTGTGCGGCATGAGCGCCAAAATACGCCTGTAGAAAGGCCTTTTGCCCAAACACCACCTCAAGGTACGGATCTAATATTGCAAGCCCATGATACACCAAAACACCCGCCACAAACATGCTGCAGATAGTGAAAATGACTGACTCTATTATATATGGCCCTCGAATAAACCAATTTGTTGCGCCAACAAGTTTTTTTATACCAATCTCTAATCGTTGTGTATAAATTGCAACACGAATAGTATTAAACGTCACAAAAAATGCAATGAGCGTAAAAAGAATGCTCAGAAAAATGACCGACTCCTCTACTCGACGCGTAATGGTGTCTATTTTTTCTATTGATGTTTGTACATCATTAAAGGTTTTGGCTTCTACAATATGTTCATATTCTGGAACAGAGATTGCCGTGATAATCTTTTCGTAATCACTCGGTTCTCGTGTTTTGACCACCAGTGTTGAACCGAG
>JABJHO010000052.1 GCA_018661775.1 Candidatus Magasanikiibacteriota bacterium | reverse complement strand
GTCTGAATCTGAAATGTTAAGATGTTGAAATACTTCACTGTGCGCTTCTTTTGCTTCTAGTATACGAATTTCTGGAGTTTGCATGAAACTTCTCCTTTTTGTTTTTGTAAAAAGATCTATTTACTTGTATTCACCCTAGCAGAATTACCATATTTTGTCAATAATTAAAAAAACCAACAAAATGTGTTGGTTTCGAAGGAGAATTAATGATAAAGAGTAAAAAATAGTATTGTCGTGTTTATTTTCTCCAATCTTCTTGTAGGATTTTAAATGTATCTTCTGTAATTGCTTTTTGTATATTTTTCATAAGGTCTAGCAAGAAAAAAAGATTGTGTTGGGTTGCTAAAACTTTTCCCAAGATTTCTTGTTCTTTAAATAGGTGATGGAGATAGGCTCGTGAATATGAATGAATAGGGGAATGTGGCATTCGTGAGTCGAGCGGTTTTTGATCGTATTTAAACTGACTGTTGGTAATATCTACCCAGCAACTTCGTGAATCTTTTGAGTCCTTTGGTTTTAATTCTGTGTACGTTTTTGGATGAACATAAAACGCGCCATTTCGTGCCATTCTGGTTGGTGCCACGCAATCAAACATATCTACACCACGTTCAACCACGTCAAAAATATCGTACGGAGAAAATCCTACGCCCATCGTATAATGCGGTTTATCTTCTGGGATAATTGGGGCAATCCAATCCAAAATGTCCTTTGTGGCTTCCATGTTGTAGCCAATACTTTCGCCACCAATAGCAATACCATCAAAATCCATATCGCTAATTATTTTTGCGGATTCACAGCGGAGTGTTTTGTGGTTTGCGCCTTGAATAATACCAAATAAATATTGATTATAGCCATGATGTGTGGTATTTTTTTTATGTTCGCTTATACAACGCGCGGCCCATTTGTGAGTTCTATCCATTGCTTTTTTTGTATACGCTTCGTCTGCTTTGTCTGGTGTGCATTCATCAAATGCCATAATAATATCTGCACCAAGTTTATGCTGAATTTGAATCGCAGATTCTGGAGTAAATCGTCGCTTTGATCCATCAATATATGAGCGAAAGGTAACACCTTCGTCATCAATCTTTACGAGTTTTTCATTTGATCCACCTTCTTTTGTTTCTTTTTGTGCGCCAAGACTAAACACCTGAAATCCACCACTATCTGTTAGGATTGGTTTTTGCCATTGCATAAAATTGTGCAAACCACCAAAACTGTCTATAACATCTTCTCCGGGCCGAAGATGAAGGTGGTAGGTATTACCAAGAATGACTTCTGCCCCAATATTGAGTAAATCTTGTGTCCGTAGACTTTTGACCGTTGCTTTTGTGCCAACCGGCATGAACATCGGCGTTGTTATTTCTCCGTGGTCAGTAGAAATTATACCGGCTCTTGCACGACATTCGGTTGATTTGTGTAGTGTTTTGAAAAACATAATGTGTATAGCATAGTATAGTTATGACATTTTTTCAAGCTTATGGTTTGGCTATCGCTGTGGTACAATACACTATATGAGTATATCGCAAAAAATATTTACCGTTTGCTGTGCGCTTTTGGCGCTTTGCTTTGTTTTGGCAAGTGTGTGGCAATGGTATGGATTTTTGCGCACTACACGATCTTACCAACCTTATTCACACCTTGATTCAACGAGTGTGGGCCAGTCTATTAAATACACCTCAGCCCCAAAGACAAAAGATGTGGATTCCACAGACAAAGAATATGACCAGGAAGAGGAGGTTCAAGAAGAAGTAGTGGAAAATAATATTACTCATGAGGATGAAGTTGTCGACGAACAGGATGTGCCAGAACTAGAACTAACCAGGGCGAAGGAAATGCCTAAAGAAATATACCTGGCTGTGCCGTTTACTTCTCAGGCACCAGAGAAAAACTGGGACCAACCATGGCAAGATGCGTGCGAAGAGGCGGCAGTACTCATGGTAGATGCGTATTATAAAAAATATGGCGTAAGTCCGTTGTTTGCCAAAGGCGAGATGCAAAAGATGGTTCATTGGGAAGAGGCACAAGGTTGGGGTACAAGTGTTCCAGCTAGTCAGGTGCAAGAGTTATATGCATACTTTTCTGATGGTACTCATGATATGCGCGTTGTCTACGATCCAACCATTACACAAATTAAAACATACCTCTCTTTAGGAAATCCTGTGATCGCTCTTGCTCGTGGTAAGTCACTCAAGAATCCATATTTTAGTAATGGCGGACCAGAATACCATGCACTGGTTATTATTGGGTATACAGAGGATGGGTTTGTTACACATGATCCTGGTACGAGCCGTGGAGCAGGTTTTGTATATTCTTTTGAGACGCTGATGGGAGCATTGCACGACTGGAATAATGGCAATGTGCAGTCAGGAGAGCCGGTTATCCTTGTTTTGGAATAGGTTATCCACAGACAATTTGACAGTTTGTCACAATAGGTTTATAGTTGATTTATATGAAACAATTACAAAAACACACTCCGTATTTCTGTTTTTGGCACCTAGTTCACACGAGGCGTGGTTTTTGTATGTAATACTATTTATACAGTACAAATAAACACCTCGTGTAGCGGGGTGTTTTTTATTTGTTACCTGACGAAAAAGAGGGATTTCGCTAGGTTGCAATTAGTTGTTCTTTTTTTCAAGTGCTTTGGCCTAGCAAAGCACTTATAGGAGTTACTTTATGAGTACAGATCAAGATCGTATTCCTGGTGGTACGTTGAGCCACGCGTTTCTTAAAGACGCAGGTCTTGTTGATGAAAGCTGCGTTGTAAAATATGAGCCAGCATACAAGCTAATATCTGAACATATTCCCGGATTTTCTTGGAAGGTTAAACATTTTTCTGACGGCAGGAGTCCTGGTGTTAGCTTTATTTCATACCCGAAAATTAATGACGAATACCCCTCCCTTGCAGATCTTGTGCGCCATGTGCGTGGTGACGTGGTGTTACGTTTTGACACACTCCCAAAAAAAGTTCAGCATGTCTTTCGACCCGTTCTCTCTTTGGGGCAAATCGCGTATGATTTTATGGAGCTTTTTGTTAGTGCTGGTGTCAGTTTGCCTAGTTCTCCGCAGTTTACCTATGCCATTGGCATATGGTTAAATCGTGTGATTCGTCGCGAGTCTTCAACTATATTTTTCTGTGTCTGCCCAGACTACGCTCACAAAGATGGAAAATACACTTTCGATAGCTTGGGTGATGGTATTGGTCTTGTGGCAGCTCGCGCACAAAATATTATACCAAAACTACATGCATTTTTTGCAAAAAGAGACATTGAAATATCTTTTGTTGTTGCAGTCGCCGATTTTGAAGGTCGTGATGATGTTACATGTAAAAAGGTTGGGTTAACAGAAGAGGGTTTTTATGCAAGGCTACGCAGTAGTCAACAGTGCTTTCTCGAGGGTTTTACTGAAGATATTAGGCTGACAACACCCTTTATAACAGAAATGGGCCCATGGGACATGTTTGTTATTGAAGGAGAGGAGCGTGTTGCTGGCGGTGATATCTCTGGCGTGTTTAGTGTACCCGATCATGTTTTTGAGTATATTGTTGATTCACGAGCACCACTAGTGCATCGTTGGTATGGAGAAGGTGTTGACGTGGTGAGCGTTGTCTTGAGTCAAGCTGCCCAATACTTTGCAGTTGGGCGCATTACCGAATCACTGAACAATCCACTTATCGTAGGTATGGAATCACCGGTTATGTCATTGTTTTATCAGATCGGAACAAAATCTCTTGATGATGCACGACCTGTTCTTTATTTGAAAAAACAAAACTATTAACCACGACTCCTTTGGTCAGTTAATGAGAGCGTTTACGGTCTACCATAACCGAGCTCTCTTTTTTCATAAGGATTTAAGTATATTGAATCTTTATGGTAAAAAAACTATACTAATACATATGTATATCGAAAAAAAAGATGCAGAGGGATTTTCTATTCCAGGTGGAACGACCGGAAGATTGTACCCAACACACCCAAACAATGAGCAAACTGTTGCGCTTGTAGAGACTGATGGTGTATACCCTGAGAAGGGGTTTGCCATAAATGACGTTTGCACAGAAACAATCGTCATGCTAGAAGGAGAGTTTTGTATAGAGTACAATGGAGAAGAATATATCCTTCGCCCGGGAGATGTTCTTATGATTTTACCAAAACATCCGTACAGAATTTCTGGAAAAGGGAAGGCTTGTGTTTGTATTACCCCAGGGTGGGATAGTGCACAAAATCATATAATAACACCTAATACATAATATATGCTTAAACTACTTTACGGTAGCGGAAAAGATAGTGATATTTTTTACAAGGTTCGGTTAGATATTCCAGACCCATTCTTTTTTGTTGATTTGGGGTCTTCTGCACATATTTTTTTGGATCACAGAGAATATGGTGTGTTTGAGGATCACAACAAAAATCCTAATATACAACCCCACCTTGTAAACCCGCTGTATGAAAAAGCGAAAAAGTATAAAAATTTTAACAATAGTGCAGCAGCGCTTGCCTACACTATTTTGGAAGAGCTGGAGCTTATTGGCAAAGAGGTGTCTGTTTCTTGTGGTTTTCGACTAGACATGGCAGACGTGTTGCGAAAACAAGGGGTAAAAATTACCCCATTACCTGCGCTGTATCCCGAGCGAGAAACAAAATCTGAAGGTGATATTGCCGCCACAAAAACTGCACTGAGCGGAACGCATCACGCTTTTGCATGTATTGAGCGTATCTTAAAAGAATCGCACATTGAAGGTGAATATGTGTATTATCGTAAAGAGAGGCTCACAAGTGAATTATTAAAGTACGAGGCAAGTAAGGTGTTTTTGTCCCAAGGTTTGGTAGATATTGAGGGTATGATTATTTCTTGCAAGAGCCATGCAGCGATTCCACACCATAGAGGTGGGGGTCCTATTTTTGCCAATGAAACCATTATCTGTGATCTGTTTCCACGAGATATGAAAACGGGCCATTTTTCTGACATGACTCGAACGTACGTCAAAGGTGAGGCATCTGAGTATGTGCAAAAAATGTATAGTTCTGTGCAAAAAGCACAAGAGGCAGCAATAGATGCGATTCGCCCAGGTGTTGTGATGGAAGGTGTGCATCAGGTCTGTGTAGACATATTTTTACAAGATGGGTTTGATGTTGGTGATGCCGGATTTATCCATGGTACTGGACATGGGCTTGGTATAGATATTCACGAATCACCATACGTAAAGTCCGGAAGTAAAACGGTTATAAAAGAGGGTATGGTATTTACTATTGAGCC
>JABJHO010000051.1 GCA_018661775.1 Candidatus Magasanikiibacteriota bacterium | reverse complement strand
TGCCAGAGGCTCATATGATTGAAAAAACCATCTCGCTTTTTTCACAAAACCAAGATATTCCTCCCTGTATATGGTATAGCGGCATTACACAAAAAGAGGCTTTTGCACGCTGGGTTTCTATACGAAATGGTACTGCAGAAATAGTAGTAGGTACGCGTGCTGCAATACTACTCCCCTTCTACAATCTCAAAAAAATTATTATTGACTATGCTCATCACGAGCAACACAAACAAACTGACCAAGCTCCACGGTTTCATGTTCATGATATTGCACTACTTCTTCGGTCGTGTCTTTCTCTGCACATAGACTTTGCTACATTTTCACCTGGACTTCCACACAAACAAGCAAAACACATACCAGAAATACAATCAGACTCCAATCAACCCACACTCATTGATATTAGAAGCGAGAGATCTCATAGAAATTACTCCGTCCTTTCTCATGCAGCCGAAAATGCGCTACTAGACTGCACAACAGACATGTTTTTTTTGTTAAATAGAAAGGGGTTTGCTAGGTCACTTACCTGCCTAAATTGTGGATTTACCTTCCGATGTCCTGGATGTGATAGACCATTTATCTACCACCAGACAACAAATCAACTCTCCTGTGAATATTGCAAAAAGAAAGAGGCTGTTGGGCTCACATGTCCATCATGTGCATCATCTGTTGTTAAGCTCCGAGGGGCTGGGATAGAGCTGGTAGAAAAGACCGTAAGAGATTTGGCTAGCAATCTTCCACATAAGATATATAGAATAGATAGCACAACAGAAGACACATTCACAGATGATGAAAAAACACCAAGAATTATTGTCGGAACACAAAAGGCACTCTCGCACATTAGATGGAAAAACACTGGACTCACTGTGTGTGTCAGTCTTGATCAAGAACTTATATTCCCCGAATATACCGCAGAAGAACGGGTCTGGCACACAATAAAAGAGATACAATATGCCATGCAGCCAGGTGCGTCATTTCTTATACAAACCATGAACCCCGAACACCCGCTCTTTGTTCATCTCAATGATACAGGGGGGTTTTTTACGCACATTGAAAAGCAGCGTTTTGCATTACAATACCCACCATATACCTACCTTGTCCGCTATTTTTATGGAGATCGTGATGAAAAAAAAGCACAACAAGAGGCTGAAAAAGCACGGCAGATTCTAGAGAATCTCTTGACAAATGACCTAAAATGCGCTATAATTGACAGTTGTTACCCTATGCACCCAAAATACTTTCGAGGAAAGTATTGGTATGCACTACTCGTGAAACTGCCAAAAAAAACATGGCACAAAGATATTGTGGCAATCAACAATCTACTACCAAGAACGTGGAAAATTGACCCACACCCAACAACTATTTTTCGCCCATAACACTCTCTATGCCTCTTACTATCCGGACACTTCCAGACGAAAATTTACGAAAGCAATCAACGATTGTTACCAAAGAAGACTTGCAGAAACCAGATCTACAGGTTTTTATTGACGCACTTATTGATGCAATGAAAACCTATGACGGCATAGGGATTGCCGCACCACAAGTTGGCAATAATATTTGCATAGTTGTTATAGACAAAGACGCATTTACACGATACACTACAAAAGAAGGAAATATTGATCCAAAAACATCGGTAGTGCTTATAAACCCAACCTGGGAAAGAACAAGTCGAAAAACTAACTGGGACACAGAAGGGTGTTTATCGGTGCCAGACACGTATGGAAAAGTAAAAAGATATACCCATATTACATTGTCAGCATTAACCCGCGATGGCATACCTGTTACTATAGAAACATCTGGCACCCTAGCTCGTGTTATTCAACATGAAGTAGACCACCTTGATGGGATCCTCTTTGTAGACAAAGCAAAACACGTCTTTACCAATAAATAATTATACATATGACACACCGACTCACCACTGTATTTTTTGGTACTCATGAGTTTGCTGTCACAATTCTTGATGCACTTAATCGTGCATCTTTTGTTACAGTAGCACATGTTATTACCCAACCAGATAGACCTGTTGGAAGAAAAAGAATTCTCCATCCATCACCAGTCAAAGTATATGCAAAAAACCATGACCTCAACATACTTCAGCCAGACACCTTAAAAAAATTTACTTTTGTAGAAAAAGACATTGACCTAGTCATTGTGGCACAATACGGTAATATTATTCCAGAATCTCTTCTCTATTTTCCAAAACACAACACACTCAATGTTCACACATCACTCCTCCCAAAATACCGAGGCGCATCTCCCATTCAACACAGTATTATGGATGGAAATGTCACCACCGGCACAACGATTATGTGCATGGACAAGGGGCTTGATACCGGGCCCATACTCGCACAAAAGGCGGTTGCCATAGACCCAGATGACACCTATGTCACACTCAGCAATACACTTGCCGATGTGAGCGCTGAACTACTTTTACACACCATACCACCATATGTCGCAGGCACTTTGGCTCCCGTACCACAGGACAGTTCCAAGGCAACTCTTTGCAAACAACTTACGCGTGAGAACGGTAAGGTGAACTGGCTCAATACTGCAGAACAGATCTACAACCAATACCGTGGACTTACACCGTGGCCTGGTATCTGGACCACTTGGAATGATACACGGATCAAGCTTATCACTGTAAAACCAGACCATGCAACATTACCACTTGCGCCTGGAACAGTACACATAAAAGATGGTATACTGTACATAGCATGCAAAGAAGGGTCTCTCACCATCTCCTCTCTTCAGCCAGAAGGTAAAGCAGTTATGACTACCCATGCATTTCTTCAAGGAAACCAAAACATAGACAAAACACAATTCCTCTAAATTATGCTTTATAAAAAACACCTAACACACCAAGCCATTTTTTTTCATAGGCAGACGTGGGTGTTTTTTGGTATATACGTTCTTGCACGCGTATTGTCATTTACCACATTCACATCAACATTCGCACAAGGAACAATAGTTTTTTGCGCTGTCATGACACTCGGCATACTGTTTTTCAAAAAACCTCAATGGGCACTCTCCTTAATACTTATCGAGTTATTTTTGGGCGGGTCTGGTCACCTCTTTGAGTTGGGTGGTCTTGCTATACGCTCGGTATTCCTTCTTGTGTTTTCTCTTCTCTATATAATTTATACCCTGACGAAAAAAAATAAGTGGCACAACTTCTCTATTCCACATATACTTTTCTACACCATTATAGGCATGTGCTGCTACGTAGTACTTACCACCACCAACGGAGTTCTCCAGGGAAACACTCTTGTAGCAGCGCTCCAAGATCTGGTGCCATTTCTCTTTTTTGCACTACTACCTCCCATGTTTCACCTTATGCAAGACAAAAAAGGGCAGGAGTTTTTTCTCCGCCTTTGTGTTGTAAGTGTATTCTGTACCGCACTCTTCTCTTTGTGTAATGAAATACTATTTTCCTCTGGGGCAGCCATTATACATGACCACTATTACTCGTGGTTTCGTGACGTACTCATGGGTAAGGTCACCAACATGTATACAGGATTTTTTCGTATTGTCTTACCAGAACACATTTTTGCAATCGTAGCACTGATTATATCTACGTCCCTTGTTATGAAAAAAGAAAAACACCATGTATTGTGGTATGGTATTATTCTGGCAAGCAGTATTATCCTTGTACTCAACCTTTCTCGTGCCTACATCCTGGGTGCGCTGATTGGACTATTACCACTATACTACCGAAGAGACCTGCTCCGATACATAGGAATTGTTTTTGCCGTCACCATAACCATGATACTCAGCTTTTTTGTAACACACTTTATCGCAAGTGGAGGTACGTCATTTGGACAAACACTATTCTTCGACCGAGCAGCAAGCATACTCCACCCAGAAACAGAACAAAGCACGTACACAAGAACCACACTACTAGACCCAATACAAAGAAAAATCTCCCAAGCACCATTTTTTGGCTCTGGACTTGGCTCAACCATTCGTTTCCAACCACCAAACTCTTCCAAAATAGTCACCACAAGACAGTTTGACTGGGGATATCTTGAAATCATAGCTGAACTTGGTTTTGTCGGCCTTGGTATATTTGTCTTCTTTTTATCTAGCCTACTTTACACGCTTGTTACTCACATCAAAAAGACAAAAGAATTTCACGGCCTCTATGTGGGTATATTGGGAGTCCTCGTTTCACTCCTATTTATAGAAATATTTACCCCCATCTTTACTCATGTACTTGGCATATTCTTTCTCACACTCTGCTGTGTTCTTGTGACACAAAAACACACTCCGCTCGACATAATCGTGAACTACTTCTATCGATTATTTAGAAGAACTACATAAACCATACCACCACCCTACAGGTGGTGTTTGTTTTCAATAATCTTTTTTGCTCGCTCAAAGCGACGCACTTTGTTGCGTACCCCAGGAATATACTTCCATGGTTTGTCATACGCCCACCTAGGAAGCCATGTGCTAATACCAAATGCATGTGGAATGGCCTGAAAGAGATATGCGTCAATCCACACCCCTCTTTTTTCTTTTTCAGCCATTGTTAACCATAGGTCCCAATCCTGAAAACGTGACAATGTTGCATCAAATCCAGGAAAGTCTTTATGGCGAATCAATGACATGGTGGATATATAATTACGTTTTTTCAGTGTATGAGTATCAAACATCTGTGCTGGCATTTTTTTCTTTCCAAAATAAAAATTACTATACGCAATACTTGCGCTAGCATCTTCCTCTAATGTCTCAACCATTTTTTGCACCATATCAGGACGGCATATAATATCAGCATCAAGAAATAATATATACTCACCTTTTGCATAAGAAAACCCTGCATTTCTTGCGGCAGGGGCACCAGCATTTTTTTGCCTCACAATACGCATGGTAAAACACTGTGCGTTTTCTTCTTGTCCTTTTTCTTCAACACTGATAAAACCCAAAGACTGTATCTTTTGCTTGTCAGAAGAAATAGGTATATCAGAACCATCATCAACAATAATAACCTCAATGTGCTGGTACACCTGCTTTCTTACAGACATGAGGCACGAATATAGTGTCTCTGCATGGTTGTATACAGGAATAACAATACTTACCCACGGTGTTGTTTCTTTCTTCTGTATCATATCTACGACTCGTCTAATGCTTTTGCCACCTGATTTTTCCAAATAAACTCACTCCGGATACGCGCCTTTCCTGCTTCCCCAAACTGCCTTGCCACTGCTTTGTCTGATAAAAATCCCACTATTGCATCTACAACACCGTCCAAATTTGCATGTGCATCAATAATCAACCCTGTTTTTTTATCTACCACAGCCTCTCCTACTCCCCCACTCCTACCAGCAACCACAGGAAGTCCGGCAGCGGCAGCCTCTAAGAATACCAAGCCCAGTCCTTCTTCTTTTCCTCTATATGGGTGAGTAAGTAATGCAAAGACATCGGCCGCATAGTAAAACACCTTCAACTGTTCGTGTGGCACGTTCCCCACAAATCTCACAATATTTTGTAATCCTTTTTTTTGTACTTCACGCATCAACATGTGTTTTTTTTCTCCATCCCCAACAATAACCCACACCAAATGCGGGATTTTTTTTGCTATTTTTGGAAGGATACTCAATAAATAACTCAACCCCTTTCCATCTACCAGACGACTGACCGACAAGAGCACTTGCTTTCCTTCTATGGCATACTGTTGTTTCACTTGTTGCACTACCTCTTTTTTTGGTGCCACAAGAAAATCAGCATTAGGGCACGGGTAGAGCACCTCCACACGTGAAGCAAGAGATGGAAACTCTTGTGTAATCTTTGACGTAAGATTCTCACTATTTGCAAATACACGAGACGATGCCAATACTATTTTTTTAGCCCACAAACGCTTCCACCAATGTTGCGCAGCAAGATGCACGTCGGTACCGTGAGAAAATACGGTAAATGACGTACCAAAAAACCTTTTACACAATAATGCCACATACCCCACAGGCAGTATATGGTGTACATGAATATGCGTAATGTTTTCTTTTTTTATGATTTTTTTTACCTGAAAAAACAATTTTATCCATCTTGGCCAAAATAATGCGGGAAAAAACATATTCTTTCGTATAAGCCTATGCTGATATACTGTGTGGTCTACTTGTGTATTTTCTCGTTTTGGTGCAAGCACAACAACACGATCTTTTGGGCAAGCCGCAGCAAAGTCAGCAACGTACACCCCAACTCCACCGATTATTGGTGGAAACTCTAATGTAATAATAAGTATTTTTTTCATAAATTAATTATTCTTTTATATAACTTTTCCTCGAATAGTACGAAGAGCAAGTTGCCATTCTTTTTTTGTTATAACACGAAGTGACATAAGACCTAGCACATATAGTATACCGCCAAAAACTATACGTAACAACATCGCTACCCCCACAACAAGACTGTCTCCCCAGTATCCGCCAAACACCGCTGAAGCGAGTTGGGTGCTTGGCTCATGCATACACCAAACCACCACTCCCATGACTCCTGCAACCAGCATAATTTTTCCTAGCATCATGAAAAATATTTTTTGTTTTATGGTAATAATATGTCTCACCACACCATATCCTACACAGGTGAGTAGTACATTTCCAATCAGTGCTGCACTTGCAGCGGCAATGGCCCCAAAATGAGTAATAAACACAAGGTTTAACACGATATTTACCACCATTACCCACAATACTATTCGTGTCTGCGTAGCTTGTCTATTGCACGCATTAAGCAATGCCCCAACAGGAAAACCTAGGAAAGAAAAGATTAAACTTACCAGCAATATACGTAATGGTATAATTGAATCATAGTACTGCATTGTGTAAAGCCCTACAATAACTTCCTCAGCAAGCACACCTAACCCAAAAGCAAGCGGAAAAACAATAATAGCAAGATATTGCACGGCATGTGCAAAATGCTCTGCAAGCGCCTCTTTATTTTCTTGAAAGAGTTTACTAAACATTGGATACAGTGATGCAATAAGTGCTAGCGGTATAAATTGAAAGGCAAATGTAATTTTATACGGAATTGCGTAAATTCCAACAGCAATGTCACCGGCTAACTTTGATAATATAATAGAATCAATATATGAATATACCCGCGCGGCACAGGCGGCCACAGCAAACGGAATTGCGATTTTTTTTACCTGTACAAATGTTGCTTTATCAAAACGTGGTACAAATGAAAGGTGCAGTATTCTTTGCACAACGACAAGTGCAAATAACACATTAAGAAAACTTGAAATAGTAAACACCCCAACCAAATAGATGAGCGGTAATTTGAACCATACACACAATAGCCCTAGAATTACTGTGACTAACTGACTCCCGACCATACCATACGCTTCATATCGTAAGTCACCATGTGCGCGAAGTGCACCAAAAAATGTCATATGTAAAGAGTCAAAGAACATGGTAATACCCGCCACCCCCACCATTGCAACAACCTGTCTGCTATAGCCAAGAAATACCACGCTACACAACATGAGTATATATGCCAACACACCAAGAGGTACTTTTACATATACAATAGTGGAAATATATTTTTGCAATCTCTCTTTGTGTCGCGCGCCTTCTCGTATCAACACACTTGTAAGTCCCAGATCAATCAAAATCACAAAAATAGCCGCGAAAGAAAGGGTAAACACATACTTTCCCACATCTTCGGGCCCAAGATAACGCGCAAGTATCGTAAAGTAGACAAATGCACATATTTTTTGTCCAACCGATGCAATGGTCATGTTTCTTACATTGTGGCTCACTGTTTTTATCATAGTATATATATACTACCTAAAATAAGTACTAAAATCAATGAAGTCTTGATTGACATCTGAGATATTATTGGATATACTTACTATGTACTAATTTACACATTATAGCTGTACCAGGCTTATACATATGCATGGTATAATGAATTATCATACTATCATATACACACCTTGTTTTATATATGACACCTAACCCTACCCAAAAAAACACTAGAGAATCCGTCTGTGCATAGAACGTGTTTTTTGTGTAGAAAAAAGTAGTATATACAGCAATGTAACATCTGGTACCTGTAGTATTATAGGTTTTTATTATGATTGAAATAATTATTGCTGCCGTGTCAATTATTGTGGGTTCTGTTGGTGGGTATTTTTGGCGAAAAAATACCGCGCAAGCCAACGCAAACTCCATAGAAGCGGTAGCGGAGAATAGGCTCATTGAAGCAAAAAATAAAGAAAAGGATCTATTGCTCAAAGCAAAAGAACAGGCTATCAAGATTATCGATGATGCCAAAAAAGAAGAAGAGGTGCGAAGAAAAGACATAGAAAAAATGCGCACTCGGATTGAGGATCGTGAATCTATGTTTGATAAAAAAATATCAGAATTTGATTCAAGAAAAACAAAACTCGAGGAAAAAGTTAAAGAGATCCAAGAAATTAAAGTCCGCGTAGATGAGGTAAAAGAGAAAGCTCAAAAACAATTAGAAATTGTTTCTCGATATTCAAAAGAAGAGGCAAAAGAAAAACTTATCGAACAAGTTGAGCAGGAGTCAAAAGAGGACCTCCTTCATCACACACTAAAACTAGATAAGAAAACACGAGAAGAAGTAGAAGAAAAAGCAAAGTCACTCGTTATAGGTGCCATGCAACGCACCGCATGTAATCATGCCGCCGAAACAACAGGGACCATGTTTCAACTTCCAAGCGAAGAAATGAAAGGTAGGATTATAGGAAAAGAAGGGCGAAACATCAAAACAATAGAAAAAATGACAGGATGTGAACTCATTATAGACGAGACTCCAGAGATGCTTATTATATCAAGCTTCTCCCCTATTCGAAGACGGGTTTGTCAGCTCACCCTAGAACGACTTATTACAGACGGTCGCATACAGCCAGCAAAAATAGAGGAGTACATAGATAATGCCAAAAAAGAGCTTGCCATTGATTTGCGAAAAACAGGTGAAGAGACACTACACAAGATGGGTATAATTGGTATTGACCCAAAACTTGTCTCAATTGTTGGAAGACTTAAATACCGAACGAGTTACGGACAAAATGTACTCAACCACTGTACTGAGGTTGGATACTTGTCTGCGCTTCTTGCTGAAGAAGTTGGTATGGATCCTGCAAAGGCAAAAAAAGCTGGGTTTTTCCATGATATCGGAAAAGCTATTGATCATGAAACTCAAGGATCTCACACAGAGATTGGTCATACCATATTAAAGAAATTTAATGTGGACGATGACACGGCTGAGGTTGCACTAACACACCACGACACAAACCCACCCCTTCTCTTAACAAAGCTTTGTATGGCTGCTGACGCCATCTCTGCGTCTCGTGTTGGGGCACGAAGGGACACATTTGAGCAATATGTGGCACGACTAGAAGAACTTGAAAGTACTGCAAAAGATTTTCCTGGCGTTGATAAAGTATACGCGATTCAAGCAGGGCGCGAAGTACGTATATTTGTTAATCCAAAAGATATTGATGATTACCAATCATATACACTCGCAAAGGATATTGCAAGAAAAATAGAAAGTGAATTACAATACCCAGGAGAAATTAAGGTAAATGTTATTAGAGAAAATAGAACAATCGAATACGCAAGATAAAAAAGATATGATTGACACCTTGCGCTAATTATCGTACAATAGAGGTATTATTTCTAACTATACCTTTTTATTCACTTAGCTCGTATACCTCTATGAACAAAGCAGCCTTGGCACAAGCCATTGCAGACAAAACAGGTGCCTCCAAAAAAGACGCAGAAGATATGGTGGGTGCATTTGTTGAAATCACCACGTCCCAACTACAGAATGGTGATACAGTCAATATAGCCGGCTTTGGTCAGTTTAGCGCCAAAACACGTGCTGGTAGAATTGGGGTCAATCCACAAAAGCCAAGCGAAAAAATTACCATTCCACCGGTAACCGTACCAAAATTCAAAGCAGGTAAAGCACTCAAGGATTCACTAAAAGGTAAGAGAGACAGCAAAAAACAAACCATTTCTTCCACACAGGCACCTTGGAATCAAATATAATCCAATAAAAAACCAGTACCATAACATGCTGGTTTTTTATTGACACAAAGCAGTCATTCTTGTATACTATTACCACTAGAAATGTCGCCTTCGTCTAGTGGTTAGGACATCGGGTTCTCATCCCGGAAACAGGGGTTCGATTCCCCTAGGCGATACACATGTCAGGGTAGCTCAGATGGTTAGAGCGTCGGATTCATAACCCGGAGGTCGGGAGTTCAATTCTCCCCCTTGACACAAGAAAAAACCAAGATACTTTCTTGGTTTTTTTATACACTCCTAGCGGGCTGGTGGTATGGCATAATAGTTCATAATAAAGCGAGCCACTTTTCCAAATGTTGGTGCGGCAGTTGATGCCGAAAACCTGCGCTGTGGTTTTTCAAACTTCACTATCATGGCAAACTTGGGATCATCTACCGGCCCAAATCCTACAAAAGAATGATTTGTCTCTGCTGTATACCCACCTCTCCCAGCAATTTGCGCGGTACCTGTTTTTCCTCCTATATAATACCCGTTCACACCAGCACCGGTTGCGTGCCCGCTATCAATAACACTCACAAGCATTGCCGAAACAAGCGATGCTGTGCTTTGTGACAACACACGTCGTATTTCTTTTGGTTTGGTCCTTTCTACTCGCCCATCACTATGCTCAATTCTCTCCACAACAAATGGTTTCATAAGCACTCCACCGTTTGCAATAACACTAAATGCATTCACCATTTGTAGTGGTGTAGTGGTAATACCTTGGCCAAAAGATGCGGTGGCAGCATAGCAGTCTATTTTGTCACCCTTGTTTTTATCCAAACTACTAACAACACCCGACACTTCACTATCTAACCCAATACCTGTCTTTGCCGCAAAACCAAAGTCGTGTATATATCGCTTAAATGCGTCTTTTCCTAATTGCTGCGACACATACACCATACCAGTATTAACTGAATTTTCAAGCACACCTGTCATGGTTTGGTCTTTGTATATTTTCTGATCTGCATTTCGTATCTTTGTCTCACACACATCATCAACAACTCCTCTATCGTGGTATATTGATGCCGGTGTCAAACGACCTTCATTAATAGCCGCAGCCATCGTGATTGGTTTAAAAATAGACCCTGGTTCGTATGGGGTGAAAATAGTCGTATTGTTATATACACGCACTTCTTCAACGTGCCCATACGTGTTGGGATTAAATTCGGGTGTACTGCACATAGCATAAATTGCCCCGCTTTTTGGATCCATAATGACGAGTGATGCCGAGGTGGCCTCATATTCTTTTCTTGCCTCCTCTAATATACTACATGCTTTAAACTGCAGTGTTCTGTCAATTGTTGTATAAATATCCACACCGTCAGTTGCAGGTTCAAATTTCTTTCCGCCAGAAAGTATTAACCCACCACGTGCCCCTCGCAACCCCTCAACAAAACCAGAGGTTCCTGCAAGTTCTGCATTCCAATACCCTTCTACCCCATACCTTCCAATATGTTCACCCTCGCTATCTTTTCCCAAAAATCCAATAGTTTGCGCAGCCAAAGACTGTTCTGGATAAAACCTCACCGATTGTCGTACAAAATGTATTCCTGGCAACTCCTTTGCTTCTAGGTGTTTTTTTACACCCTCTTCTATGTGCTTTTCAAGCGGCTCATATGGGTCAGTACGTTTGTTTAGTTGATAATATATAGCCAATTTCTTTTCATCATCATAAGAAAACACCTCGGCAAGCGTTTCTGCCACAGTCTCAGCCATATTATCATTGGTAATTTCTTGTGTATTTGCATATAACAAAAACACATCTCTGTTCATTGCGAGTGGGTACAGTTCTTTGTTCCGTGTGTCTTGTGCATACACCGCACCTCTCTTTGGAATAAGTCGCTCAAATAATTCATGTGAACCGTTGGCAAGTTGCACATAAAAATCATGTTGAATAATCATGAGAAAAAAGATGCGAGAAACTATGGCAAGTACCGCAATAGCAATAATACCCTGCACCAACCAAATACGAGGGTCACGCGAACGCACCCCACCAAAGAGTTTACTTTTTTGTCCTCCAATTCCTGGAATCATGGTGTTATTTCTACATATATATACTGTATTGTAACACAGGCAATACACACAAACAATATTGCATTACTCGCTATTTTTGCTATTATACAAGTATATAACCCACAATAATCAGCTTTTTATGCCAAAACTATTTGGAAAACCGATCGCAGAGTCTATTTTAGCAACTACCGCACAAGAAGTAGAGTTATGCAAAAAAGAAGGTATAGCACCAGCAATGGCCGTCATTCTTGTTGGTGAGGACAAACCATCTCACACATACGTACGCAAAAAGAAAGAAGCTGCAGAGAGGGTTGGTATTGGTTGCGCCATCTACGAACTTCCAGAACATGTTACACAAGACGAACTTCTTGCTACATTACAAGACATTCAATCAAACCCACACCTTCATGGTCTTATTGTGCAACTTCCTCTTCCAAAACACTTAGATACAAACACCGTGCTTAATGCCATTGATCCAAAAAAAGATATAGACTGCTTAACAAATGTAAATTTAGGAAAACTCGTTATGAAAGATGAGTTGATTATTCCACCAACTCCTGGTGCGGTTATGTCTGTGCTTGAGTCAATAAATATTGAGCCTGCCGGAAAAAATGTAACGATAATTGGTGTTGGTGCGCTGGTTGGCAAACCACTTGCGATTATACTCATGAACAAACGTGCAAGCGTTACCACGTGCAATAGCGCGACACGCGATACAAAAGAAAAATGTTTGGCCGCAGATATTATTGTGACTGGCGTGGGCAAAAAAGATACACTCCGAGGCGATATGGTAAAAAAAGATGCCATTGTTATTGACACTGGTGTTGATTTTGAAGACGGTAAAATGTATGGTGACGTACACGTGCAAGAAATAGATGAAAAAGGTGCTCGCGTTACTCCAACTCCTGGCGGTATTGGACCAATCACTGTGGCAAGATTGTTATACAATACCGTGGTTTGTGCAAAGAGCTCCAAATAGACAAAAAAACAGCATCAATGTGCTGTTTTTATATTCTTCAATTACGCCAAGTCAAAATAGTCTTTCATTTGTCGTATCCCCTCTTCTATTTCTATGGTTGGGCTCCAGCCGAGTAATTCTTTTGCTTTTGTGTTGTCGGCACAGGCGTATCGTGGATCTCCTGGTCGCTCGGCGACGTTTACTGATTCCCCACCAATCAGTTCTACGAGTCTGTTTACCGAAACGGGATTATTATTTCCTATATTAATCATCTCTCCCTTGCCTACCGTATCTTTTGTCATGGCCAAGATATTTGCCTCGACAGCGTCACTCACATGCGTATAATCTCTAAAAAATTCACCGTCACCACAGATCGTCATTGGTTTTCCCTCTTTTTTCTGTTGTAAAAACTTTCCAATGACAAGTGCATACGCCCCATTTGGATCAAGATATGGTCCATAAATATTATAATAACACAGTGACACCGTTTCTAATCCATACAACTCAGAAAATAACCGGCAATATTCTTGTCCAGCCAGTTTGTGTAGCGCATACGGAGTTTTTGGTCGTTTTGGCATATCTTCTTTCAGGTCAATCTTCTCATCACACCCAAAAACCGAAGAAGACGTGGCAAATACTACTCGTTTTACTCCCGTATCTTTTGCCGCAACAAGTACATTGAGTGTTCCATTTACATTATTATCATGTGTTTCTACGGGATGCTCTACCGAATACGTAACACGCGGTACGGCAGCTTCATGAAATACACCATCAACACCTTCCATTGCTTTTTTACATGTGTCTAAATCACGAATATCTCCTTCAATATACGTTACACCATCTTGAATATGGTCTTCTTTTTTTCCGGCACAGTAATTGTCTAAAACCACAACATCATGTCCATCTTTTTTCAAACGAATCACAATATTAGTTCCTATAAAACCGGCACCGCCGGTAACAAGATATTTCATATAAAAATAATTAATTGGTTTATAGAATAAAGTATACAACTACATTCCCCAATAATGCAAGCCAGCATCTTCTATGTCTTTTTTATTACACATGCGCTTTATGTCTGCAATCAATCCACCACTTTTTACTGTATGTATTATATCTTTTGTCGTATACGCAACAAACTCTTTGTGCGGAACGGCAAAAATAACCGCATCCGCTTTTGGTAAATCATCTTTTTTGGTAAGCGTAATACCATATTCATTTTTCATGTCTTCTGGGTGAGCAATTGGGTCATGCACTATTGGACTTACGCCAAAAGATACCAATTCTTTATACAGTTCTACCACTTTTGAATTACGAATATCTGGCACATTTTCTTTAAATGTTATACCATACAACACTACTGTTGCATTACAAATATCTATGCCACTAGCAATCATCTTTTTTATCATTTCATGTGCAATAAACTTGTGCATCGAGTCATTAATTCTTCTGCCAGACAAAATAACTTCCGGATAATGCCCTACCGCACTTGCTTTATGGGTTAAATAATATGGATCAACACCAATACAATGTCCACCAACAAGCCCTGGGGAAAACGGAAGGAAATTCCATTTTGTTTTTGCCGCGTCTAACACCTCATGAACACTTATACCCATTTTGGTAAACAACATGGCAAGCTCGTTCATAAACGCAATATTAACATCTCTTTGGGCATTTTCTATTGCTTTTGCGGCTTCTGCCACGCGGATTGATGTTGCTGCAAATGTTTCTGTAATTGTGCCATAGACCTGTGATACCACAGCAAGAGACATCTCATCTATTGCCGAAACAACTTTTGTAATATTGTCTATAGTATGCTCTTTGTCTCCTGGATTTACTCGCTCTGGAGAATACCCAACCCAAAAATCTTTTTGGCACACCAAACCAGAAATCTCTTCTATAATTGGTACACAAATATCTTCGGTAACTCCCGGATAGACCGTTGATTCATATACCACAATACTCCCTTTTTGTAGATGCTGTGCAACAGTTTTTGTTGCACTTTTTAGTGTACGCAAATCCGGCTGATTACTTTCATCAATTGGGGTTGGTACCGAAATAATAATATATTTTGCGTTTTTTAGTGCTTCTGGATTTGTGGTGTATGTAATATGTGCTTCTTTTAGCTCAGCCTGCGACACTTCTCCGGTTTTATCCTCTCCGGCGGTGAGTTGTGCAATTTTTTTTGCGTCAACATCATACCCAATAACAGAAAAATGTTTTGCCAAAAGCACCGCAAGTGGTAACCCAACATACCCCAAACCAACTACGGCAATCTGTTCTTCTTTTTTTTCTAATTGTTCAAAAGTAATCATGATACATTTTTATGAAAAATATGGGCTTCCAACGGCAATAATGCTGCAGCCCGCCGCAATCATATCCTCATATCTGTGTTGTAGCATACGGCGCCCATCCATCACAAGTGGTGTAGATCCGTGTGCAATAATCATATCTCCAAGCCCACGAAACTGTGGCCAATCTGTGGCAATAATTACCACATCAGCCCGTGTAACCGCATCATATTCATGGTCAACATATGTGAGTGTTTGGCTAGCAGGAAAGAGTTTTGCAAAGACATCTTTGGCTGCTGGATCGTACGCGTACACATGCCCCACCCCCTCTTCTTCTAACATATGCATAATATCTATACTTGGTGAATTACGCACATCATTGGTGTCACGCTTAAACGCTAATCCCACAAGTGCCACCGTTTTGTCTTTCCATGATATACCTGCCTCGGTCTTGGCTCGGGATAAAAATAAGGTAAGCTGACGCTTGTTTGCCAAATAAGTTTCTTCTACCAAACAGGCCGCTTTCCCAGCTTTTTGTAATTGATGAGAAAGTGAGCGAGCATCTTTAATAAAACAACTTCCTCCGGCATACATACTGTTATAAAATCCCCAATTTCCTATACGCACATCGCTTGCAAGAATTTTGCGTACTTTTTCAAACTGAATTCCATCAAATGCTTCACAGGTCCGCCCAACCACATCAAAGCACACGCCAAGTTTATTAAACAAATAAAAATTTGCAAGCAACTTTCCGGCAGCAGCTTCTTTTGGATTCACTTCTAAATACACAATATCTGTGGCATCAAAAAACCGCTGATATACTTCTCGCATAACAGCAAAATCTTTTTCTGTCTTTGCCCCAACCACGACGCGGTCTGGCTTCAGAGAATTTTGCACCGCCTTTCCTTCTACCAAAAACTCTGGATTGGATACCACACCATAATTCTTTACACCAGCTGCATCCAGTATTTCTTCGGTTCGGTCTATCATGTCTATTGGCACGGTGCTTTTGTTTACAATTACCACATATCGTTCTTGCTTTCCTTTATTGCGTTTTATTAACGATGACGCCAACTTCTCTGCTGCGCCTACATAGTATGACACATCGCTTTCTCCGGTTTCACCAATTTCTGGGGTTGGCAAGCACATAAATACCACGTCACAGGCGTCCAAAAACACCTCTAGATCGGCGTAATCGCTCGAAAAGGTAATTCGATCACTGTGTTGCACCAAAAGGTCTCCTAGGCCTTTTTCAAACAAGCAGGATTCTATGATGTTTCTGTCTTTTGCCCCGAGTTTTTTTATTTTTTCTGTGTCTATGTCAAACACAAGGATATTGTGGCCGCTGGCTGCAGACACTGCTGCAGAACACGCGCCAACAAATCCGCCACCGATATAGAGAATATTCATACTACCTACCTGATAATTATATGTATTATTATAGGTATATACTACGCTTTTTTACACTCCTAGTCAACAACATTTACAAAAAGAAGTGGTCACAATACATCTCACCTATATGTTAATTGACAAAAAGCTATTTTTATGGTAAAACATAAGGGTGCAAACGCACGTTTTTCGTTCTTTCAAAAACAGAAAAGAGGACAGTATGAGACATACACTTCACTTAATCGTGACACTTTTTTTCCTTTACATCCAAGGGTGTGTCGACAAAAATCCAAACTTTGATCTACTCGACTATAATACACACTACACAACTGAAACACGCATGTGTATTCCCCGAGAAGAACCAAGCTGTCAAAACCGTATACGATCGCAACAACCTGACATAGCCATGGACTCCTTTCTTACCGGATGCCTTGTGCACGAAGATGCGGCTGGTTCCAAATGGACCACGCTTGTTACATTTACCGGAGAAGAGCCTATCCTAAGCGCAGAAACAAATATTTCTTTGGCAGGGCAAGTAGCAAGCGCCCTATTCTTCTTTCAGAATGAAATAACCGAGGCAGCCTGCGACAATTATAGCGCACACTCGTCGTGTACAAATTCCTGCATCGTGGTATTTACAGACACCACCGACATTATACGCGGTGAACACAATGTTATAGAGTTCATGCCAGATGATGGTAGTGAATGTACTGTGAATTGGAATGAAGACGCGCTCGAAAGAGAAGAGTGTACAAATAACCAAGATGATAACTGTAATGGTATCGTCAATGAAGGCTGTGCAGTTGCGTGTCAACCAGCAGGTATTACGGGGTTTGGTGATTCATGCGGACTTAATAATACTGGCGTACTCCGCCGACAATGCTTGAGCGATGGAAACTGGGGAGAATACTCCTGCGAAGATGGTGCTGTATGTACCAATGACGAGACACAAGACATTGTTTGTGGAACTAACGGTACAATGACACAAGTGTGTGAAGCGGGACAATGGAGAAACCTCCCTTGCATCATAGAAGGTGCAGAGTGTAACCAAACTAGCGAGTTCCCAAGAAACGAACAATGTGGTCTCAATAACAGAGGTATTCAAACAGTGCGCTGTAATTATGAACACGAACTCGTGTTTACCGCATGTGATGATCCTGATATATGCCGTGATGAAGCATTTCGCTACACAGGAGAAGTTTGTGGTGTTAATAGCCGAGGAAGAGAAATTGAACTCTGTGTTACAGGTGCCTGGGAAATCCAGCCTTGTGAAGATCCTGATGAGTGCAATAATGACTCTCAGCGCCGATTTCCAAATACATGCGGCAGAAATAACAGTGGTACTCTTGTGCAAACATGTGTGCAGGGCAACTGGACTGCAGACTTTGTTTGTGAAGGCGATACAGATAGCTGCGAGAATGGAGCTACACGTCCTTGTTATACCGGCCCTTCACAAACTCGTGATACCGGTATCTGTACAGACGGTTTTGAGACATGCTCTGACGGAGGCTGGGATAGCACATGTGTTAACCAAACCCAACCCCAAGCAGAAATCTGTGATGGATTGGATAATGACTGTGACGAGGTGGTGGATAACACAGACCAAGTGGGACAAGCATGTACAAATAATGCTTCTGGTATTTGCGCTGCAGGAGGAGAGATTATCTGTATGGGTAATATGGAAATCTGCACTGCGCCAATTATTCCACCAGGCGAACAAGAACTGTGCGACAATAGTGAACAAGACGAAAACTGTGATGGATCGGTAGATGAAAACTGTGGTTGTATTGTGGGAAATTATGATTCAATCCAAACTATTTGTGGTACCGGCGTCTGTGCGCGACAAGGTGAAACATCATGTGTTGGTGGCGAAGTGGAAGATAGCTGCGAAGCTGGAGACCCACTGAGCAATGAAGATGACACCTGCGATGGACTCGATCAAGATTGTGACGGTCGAATCGACGAGGATGTAACACAAGAGCAAACCACTTGCGGATTTGGTGTCTGCGCTACAACTGGACTCACTTCATGTGAAAACGGGAATATAGTGGATAACTGTACACCAAATATTGACCTTGCAACACCAGATAGCCAATGTAACAATATCGACAATGACTGCGACGGAAACACTGATGAAGTATATATGCCCGTTATTACTGTTTGCGGTCGTGGTGTCTGCACAAACGATGGTCTTACTTCTTGCAACAACGGAAATATTCTTGACTCTTGCACTCCAGGAGAAGCGATACTAGAAGACACAACCTGTAACAATAGTGACGAGGATTGTGATGGTCGCGCTGACGAAGGCTTTGTTGCTATGCCCACCGTATGTGGTGCAGGTATATGCCAAAGCACTGGTGAAGTAGACTGCATCAATGGTCAACCCGTTGACACCTGTACTCCTGGCCAAGCTGGGGATATAGATATCTGCAATGGATTAGACGAAGACTGTGACATGCGAATTGACGAAGACTTTGTGTCCGAAATCATTACCTGCGGTATTGGTGCATGTTTGGAAGAGGCTCAAACTCGCTGCGAAAATAGTGTGACTATTCGTGATTGTATTCCCGGAGATCCTGTAGAGGAGCTCTGTGATGGAATCGACAACAATTGTGATGGTACTCGTGACAACGGTTTTAATCTTGGCGTGCTATGTAATAATGGTCTAGGCATCTGTAGTCGACCTGGTATTATAATCTGTAACCCAGAAGACCCTACACAGGCACTATGCAATGCTATTCCAGGCCAACCCGAAGAGATAGACATTTGCGATGAGTTAGATAATAACTGTGACGGTGTCGCAGATGAAACATGTTGCGATCCTGATCAATTTTCTCCAATTCCTACCACATGTGGCGTTGGTGTCTGTCAGCGAGATGGTGAACTTCTGTGCGACGAAAATGGAGAAATCCAAGAAGCGTGCACACCAGGTCACCCACCCGCAGCCACAGATGAAAGTTGTGATGGGCTCGACAATAACTGCGATGGTGAAATCGACAACGACTACTTCGACCCAACAGTGATTATCTGCGGAACTGGTATTTGTGCCAGACAAGGTGCACGAACGTGTAACAACGGAAGTGTCGAAGATGTCTGCATTCCTGGTGACCCAGACGACAATGAAATCTGCGACGGCCTCGACAATGACTGCGATGGAACCCTCGACAACGGTATTGATGATATTGTCTGTTACACCGGCAACCCGGATACAGAGAATGTTGGGATCTGCCAATCAGGATTACGATCTTGTTCTGACGGTCAATTTGGCGCATGTGTTGGAGAAATCCTTCCAGCCGAAGAGATTTGTGATGGACTTGATAATGATTGTGATGGTGAGGTTGATGAGGGGGTTGAGTGTCACCACATGCCCTGCTCCCCTAACTGCCCTGAAATAATTTGGGTGCGCATCGAGGGTGGTAGCTTTATGATGGGATCCCCAGAAGGGGTTGGGGCAAGTAATGAACACCCTCAACATGAGGTCAATGTTCCTAGCTTCGAGATGATGCGAAATGAGGTGACAGTTGCTCAGTACCGAACTTGTGTAAGCGCAGGAGAATGTTCAGAGCCAGACTGTAACAACGAAAGCGAATCTTATGAGTGGCTATCCTGCAATTACACACACGGAAGAGAAGAGCACCCTGTCAATTATGTGAGCTTCGAGCAAATGCGTGTTTTTGGGGCATGGATTGGTGCTGAACTTCCAAGCGAAGCTCAGTGGGAATTTGCCGCTCGGAGCGGTGGCCAAGATTTCGCATACCCATGGGGAGACGAAGCGCCAGACTGCAACCGAACAGACTGGGACAACGTAAACAATAGCATGGGGTGTGTAGAGGGACTGGGCACAAGCACGGTATGCACTTATGAGGCAGGAAATAGCGAGCAAGGACTCTGTGACCTTGCAGGCAACGTGAGGGAGTGGGTTTTGGATGCATATGTAAATAATTATAACAATGCACCGATAGATGGCAGTGCATACTGTATCTTAGAAAATTGCCTAGACAATAGCGTCCGCCGGATAGGTCGGGGTGGTGCGTGGCACAACAGTACGGATGATCTTCGTGCTGCGCGCCGCGACAGTTCAGCCCCTTCACGTCGGAACGACGCCATTGGAGCACGCCTCTCCAGACCACTCCCTTGACCCTCTGTGAGAAAAACCAAGCATCTCACCCATACAAAGTCCTATTTTACATAGTACCACAAAGCATTAGATATTTAATGCTTTTTTGTTTAGTTAGACACTAGTTCAGAATACCCTTAATCACTTACTACACAAACCCTTTTGGAGAGTTATGAAAAACCAACCCAAGCATAAGTCACGCCCATTACTGTCATTGTCTGGGTTAATAAAACCACCAAACCCTTGGTGCGGCAAATAATAGCTTAAAATTTTTTCATTAATATATTCCCAAATACTATCTTATTTGGGTGCGATATTCTTTTTCCAGTAACCATGTCAATCATCTGTTTATTTTCAAAAAAAGAAAATAAAAAAATCTCAGTTTAATCTGAGATTTTTTATTACATTATTTTTAATATTCTACATCCTCCTTTGAAGTAATAAGGTGAACTTTTTCCACTCCACTCATTCCGGATAACTCTCTTACAAATTCTTCTTTCTTGTCCTCATCAACAAAACTTGCATGATATGTCATTTCTGCTGCTTTACCATCACGTTTTGAGTTAATATTTAAAAGCATAATATTTTTTAAATATTTTTTAAATACCCCCTCAAAAGTGTTCCCCGCACCTTCATCATGATTAACGACAAAAGATAATAGATACTCATGCTTTCTCATTGAACCAAAATTAATTTTATCTAAAATCAATATCACCAACAAGATTAATATGGTTCCAACCACTGCTATATTATAACTACCGGTTCCCACGGCCATACCAATTGCAAGTGCAAAAAAGATATACCCAGTATCTTTTGTATCTTTCACTGCAGTACGAAATCTAATAATGGAAAAAGCCCCCAAAAGACCAAAGGCACGCGCAAGACTATTACCAATTATCATCATAACAACAGACACAATCACACTCATTAACACTAGAGTGAAAACAAACGACTGAGAATAAGATAAACCTTTGTGTGTCTTTTTATACACAAGAGCTATAACAAATGACAATACAAATGTCACTACTATATTCAATACAATTTGTGGTATTGAATATGATATCAATCCTCCTGAAAACAATTCTGTCATATACTATGTTATTAATTAAATATTAATCTATTATACTAAAACCCAAAATTTCCATTTGACACTCTACTTCTTTCTAATATACTCTCCTTTGCATCCACAATACCTTTTGTTTTTGGAAAATCATAGGCTGATATACATCCTGTAGATTCAATTGCATGGCAATATTTTGAATATGAAATTCTCTGTAAATCAAACTCTTTTATAATTTCACTCACATAATGTGGTAAAGAACCATTAAACTTCACTTCCATTACAGTATGATTTCCAGAGATATCTTCAAAATCATTTCCTTTATAGAACAAATTATCATTTTGAATTGCTTTTATATTTTTATCAAACGTTATTCTAAAATTTTCATTATATATACCTAGATACGGTTCACGGTCATAATTAACTAAAACCTTAGGACCAATCGATCGCAAATGCTGTTCCCACTCAAATTCTTCAATAATATTTTTTCTATTCTGATCACGTATTGCAACAGTACTGTGAAAATCATCATTTTTGATAAGCTTATCATAATCTTCTATACTGATCAAAAACCTATCTTTTAAAATAACAGCGTCATACCTTCTTTTTATTTCAAAAAATGCATATTTGATGAATTCACTATTATTCCTATACACCCTTAACCGTACTTTTTTTCTTTTTAACACTCCATCTATTTTTTGTCTATAATAATAGAATCCTGGACTATCATAATACAAACTTATCACTTCATACATTCCATTTTTATTTTTTGCAACAAATGGGTCTTTTTTAATGTAAGGTGCAATTCTTTTCTTAATTTCCAATTCTAAATCTGTGGTAATTAAATACTTAAATTCAAATCTCTGAAAATGTAATTTCGGATTCATAAACAAATGAATAAATGGTTAGAACTTACCCTAAATTATTCCTGAATGAATGCAGTTTGAGTGCACTCATATAACTTATTTAAAACCATATACCAGACCAACAGGAACTTCATCCAAACCTACCCCCAACACTTCCTTCAAAATATCGCCATTACCACCTGTCTTGAACTTTATGATAGCGTCTTTTTCACTATTTGTAAAGCCTTCAAGAAAAACAGGTTCCTTGTCAAAATTACCTTTTCCGTCATAACCACTCTCTACATCACTGTTATAGACTTCAATGGTTGATACCTTATCTAGCATAATACTTTCCTTATTATCCCAAATTATCGTGTTATATACCCTTCCTTTTCCGCCACCGAATATCTCTTTTTTCTGATATTCATTTATACCTATATCGTTATGAACAATCACGTTATTAATAATAGTCGGTTCTGATAAATCTTTCACCTCAATACCAATATAGCAGCCATGTAAAATATTATTAAATATTACTGAAGTAGATTTTTCGCCTGAACTAATACACTTATCGCCGGAATTTATAATTTCATTAAATTGTATTAAAACCGGCGAACCTGACGTGTCAATGCTATCATTACCGTTATCAATAAACTTATTATACTCAATTACACCATTAGAAAAATCATAATCAATTGCGTCAGCTGAATTTGCGACAAATGAATTATGTGCAACAGTACTTGAAGCATATTTTATATTTAATGCGTCATCCCCTGCGGCATTTTCAAATTTACAATATTTAATAATACTGTCTGCATGATGAATTGCAAGCATGCCAGAAAAGAAAGCCCCGTTTACCGTTGACTCCCCACCTCCAGAAAATTCCACATATTCAAATTCACTCAAGCCAATATTATCTAACACGGCAAAATTCTCACCCACTCCGTCACCCTCTCCACGAACGATAATATTGTCACTAGGATTACCTTTGGCAATCACCGGACTATATGAAACAAAAGAAGCATTATTAATTAAATTAATAGTTGCTCCAGGTAATATAGTTAATTTTGTATTACGTGGAATTACTAAATTATCAGAAAATATATGCAGTCCAGCTGGTAACACTATTTCATTTCCATTTAAATAAAATCTTTTATTTTCTGATGTAAATTCTTGTGGTGTTTTTGAAATATCATAAAAATTAGTAAATTCTGTATTATCAACAAACACCCCACTCACTTCATCAAACTTTTTATCTGTATTTGAATTTCGCACTTCAATTTTAATTTTTTCCACATCATTCAACAAAATTTGTTCTCTTGGAATTAAGAGAAAAAGATTTTTATTCTTCTGCACAACAAATATTTCTTTAGCGTAATATTCTATATCATTTATATCTGGAACATATTTTGTCAATCTTGGAAAAATATCTAGCCTATCACATTTTAATTTTATCCTATTTTTATCCTCATCAATTTCTGCCTCATTAGCATCACAAACTTTTTTACCATCAAATAATACATCAAATAATACTAAGGTCTCTTCTTTAAAAGTTAATTCAATCTCACTTAAATATGCCGGGGAAACTGAATTAAAATTAGATAAAGATAATTCTAATTCATTATTATGTAATTTGTTTGAGAATACAAAACTTGCCTCCCCATTAGTAAATAATTTTCTAATTCTATTAAAATTCTTTTCAATATTTGATCTCGTCCTTCCAACTTCATTTTCAAAAAATTTATAAGAACGATTTCTTATTGGATCATTATAAAAAGTCTTCTGGGTAGACACAAAAAGTTCATCATACGTTTTTAGACCCTCCTTTAAATTATCTTTATTTTCTACATACTCCCACATCATCTGATTCCTCTCATGCATAAACTCAGGATTACTCAGTACACGACCTACAAGTGGATTTCTAGTAGCCTCTAGAGCCGAGTCTATGTCCAAAACTTTTACACTATAATCATAAACATACAAATCCCATGGAAATATTTTAAATTTCCCAACACTTTTATCAAATACCATTCTTATATTATGAGAATAATCTTGATGTAAACTTCCTGATAACAAATTATGAATTGTCCAAGTATAGAAATTATCTTTATCAATCAAATCAAAAATATATTTATTAAATACTTCTTCCGGTGCCTCATTTAAAAATGATAAATAAATTTCCAAAGGAGTGTAATTATTTTTAGCTTTTAGAGGGTCTTCAACGTATTTTTGCCAATAATTTATATCTGTGTATATTTTTTGTTGAAATGTATCACCCTCACCATACAAATCCATGTCTCCACTTAAATTATGGGTTTCTAAAAATTCCTTTGAAAAATGCTCAACTTCCCAGTACAATGCCTCTTGCTTTCCGTTTATTTTTATACCAACAAACTTACTATCTGGCACAACTAACCCCATTTTTCTAGCCCTATAATTATTAAATTCCTCTGCCAGATAATACCTGTCTAAAGGGATTATAAAATTTATATCACGCTTTCCAAAAAACAAATCATCTTTTGGAAATCTAATTCTCATTGATTTTTTTTCTTCTGACCAATGCGGCGCACTATTCCCACGATAACGCACCTCCACTTCATATATTTTATTATCAAATATAAATTCTGCTGGCACATAAATTCTACTACCATCCCCCATCCTCTCATCCACCCCAAGAGCATAATCATCCTCCAGTCTACGCGCCTCTAGGTTAGGTAAATTGTCTTCTAATTTTTTTAAATTTTCTTTAGAAATATTTAACTCATACACCGGTAAATTTGATTCGGAAAAATCACGGGATATATATTTTAAATCTTGAATTTTATTTCTTAAACTTACAAAACACTCTGCCACAATCTTAGGTAATTTTTCTTGGACTGTCTTTTTGCCAGAGTTATTTGCAAAAAAATAGAAAAAAATACTACCAATAAACAAAGCGGCCAAACTAAAAAAAATACTTAAATGACCTAGTTTTGTATATTTTTTCATTTTTTCCTTAATTTTCATAGTAAAAGTATATTATACTAAAAATGTAATCAGGTCAATATTAGTTAATATCAAGACTAGACACTTCGTTAGTATATAAATTTATAAATTCTAATCTAATTTTTTCACTCTTGGCACCTATTATTCTGTAACTAGTTCTTTTTTCATTAACTTTATTAGCTTTAAAATATTTATCAGCTATTGAACTCACATTATCTGGGGCCTCTAATTGCACTTGTGAAATATCTGGAAAAATCATGTTGGGATCACATTCTAAAACGATCTTACCCTCTTCTACCAAATCAACATCCCTACAAACAACTTTATTATTTTCATCAATAATTGCAATATCACCACCAACACTTTTCACACCTGAAACCACCGCACTTTTAAGTATAATCGGGGAAAGAGTTTTTGTGTATATTTTTGTTTTAACATCTTCACCAACCCGCTTAAAAGAATGTCTAATTTCAACCTCTGTAAATAATTTTCTTAATTTCTCTGTATTGTTAACTATTCTCCGTCTATATTCTGAAACTTGCCTATCAATATGCTGGTTATTCATCCTTCTAATTTTATCTTGATAAAAAGCGACCTTAGTTCTCTCATACAAATGATCATAATATTCCAACTCTTCTTTTAAATTATTATCATCACTCAGATAATTCCACAATCTTTTATTTCTCTCCCGCATAAACCTTGGAAATGATAAAATTTTATTCATCAGATGATTAGTATGCTCCTCAAAAAAATCTTCACCACTTAAGTCCTTATCAACATCTTTCATTCCAACGTCTATGGGGACAAATTTAAACTTACCCACTGATGAGTCAAAATATAATCTAATATTATGACCCCAATCCTGGTGCTGCCCAAAAACCAAAGCGTTGTGGACACTCCAAGCATAAAAACTATCTTCATCTACTACAGAAAATATATTATTTGCAAACCTTGTATCATTTTCACTGTTAATCAAATTAATTAACAAATCAATATCTGCATAATTATCTTCACTAAATCTCACGTCATTGTTATACTTTTTCCAGTTAAACACAGAGCTATACAAAAAGTCATACAGTGTTTCCTGTATATACGCATCACCCTCACCATAAAAATTTGCATCAGAACTCATTTGTGCAGTCTCCAACATTTCTTTTTCATAATGTTCAACTGCCCAGTATATTGCTGAATCTTTACTATTAGTAGTTACAACAACAAAAAAACTTCTAGGCACAAAAAGCCCCAATCTCTTTGCCCTATAGTGATTGAATTCTTCAACCAAATAAAGCCTATCAGTCGGGGTAATTAGATTCAAATTTTTTATTCCTTGAAAGAGATCATCATTAAACTGAACTCTAATTGATTTTTTTGGCCAAAGCCAGTGATTCTTTGATACACCTCTATTTCTTATACGCACGCCATATTCTTTACTACCATACTCAAATGTTGCAGGAACATAAACCTTATACTCATCTGTCATTTGCTCAGACGCATCAGGAATATTTGAACGCAAAAATCTAAGGTCTTTTTCGTCAACTTTTAAATTATATACAGGCAATCCATGTTTTTGAAATTCATACTTTATATATGGCAAATCCTGAAAAAATCTTAACCCCTTTCTTCCAACAACTCTAAAAGAATGTGGTATCTTTGAAATTATAATCCACTTATCTACCCCCTTGACATAAGACAGACTCAAACCGGTCACAAAAATAAAAATTGTAAAACTAAAAGCAAAAACAAGTAAGCTTTTTATTTCCCCCCTTCTCTTCCTGTCCTTTTTATTCATACTGTATCTAATCTAAAACCCATCTTAATTAAATTAGCAAAAAAAACCTATTCTTCTCTAATCCCAAATCCTCCCCTTTCCTGCATCAATCCAATTATTAACTTCATTTAATTTAGGGTGTGCATCCATATATTCAATAATTTCTTTTATACCAACAAATTGCCCTTCTTTCTTTAAAGCCTCATACAATTCACGAGCCACTATCAAATCCTCAGGGTAATCAACTGTGATACGTATATCTGGACGCTTTAAAGATTTGTCTGGAACAGGTAGTGTCTGAATTTTAAACTTATCTGGATTTTCATTTATATACAAAGTACACAACTCACTCCTGTGTCTATCTTCACCTTTCTCATGTTCAGCCTCTAAATCTTCTAAATTAATCAATTCAAAATAAGCACCCTCTGGCAGACCTTCAATCACGGTAAGAGATGCATTGTTATCCAAATGTTTTTGCAAAGCCTCTTTCAAACCGTCCATATAAATAAATGGGCATTCACTTGTTACACGAAAAACAATATCTGCCTCACCCTTTTTTCCGGCAGCAATTAATCTTCCCAAAACATCCCTTTCATCACCAATGACATACCGCAACCCCCTTCTTTGAGCTAGGCGAATAAAGGGAGTATTCTCTTTACCATCACTTATAGCTAAAACAGTTTCATCAATTTGAGTGACACTCCCTAAATGGTCCAATAAATAGTCTATAATACTTAGACTTTCTTCAATACTCAATAACTGTAATGGCTTACCATACAGACGTGTTGACTGAACACGGCAGGCCAAGGTACAAACTAAGCGCATATTACTTAAGATTATCCAACCTAACAACTTGATCTTTTTTTAATTCTGATATCAGAGTTTTTCCAACAATCTGCTCTCTGTCTAGAAATTCATACTCTTCCACAGTGCGTTTCATAAAAATATTTTCCTCTCTCAAAACTGTACCAGCGGTTAAATCAACAGCAGCTACAATGTGTTTTTTAGTGCTTTTACGATAAACAATTTCTGGCTCTGTTAATTTAAGGCTTTTTTCACCAAGCGCGCCCTCAAGTTCACGCATTCTTTCAACAAAATCCTTAAAGTCGTTAGGATCAAGCGCTGACTCATAATCTTCCATTTTCAATTTTCTATCTAGAGTAATATGTTTCTCTAACACACTTGCACCCATAGCCAATGCCATCGCACATAAGTCATACCTCATAGAATGATCACCATCTATATGATCAGCAAATCCAACAGGTAAGCCAAAATCATCTTTAAAAAGACTCATTTTATTTAAATTTGTATGCTCCACTAATGTAGGGTAACTCTGGAAGCCATGCATCAACACCACTTCTTTTGCACCATTTTCATTCAATATAGAAATTGCTTTTTCAATTTCCTCCCTATGACTACCACCAACTGAAAGCATCAATGGTTTACCAGACTTTGCCAAAAATTCCAGTAGGGGCGGGGTTTTTATATCGGTCGGGTGGATTTTAAATCCATCAATATTTTTTTCAATAAGCATTTGAGCGCTCTCCAACCCAAACACATCAGCAAAAGCCAATATTCCACCGTCTTGCGCTTGTTTTATAAGATCACCCCATTGCTCTGGTGTAAATTCTAGTGAAGTAAAAAGATCATAATGTTTATAATCCTTTGTACCAAGCTCATCTGCTTTGAACACTTGAAACTTAATAGCATCAGCTTTTGCGTCTATTGCCGCGCCTACTAATTTACTTGCAACATCAAATTTTCCTTCATAAGTTTGTGACATTTCACAAACTATGGTTACTTTATTTTTTTGTATTAACATATAATTTAATTAATAAATACAGAGTTATTCAACGAGGACTCCTTTGAGGCACATATCAATCTCAAAACCTCCGCACCACGCTCAATATTTGTACAACTATCCTGACGTTTCTGCACACTATCTAAAAAATGCCTTACTTCATCAATATACATATCATTTATATCATACTCTTTATTTAAATTAAAGACCTCTTTTTCTTTATTAATAACCAACAATTCCACACTCTTTTCATTCGTATCCCACTTAATTGTACCCAACTCACCAAAAAACTCAAAATTTCTTTGATAAAATCTCTGTAAATAATCCACATGTATTTCTGCTATCACACCACTTTCAAACTGTAAGATGGTTTCTGCAACATCTTCAGTATTAATTTCTAAATCACTTACTTTGTCTGCAAAACACGCTAGTTTTTTTACCCCACCTAAAAACCATGTGAGGTAATCAAATTCATGAGAGTCAAGTAAAACCCCACCACCTAATTTTTTATTAGCACTATAACCATTTTTATAATCTTCCCATGGATGCCAACCTGGTAAGTATTGCCCAAATTGACACCTAGCTGAAAAAATTTTACCAATTGCTTTACCATCTATTAACTCTTTCATCTTTTTAAATAAGGGATAAAATTTCCAATTACTACCTATCATAGTAATTAACTTCTTATCTTTTACTATTTTTAACAACTCATCAACCTTCTCCAAATTATGGGACAAAGGCTTTTCAATAAATAAGTCAGACCCCTTTTCTGCACAAAACATTGCATTTTCAATATGAAAAACTGATGGACTACACACAAAAGCTATGTCAAAATTTATCTCATCATAAGCCTCCTCTAAAGAGCGAAATGTTTTTATATTGTGTTTCTTTTCAATCTCTTCCAAAGCTCTTTTCTCGTTTGGCTCAACTACAAAAACATTTTTCTCACCAATACTTAAAAGATTACGCATATGGCGTTTTCCTATAGAACCCCCACCTATAACTAATATATTTTTCATACTACAAATAATCTTTAGTATCTTCTAAAAAACTATCAACATCTTTAAATAAAAGTGTGTGCATACCAAATTTTTTTGCTACATTTATTTTATTTTGTGAATTATCAATAAATAAACAAGATTGCGGACTATCCTCACCCATTTTTTTCATCATTAATTCAAATATTTTTGGTCCGTCATTTTTGATTAGATTAATATTTTTATCACAACTATACATTTGCTCTTGAAAAACTTCGGACAAAGTATGTTTTTTTTGTATATGATCACGCATAATTTTATTCATATCAGACAATAAACCAACTTTATATTTACCTTTCAAGCTTTTTACAAAATCTAACATTTCTGGCCAAAAAAAATATGATTTCAGATATGCTTGGTTTAATTCACTATTACTTATACTATCATCTTCCTCCAATCTATAGTGTTTTTTCACTAAATTCCAAAATTCTTTATCATTATAAACCCCACGATAAAAATCATTATATATATCTAAAACATCCAACACCATTTCATCTGGTTTTTTACCAACCTTCTTCTGTAGAGCTAAACTAGAAAAAGGTTCACCCTCACTACACATAACACCACCCCAATCAAAGATTATTGTTTTTATATTATTCATATACATAATTATCTTACTGTACGAGGCGCAACCACGTCACCATCAAGTAAATCTTGAATATCTTTCAAATCTTTTATTGCAGAAAGACTGACGCAAACTTCTCTAAATTTTTCTAAAATAAAATCAATATGCTTTTGCTTGTGTGCATACCCAATCATTAAAGAACTGCTAAAAAGTATACCAGCCTTATTCATTTCTTGATATATAAAGGACTTAAATAATCTATTTTCATATTCATCATCAATTTTTATTACCATTACAGGGTGTGGGCCATATCCTGTAAATTCAACTGGTAAATTATTTTCTTCTACTATTTTATTACCTTCGTTTATAAAATAATCACCAAGATCATGCATATATTTTTGCACATCACCAAACTCTTTCATCATATTTATTGTTTCAATTGCAGCCACAAGACCAAGTACCGAACCTGAGAAAGTAGTGGAAACAAAGACCTCGTCCATACGAGACATGTATTCTTTTTTTCCTGAAATTATCGCTATTGGATAACCACCTGAAATAGCTTTGCTAAAACAAGCTAAATCAGGAATAACATCAAAATATTCTTGCGCCCCACCAAGAGACCATCGAAAGCCGGTAACCATTTCATCAAAGATTAATAATGCACCATTTTTATGGGCAACCTCTTTTACTCTTTGTAAAAAATTATCCTTTGGTTTTTCAGCTGAAACAGGCTCCAATATTACCGCAGATATTTTACCTGGATATTCTTTAAAAATTTTCTCCAATGAATCAATATCATTGTACTTAAAATCATGCGTTAGACTTTTTGTTATTTCAGGAACTCCATTATTTCTACCTTCCTTTGTACAGATACTCCAGTCTTGGTAACCATGATAACCACATTTAGCAACATGATCTTGCCCAGTAATATGCCTAGCCAAACGCACAGCTCCAGTTGTAGCATCATTTCCATCTAAAACAAATTTACTCATTTCTGCACAAGGCACAACACTCTTTAACAGTTTAGCTAATTGTAATTCATACTTAGATGGCAAAGAATATATCGCGCCCTTATCGATCTGATCTATAACAACTTTATTAATCCTTTTATTTGCATAACCAAAAATCATTGGACCCAAAGCGAGTAAAGTATCTAAATATTTATTACCTTCAGCATCCCAAAGATACACACCCTCAGCCCTATCAATAGTTAAAGGTGTTACACCAACCACATACTGGGTAGGATTTTTACTTAATGTCTGCGCACCAGAAGGTGTGTAATTTAATATTTCTTTTAAAGAATCTTTTTTATTCATAATATGTTACAACTAATTCCAAAAATAATTTATCTCACCAATAGATACAAGAAACTTAGGCAAATCTTTTGCCCAAGTGTGATTATCCTCTTTATACACCCCATTCAATACAAATAATATCTTTCTAATAAACTCATCCTTAACTAACAATGGCATTAATCGCTTCTCTTCTTTACTAATTAAATTTATTTTTTCATACTCACCAACGAATAGTTTTACCAAATCATTACCTTTATCCTTATCTACTGATAAAACACCATTTGCAAAAAATTGCCTACCTAAACGATAAATTGCAAACGCCACATCACGAGCCACCTGACTAACCCTCATTCCATCAAAATCAATTATTGCTTTTACAGACTCACCATCTAATAATAAATTATGTGGGTGTAGATCAGAATGTATTAAACCTTTATTTAATTTTCCTAAATTAATACTTTCTTTTTCAATTAACCCAACTGTTTCTATAAAAAGAGGTAATTTGTCTAATACACACTTATCTTCTATAGAAAGATTTTTTTTATTATTAATAATTTTTTCTATATCATTAAAATCTTTTATTGAGTAAAATTTAATTTTATTAAAATATGCCTCACCATTTTGACTTAATTCATCAATCTTTTTAATAATTTCAGTATCAACACCCGAAAAAGCTTTATGCATTTTCGCTACCGACCTTGCAACTGAAATAAAAGCTTCCTCACTAGCCTTAAAATGATCTGACTCAACAAAGTCAAATACCGCATACTGAGAACCACCTACATTAACATAAAATAAATCATTTTTTGTCTTCACAACATCTACAACAGGCACACCTTTTTGTTGTAAATTTTTTAAAAACAACAGATAAAACTTAATTTGACTTTCTTCTAAAGAATTATATTTTCTCAATAAAATATTTTTATCATTTCCATCAATTTGCAAAATAACCTTATAATTTTCTGAATATATCTCTGAGCGATTTACCTGGCTTACACCCTTAATATTATATTCGCTAAAATAATTATTCAAAATCTTGTTGAATAAATTTTTATCACAATCAACATCATTATAACTAATAACTGAATTTGAAAAATTGTCGGCATTAAACAATGGCATAACTCAATTGTTATCTTTATAGATTTTCAAAATATATTTACTACCTTTATAATTAAAAAATGCTGGATATTTTTCATTATCTACAACTCGCAATAGATTAAACTGATCAGCAATTGTTTTATTTAGGTCTAATTTACTGTCCTCTGGACGTCGTCTTTCATAAAAACTTTCTTCGCTAACTTGTTCTTCTCCTCGTTCTATCACCTCAGGATAAGCTGATAAGAATTCTATAATAATATCTACAATTGCTTGCCCCTGGGCAGCATGTAATTCTGGAAGTAATTCACCACCCTCAAAGGTAATTGAATTTTGTATGTATATAACTCCAGCATCCACGGCGTCTACTGCTTCAAATAGCGTACTTGTTATAACATTTTCTCCAGCTAGTATTGTCCATGTCATCGGAGACCAACCTTTCCCAGCAGGCAGGGGGCTAGAGTGTACAACAAGATTGTGCTTATTTTTATCTCTAATTGGTTGCTTTATAATTTTCTCACAACTCAAAAAAAACGCTAGCTCTCCATCTTTTATGTCGTCTGTAGTATGAACGAGTTCAACTTCGTGACCTAGTCCACCTAATTTTTCCTTTAAATTTTCAGCAAATGGATAAAACCAACTTTTAGGATTATCCATCAAAAGTGTAATAATCATACAGTTTTAAAATACTCCATATTTTTTAAATCATTCTGCAAATCTTGTCCGTTCTTTGGTGTTTCAAAAACAAGGTAAATATCTTGTTCTTGATTTTCAAGTAAATCTCTAACCCAAGCAACATCAAATTCTGCTTCCCATAAATCTGTATGCTGATCAATTGGGTCTGTAATATTCCCACCAGAAATATGAACGTAGCTTGGTTTCATAATTTCTACTGCTTTTTTCAAAAATTCTTTATAAGGTACTTTATGATAAATAGATGCTTTCACTGCTTTTTCTACATCAAGGCACATCTCTTTTTTTTCTCGAATATGTCCAATGTCTTCAAGCTTAGTTCCAAATTCCCTATCTGGATCGCCAAATGGACTATTCACAGGCATATTTTCCACCAAAATTCTCTCGTCATTTAGTTTAGCCAAATTTTCCCAAAATGTTTCCGCTGTATGGGTAATGGCCGGATGAACAATAATATGCTTTACATCAAAAAAATCTGCGATGTCAGTAGTCATCTTCCAAGCTTCAAACTGATCGTCAGTCAAAAAAAACTTATGAAACCCTGCCTTATCTAAATGACCAATATGAGTACCGAACACAGGTAGATGTCTAATCTTTTCTAAGGCAGCGTAATCGTGTGGAATTGTACTGTTACTATAGATCTCTATAAAATCATAAGCACCCTTCTTATACAAAGACACAGCTTCTTCAAACCAGGTTGTATTATTTGACCACAATTTTAATCCGTACTTAATCATAATAAAAAATAATTAAAATATTTTCAATCTTTCAGACATCAAAGGCTTGCTGAATAATCAAGACTTCTAGTAGTATGTAAAATTTTCTCATCAGAAAAAGCATTCCTTATTTCTATATTTTTTATATCTAATGGTGACCCCTCTTCTTCAAAGGTAATAAAAAAAGTATGTTCTTTTGGTTTAATTTGTATAAAATCATTTTCTGAAGTGCTTAATGATCTTTCAGAATTGATAAAACCTTCATCATAAACATCGCTTCAACACAAGTAAATCAACCTATCTCTTAACAAAATCCCAAGTCATCGCCTCTCCCCTTTCAACATCACTAGAAGCTTTTTTTCCCAAAATTTCATCCATATGTTTTGGAGAAAGACCAATACCGGGACGGATAACCCGAAGATTCTCTTTTGTAAAAACATCTCCTGCTCTCACATCTTCAACAATAAATAGAGATTTCCTCATATGCTTCATGTTATACACTTCCTTTTCATTCGCTGGCCCATAGTTTACTTTTCCAAGTGACACTTCTGCTTCTCTAACTTTTTTAACTAACTCAGCAAGCTCATTTGTATCAATTGAAAATTTTGAATCAGGACTTGACTCTTCTTTTGTATCTATAACATGCTTTTCTATTACTCGTGCTCCAGCCAATACGGCCTGCACAGTACTATCAACCCCACCAGCATTTTCAGAAAATCCAGAAATAACGTCAAAACGTTTTGATATATCTTGGATATTATGTAAATTCATCGTATCCATCTCAGGATTCTCTGTATATGTTGTAGTACAATGCATAACTACCAAATCTTTCGTCCCATTTTCTTTTAGAGTATATATAGCTAAAGTTGCCTCTTCTAAAGATGCATAACCGATTGATAGGACTACTGGCTTTCCTGTCTCAGCAACCCGTTTTAATAATGGTATATGTGTAACCTCGTAAGAACCAATTTTGTGTAATTCAACACCCATTTCTTCCATAAAATCGACAGCAGTTATGTCGTAATCTGTAGAAAAAAATACTAACCCAACTTTTTCTGCTTCTTCTTTAAGCTTTGGCAGCCAATCCCAAGGTGTATAAGCGGTCTTGTACAAATCATAAAGCTTTTGCCCTTTCCAAGGATTCTCATCTCCCTCAAAAACAAAGGCCGGCTTATCACAATCAATAGTAAGTGTATCCGGTGTGTATGTTTGAAACTTTACTGCATCTGCACCAGCCTCTGCTGTTTTTTTTATAATCTCAACGGCCTTCTCAAATTTCTGATTATGGTTGGCAGAAACTTCTGCAATAATAAAACACGGCTCCCCTGGACCGATTTTTCTTTCTCCTTTTGGTGTTTTTATTGTAAATGTATTCATATTTTTTATTTTTATGGTCTTATGTTAACCTTATTATTATAAAGATAATTTCGTGTCATAATTGGATTTTGGTCTGTAAAATGAAATATACTACCTGCTGCCACTGCCTGAGCTCCACCATCCTCAAAACCTAGTTGATAATCTTTTAAACTACCAACACCACCCGAAGCAATTACCGGAACATTTACAGATTCAGTAATTGATTTTATAAGATCTATATCTAAGCCTTTCATAACCCCCTCTCTATCAATTAAAGTTATCACTATTTCCCCAGCGCCTTCATTTACCAAGGACCTTGCCCACTCAACAGGATTCAATCCAGTTGAGTAATTACCACTACGAACATAAACCTCGTACATTTTTTCTTTATTTTTTCTAACATCTATTGAAGCAACAATGGTAGAAGATCCAAATTTTTCAGATGCTCTTTTTATAAATCCAGGTATTTCATACGCGGCCGTATTTATAATTACTTTATCAGCCCCTTGACATAAAAGCAACCTGATATCATCAATACTTGAAACACCTCCACCAACCAATAAAGGCATAAAACATTCCTCAGCAACCTCCCTTACTATATTACACAATGTCTTCCTTCCTTCGCTGCTTGCAGATATATCCAAAAACATAAGTTCATCAGCTCGTTGCGCATTATATATTCTGGCTGTTGTTACAGGATCACCAACATCTCTATACTTATCAAATTGAATTGTTTTTATCGCTCTACCATCTTTTAGCAAAAGAATTGGTATAACTCTGTTTTTAAGCATATGTTTACATATTCCAACCAGCAAAATTTTTTAATATTTTTAAACCATTTTTTTGACTCTTTTCTGGGTGAAATTGTGTAATAAATATATTGTCTTTAGCCACAATCACTGGAAAGTTACTACCATAACTACATTCAGCAAAAACATCTTCATTATTTTTACATTCCATAAAATAACTATGAACAAAATAAAAATCAGAATTATTTTTTACTCCCTTTAATAAAACGTGATCCTTTAATATTTCGATATTATTCCATCCCATGTGAGGGACCCTTAATTGGATACTTTCATTAAATTTCTTTACTTCTGAATCTATTAAACTAAGACCTTCATATTCTCCAAATTCATAGCTTTTATTAGCTAAAAGCTGCATTCCCAAACAAATTCCAAGTAACGGCTTTTTCTTTTCAACCTCACTAATAAGTATTTTATCTAATCCTCTTTTTTTTAAATTGGCAACTCCATCTCTAAACGCACCAACACCAGGCAAGACTATTTTATCAGCTTTTTTAATATCCTCACCTTTACTACTAACCAAAACATTACCCCCCACACACTCCAATGCTTTGGCAATAGAGTGTAAATTCCCCATACCATAATCAACTACCACAATCATATTTTTATTATTTTACCCAATATTTCATATCAGGAAGCGGTTCACCTTTTTTAGTATTTTCTGGATTATGAGACCAAGGTTTAACAGTATGGCGTTTTGTAATTTCATAAAACTTTTCCTCATCAATACCTAGCCAACCTAACAAGACATCTAGGCTTGCAGGGCGCAACCCCTCCCATTTATCCAACATCTCAAGAGCTTTTTCTCTTGTTAATCTACCATTACGAATATCAATTGACAACAAATGACTCATTCTACCATAGCCACGCTTTATATATTTTAAATAATCCTGCACACCCTGTAACATATCTTCCACTTTCTCGTAATTATATTCTGGAGATACACCCTCAACATGATCACCTTCCCAGCCAATTTCTTTTTTAATTACTTCTACCTGTCTTTTTACATCCCATGGCTGATAACTACCAAGACACACAGACCTACATCCTATTTTTTTTAAATCACCTCTATCTGGATAAATATGAAATTTCAAGTCATTTAATGTAAAATCTTTATTGTCTAAAAAACCAACCATATCCTGGGCTGTTATGCCCATATTTACAAACATATTAAACCTTGTCTCATCAACCTCTTCACTATCATCATAATCATAATATGCAGAATACTCTGCTGAAGGTTCCCCCCAAATTACAAACGGCACATTAAATTTAATCGCCATATGCATAGGATATGCAAAAATACCAGTCTCTTCATACCAATATATATTACCTTTCCTTTCTAAACCTACTCTCATTAAATCTTTTACCAAATGCCAATTTGTTCTATAAGATACAAAATCTACACCTAATTTTTTTAAAGTTTTTTCTCTATTTTTTACAGTCTGAGGTCTGTACATATGATGATCATAAGAAACGACTAATGGCTTCAGACCGTAATCCACAACCAAAGAATACAAAGTATATGTACTATCTTTACCCCCTGAAAAAGGAACTATGCAATCATACTCATACTTACCTTTGTATTTACTAATTAAATCCAAAAATTCATTTTTTTTAGCCACCCAGTCAATCTTATCATCTTTAAATTCAACATTTCTACAAATGTTACACACACCGTCACCATTAAACATAATTGACTCCTGTGTCTCTGGCATAACACATTTAGCACACCTAACAAGATCTTTTGGGTTACTAATAATTCTTTCAGACATATTTCAAAGTTAATAATTTAATTTACGCATAAACACTTGATCAAATTTTTCTCCATTATGATCAATCGCTTTTTCCTTTATCTCAAAAACCTTAAATCCACACTTTGCATAAACTTTTATTGCAGCTTTATTTTCAGAAACAACACCTAGCCGAACTTCTTTTAGACCCAACACACTGAAAGCGTAATCAACAAGCAAGTTTGTTGCCTCTGTCGCAAGACCTCTTCCCCAATACTCTTTTTCACCTATAATAATTCCTAATGTTGCCTGTTCTTTATCAAAATCAATTGGTTCTAATTTTATATTCCCAATATGTTTACTATTTTCCTTAAAAAAAATACCAAAAAATAAAGAGTTGTCGCTTAAAAATTTTTCATTTATATAATTCACTAAATCTGTTTTTGAAACTTCTCTTGTTTCTAGGTAGTTATTTACATAACTATCATTAAGCCACCCTGCATATCTATCTGTAGCATGTTCCTCAAGTAAGACTGATAAAAATAAATTATTACCCTCAATTAAATCTTTCTTTTTAATTAAATTCATATAATATTTTTTATAGAATCTATCACAAAATCCTGATCTTCCAGGCTTAAATCTGGATATAAAGGCAATGAAATAATAGAATTATAAAAATCTTCAGCATTCTCTAAACCAACAGAACTATACCCCAAATTTTTATAGTAATTATGCATGTGCACAGGTATGTGATGCACATGAACACCTACACCAGACTCCCTTAATTTTTTGAAAATTTCTAATCTTTTTTCTGAAACACCCTTTTTTAATCTAATTACATATAAATGCCAAGCAGATTGTATATCATCAGTGTCTAATTTTGGTGTAATTATATTTCCAAAATCTTTAAACGCCTTGTTATATCTTTTTGCAATTTCAAACCTTTTCTCCACAAAAGAGTCTAATCTTTTAAGCTGACTGACACCAAGAGCACAGGACATATCTGTTAACCTGTAATTAACACCCAAATCAACCATGTCAAAATACCAAGGACCAAGTTTTTCATCTAGACCTTCTTTTGTAATTCCATGAGTAATAAACCTCTTCATTTTTTTATAGTATTCCACACTATTAGTTAAAATAGCCCCACCTTCACCTGTTGTAATATTTTTTACAGGGTGAAAACTAAACACAGTTAAGTCACTAATAGAACCTATTTTACTACCTTTGTATGCTGCACCTAGTGCCTGACACGCATCTTCTATTACACTTAAATTATGTTTATTTGCTATCTCTCTAATTCTATCTAAATCCACAGGTCTTCCTGTATAATCTACAGGCACAATAGCTTTTGTTTTACTTGTAATATTTTCTTCAATTTTATCCACATCAATATTCCCAGTATCAAGATCTATATCCACAAAAACTGGTTTTGCACCCTGCCAAAAACCAGCATTAGATGTAGCTACAAAAGTAAGGGGTGAAGTAATAAATTCATCACCTTCTTTTAAACCAATAACATTAAAAGCAGTATGTAGAGCAGCAGTACCATTAGACACAGCAACAGCATATTTTGAACCACAATATCTAGCCAAATTTTCTTCAAACTCAGACACTTTTTTACCTTGTGTAAGATAATCAGACCTTAACACCTCAACAACAGAGTCTATATCATCTTGATTAATTGATTGGCGCCCGTAAGGTATCATATTTTACTTAATAGATCATCCAACCCTTCTTTACTAAGACAATTAGAATCATTTTGACTTGAAAGGCAGTAATCATCACCAACACACTCTCCGTCACCATAATGAACAGAAGTATGAGTGTCATGATTCCACCAATCATATTCTGGTAAAATTACAAAAATATCATCAAATTCCAAAGTGTGTCTTCCTTCTTCTGGTGTAATTAAAATCTCATGCAACTTTTCTCCTGGTCTAATACCAACTACATCTAACCTACATTCTGGTGCAACATGCTCTATAAAATCTTTTACTTTCATGTTAGATATCTTTGGTATAAAAATTTCACCACCAACCATTTTTTCTAATGAATTCAAAACTAGTTTCACACCTTGATCAAGAGTTATCCAAAACCTAGTCATATCTTCATGTGTTAAGGTTATCACACCTTTCTCACGTTGCCTTTCAATCACCTGAAGTAAACTACCACGACTACCTAGAACATTACCGTACCTAACAGCGCTAAACTTTACAGAATCAAAACCCGAATAAACATTACTACTTATTATAAGCTTTTCAGCGCATAATTTAGTCGCACCATACAAATTAGCAGGGTTTGCTGCTTTGTCAGTAGAAACTAATAGTACTTTTTTTACACCCAGATCTAATGAAGCATTTATAATATTTTGCGTACCTAATATATTTGTCTTAACCGCCTCTAAAGGGTTATACTCTAGTGCAGGAACCTGCTTAAGAGCTGCTGCGTGAATAACATAATCAACCCCCTTAAAAGCTCTTTGTAGTCTATCTAAATCACGTATATCTCCAATAAAAAAACGCAATTTTTCATACGGGTCTGCAAAAGTAGCCATCATCTGTGATTGCTTTAATTCATCCCTACTAAATATAATAATTTTTTTAGCTTCAGTTTTTTCAAGCAATGTCTTTACAAATTGTTGACCGAAAGATCCAGTCCCACCTGTAATTAAAACCACCTTACCTCTTAGAAAATCAAATGACATAAATTTTATCAATATATTTAATGACTTTTATATTAGCAATGTATACATAAAAATGCAAACCTAAAAAGAGGTTCTGTAGCCACTACTTAACCACAAAAGTGCCATATAGCTCTATATATTTTTTAGCAATACTCTTCCATTTATGCTCTTCTGCATATTTTTTACCATTTTCTCCCATTTTTTTTGCTAATTCATTATCTTTAAAGATTTTTATCAAAGCTTTTGCAGTACCGCCAACATCATTCTCATCCACTAAAATACCTGTCTTTCCATCAATTATGGCATCAGGCACTCCACCCGACCTACTTCCTACAACAGGTTTGCCAGCAGCACCTGCCTCTAGATAAACTATCCCAAAACCTTCAAAGGCACCTTCTGTATACCTAGGTGTGTGGCAATACACATCTGCAAAGTGAAAATAAGCTGGTAACTGATCATCACTTACACGACCCGCAAAAAACACATTATTTTCTAATTTTAAATCTTTTACAACACTTTTTAATGAATTTTTATCAGTTCCAGAACCAATAATTACATATATTGCATCAGGAACCTCAAGACAAACCTCTTTCATGGCACGGATAACAATATCAAAACCCTTTCTACCTTTCAACGCACCCACCCCAACAATTGCTTTTTTATTATCACCATACTTACTTTTTAAAAAATTAAAGTCAACAGGTGCAGCAAATCTATCATAATTAACACCTGCATGCACAATAGATAATTTATTTTCATTTATTTTATACTCTTTTTTAGCAGATGAAAGTGTAAAATCGCTTATTGCATTTATATTAGATGCATTTTTATATGTTCTACCAAACAAAAAATTATCTGGAATTTTTTTAAACGGTTTATAGAATGTACCACACAAAGTAATAATATATGGTATTTTATTTTTTGAATTTACCATAGCTGAAAAAGCATACGGAAAATCTAACACATGAATCAAATCTGGCTTAGAGGTCAAAGCCCCACCCCTTAAATAGCTTGATAATCTTTTCGGATTTCTAAAAGACCAAGCAAACTCTGGTAAAGTAAAGTGTATTTTCCCATTAAACCCTAGTCTTTTTATATATTCTTTATTTTTTTCACTTTTCGGCAAATATAAATCAAAATCAACCACATCTTTATAAAATTTTATATATGCGTCACATAATTCTGATGTAACAGCCCCCCAACCATTTTTTTTATCAGCTGATGGGCTAAAAAACGCTACTTTCATAACAATTATACTTAATTAAGACTGGACAATTTACTAAAAAAAGGATAAAATTATATTACTGATAAGTTAATATTACCTTATTTATACTTCCAAAACAAGTATATGAACAAAGAAGGTGTTCTAGGAAAATCTATTACTAGTGGAAAATGGCTAACTTTTGGATATATTTTAGAAAAGCTAATAGGCTTAATATCTTTTTTTATACTCGCAAAACTATTATCCCCTGCTGATTTCGGTATTGTTGCCTTTGTGCTTTTAGTACCAAAATTTCTACAAAATGCCACCGAGACTGGTTTTTCAGCAGCAGCGATCCAGAAACAAGGCCATATTAAGCAATATTTAAACCCTATGTGGACTATTGGTGTGCTTAAATCCATCATAATATTTACTTTTACAATATTTGCTGGACCAAAAATAGCACTTTTTTTTCATGTTGAACACGCAACACTTGCAATTCAAATGGGGGGTATTTTTATTATAATACAACACCTATCAAATGTTGGCGAAGTGTATTTATTTAAAAACCTAGATTTTAAAAAGATTTTCATAAGAAATATATCAAAACAAATAGCCTATGTAGTAACATCAGTTACAGCGGTTCTTGTATTTAAATCATACTGGGCACTTATTATTGGTAATTTAGCTCTATACACAACGCAAACAGTCTCCACATACATATTACACCCATACAGACCAAAGCTTACACTTAAATTTAATAACTTAAAAAATTTATTTGGGTATAGCAAGTGGATTGTAGGACAGAGTTGGCTTACTCAAATGTATAGTTTCATGGAAAGCACTCTTATAGGACATTTAACAAATGTGAATTCTATGGGGCTTTATAGTAAGGGTAAAAATTTAGCTGCTGTAATACCAGGCTTCTTAAGCTCTACTATAAATACTGTTAGTTTTCCAGCATACTCTAAATTAAAAAACACAACTAAAAAAATAAAAGGTGGGGTGCAAAAAAGCTTTGATTTATTCTTTTTCTTTACAGTACCTACAGCTTTCTTGATTATTTTTGCAGGACAAAAATTAATTTTCATGCTTATTGGAGAGCAATGGGTACCCATGTCAAATGTATTTAAACTATTGTTCATTTTCTTTACCATAAACCTTATAACAGAAATAACATATGCTGTGTTTAACGCAGTTGGAAAACCAGATAAAAAAGTAAAATTAGAAATGATTAAAATTCCTACAACACTATTACTTTTATTCTTCCTAACAAGGGAATTTGGAATAAATGGCTCTGCTCTTGCTTTAATACTAGGCTCAATACCAATCTTTTTTATATCATTTCATTATTTAGTAAAAGAAACAGGAATTCTATATAAAGATTTTTTTATATCTTTTCTTATTCCTTTTGTATTATCTTTTTTATTAGGGTTGCCTATATATGCATTAAAAGATACTATACTAAAAACAGATCTCATCACATTTTCAGGTATAATTTTATTATTAGGAGTAACTTACATATACTTAATTACCATAATTGGTAAAAAGTACAACCAAGGACCTTACACAACATTAAATCTTCTAAAAAAATATATTAAATAATATGAAACTTAGTAAACACACATGTACTTTAGGAATTCATGTAGATACACACGATAGCGGGGCCGCGCTTGTTGAAAATGGAAAAATTGTAGCAGCCATAAATGAAGAGAGGTTGTCTAGAATAAAATTAGACGGCAGTATACCATGGAAATCTATAGAAGAAGTGCTGCGCATTTCAAACAAAAACTATTCAGACATAGACATTATTGCTTTTACAGGCTTCAAACCAGGTTTAAAAAAAATGTTATACTTTTTTTGGCATCAAATGGGAAGGATAGTATACACACGCGGAAAATCCTTAAAATCTTTTTTAACAACTGGCATAATAAAAGATAGAGGTCGATTCCTTAAACAAACTGGAATATCAGGATTGATACGGAGTAGATATGTAAACAATGGAATAAGGAAAATTATAAAATATTTTTATAAGAAGAATTTTACTGGACAAATAAAATTTGTAAACCATGACCTTTGCCATGCAGCAAGCGCATACTACACATCTGGACATAACGAAGCATTTGTAGCAATTATTGAAGGATCTAGTTTTAGTAACTCATGGAGTTTTTGGAGTGGAAGCGGCGGACAACTGAATAAAATTCATGAGATACCCACTCTACATAGTGCTGGAAATTTCTACGAGTTAATAACACTACTTCTGGGATTTGATCCGAAATGCCATGCTGGTAAAATCACTGGACTTGCTGGATTTGGCAACCCAGACACCTGCTATGAAATTATTAAACCCCTTCTTGTTGTTAAAAATATATCTGTAGTATCATCTCCAAAACTTTATACATATGCAGATGAATACCACAAAAATGGCAAAAGAATACCAAAAGATCTTGAAAAATTTAGCAAAGAAGATCTTGCTGCCGCTTTTCAAAAAAGACTAGAAGAGGTTATTATTGAGGTATTAAATAATTTTACAAAAAATGAGACTATTAAACACCTTGTTCTTGCTGGTGGAGTAACTGCAAATGTAAAATTAAATATGGAAATAACAAATTCTTTAAATATTGAAGATATATATATACACCCTGGTATGGGCGACGTAGGGCAGGCATTAGGGGCTGCGTTATCTACTTATAGCAAGTATAACTCTAATTTAAAACCTTTCAAACTGGATAATGTATATTTTGGACCTGAATTTACTGAAGAAGAGATAGAAAAAGAACTAAATAAAAACAATCTAGAGTTTACTAAAGAAGAGGATATATCAAAATCAGTCGCAAATCTTTTAGCGCAAAACAAAGTTATAGCCTTCTTTCAAGGAAGAATGGAGTATGGTCCACGAGCACTGGGAAATAGATCCATCCTTTATCCTGCTACTGACCCTAAAGTAAATAATTGGCTAAACAAACGACTAGGTCGAACTGAATTTATGCCATTTGCACCAGTCACACTATTGGAAAGAGCCTCTGACTGCTACTTAGAGGAGGATTTAAAGAAAAGCTACTACACGTCTCAATTTATGACAATCGCCTTGCATGTAACAGATTATATGAAAAATAACATGCCTGCAGCAGTGCACATTGATGGCACAGCACGCCCACAGTTGATAAGTGAGGAAAATAATAAAGTTTATTATCAAGTATTAAAGGAATATGAAAATAAAACAGGGCTTCCAAGTTTAATTAACACAAGTTTCAATATGCACGGAGAACCAATAGTATGCTCACCCAAAGAAGCTATAAAAGCATTCCTACTTAGTAGTCTTGACGCCCTAGCTATTGGTAATTATTTAGTAAAAAAAGCATAACAATATGAAAGGGTGTATAGTGCTTCAAAATCAATATGCCAAATTTGGTCACGCAATTGCACTTGAGTTAAAGAAAAAACATGGTGTGAGCAAATTTTGTGCATATATTTTTTCACCAGGAGCAAAAGAATTTATCCAATCACAAGATGATATAAAATATGACCCTGTTTTAGTGGATCACGAGCTTCATGAAAATTACAAAAAAGAAGATATTGATCTTGAATATATAAGAAGATTTGAAGATGAATATTCAGAGCCGCACCTATGGTCTTATTTGTACACAGACAGAAAACTAATGATGTCCATAGGGCCAAAGGAAGAAACAACAGCAGAAATAGACCCTATGCACGATCACGAAACACTACTATTAATATTCCAAGTCCGTGCTAAATCTATAGAAAAAATGCTAAAAGAAAGTAAGCCGGATTTTATTATTTTTTTTGCAATCGGAACCCTTGGGCACTTGATAATATATCATGTTGCAAAAAAATTAGGGATAAAGACATACAATGTTGATTATCCTAGAATTGGCAGTCAAGTATGTATATCTGAAAATTACAATACATTGACAGGGGTTATAAAAAAATTTGAACAACTTAAAAATGAAGGTGATAGCAAATTAAAAGAAGAAGCTATAGAATTTATTGACAATTATAAAAAAACAGGGTCTCTACAACTGGAATATCATGAATTAAATAAAAAAATACAACCTAAGTTGCACAATCTTTTTAAAATCAAAAATATAATAAGATCAATAAAATATTTAAAGATTCTATATTCAAATTATTCTAAAAATAAAATTTTTTTTACTTACGGCGAAACTGACCAAAACCCCTTATTATTTATTCTTTATCAATTAAAAAGAAAATACCGTGGAATAAAAGGTATTTCTAAATTATGTAGTAAACCAAACTACAATGAAGATTACGTATTCTTCCCACTTCATTATGAGCCTGAATTAGCCCTGCTTTTATTATCTCCTTTTTATTTTGATCAAATTGCTTTAATTAGGCAAATTGCGAGGTCGCTTCCGTTACATTACAAACTATACGTAAACGAACACCCCTCAATGAAAAATAAAAGACCAATATCATTTTATAAAGAATTAACAAAAATACCTAATGTAAAATTAATTGGCTTTGGTACTAAAAGTCATGAAATTGTTAAAAATGCTAAACTTGTAACCACAATAACAGGAACTCTAGGCTGGGAAGCCTGCTTGTTAGGTAAACCAGTAATAACTTTTGGTGAAGTCTTTTTTAACAACCTTTCATCTGTTATAAGAATAAAAAATATAGAAAATTTACCTACAATAGTAAAACAACAGCTTAACGAATTTGTATATGATAAAAAAGAAATGATAAAATTTGTAGAAGCAGTACTTGATGATTCATTTGAATTTAAACATTTTAAGCTTTGGTACGAAGATTTTGAAAAAGTAAAAAATGATCAAGGAATAAAGGATTTTGCTGCTCTAGTTTATCAAAAATTACAGGAATAGGTATGCAAAAAATAAAAATATTGCCCACATTACTACTAATTTTATTAGGGATATATTTAACAACGTACTGTCTACAACACAATCCATCCAGTTGGTTTGATGAGGGTATATATATACAAATAGCTAATAATTTTGCAGCACAAAACAAAATGGCAGTCCAAACTGCACCGGGGGTTTTTGAGCCACTTACTATTATAAGTGTTGGCTACCCTGTTTTCTACACCACAGCTGTTTTTTACAAAGTGCTTGGTGTTGGATTCATTCAGGCAAGATATGTTGCTGTATTTTTCCTCTTACTGTTTATAATCACCTTCTTTTTTCTTAACAAGTCTCTGTATAATAAAAAAATTGCCACCCTTTCTACTTTTTTATTAATATTTTTTGCACCACTATATGGTAATGGAAGAAACTTATTAGGTGATATTCCAGGGTTATTCTTTATGACAGCCGGACTATTATCATTTTTTTATTGGGAAAAAGAAAATTTCCAGCACAAAAAACATGCAATCTTAGCTGGATTAAACTTCGGTCTGGCTGCAGCCACAAAGCCAAATTTTTTAGTCTTAGGTGGCGGCATCCTGCTAACTCTATTTATTTCTAAGAAAAAAATAAAAAAGAAGATAAGTCAGGTCTCCTTATTTATAGTATCCGGACTAATTCCTTTCTTCTGGTGGTTTTATACCCAATTCAACTCAATTAATGCTTTCAGGAGCGCCTTAGCACACTATAGCAACCCATATGCAAAAGACAATATATCAGAATTAATCATACAAAATTTATTTCGTTTTTTTACAGAATCAACTCCAATCCATTTTACAATTCTTTTACTTTTTTTAATTGCTGCAGTCATATTACACTTTAAACAATACAAAAAAATAAGTGGAACAAAGATAATAATATATTTTTTTATTGTATTTACTTTTTTATCCTACTTACGGACGCCTGGCTGGTATCGTTATTTTTTTATGGCGCATATATGGTTAATTTTTACCTTTGTTCACAGTTTAGACACATTATTACAAACAAAACATAAACAAAACGCATATAAATTTTCTACCGGAGCAGTGTTAGTTTTAATAACCATACAAGGCTTTCATCTTTTCAAAACTGACATGAGTTGCCATGAAAGCAGTATTGATCATGGAACAAAATTTATGAATGATTGGGTGGAAGAAAAAGATAATGTACTTCTAGTAAACACGCCTGAATTAACAGCTCGGCTTAACAGTCACCATTATTATCAATACCTAGAAATAAACCAAAAAATAAAGCTAGGAAAAGAACAGTTAGAATTTACCAAACAAAACATGTATAATAAAATAATACTACGAGATAATGAACTTAACCCTCTTTATCAGAATATGGAATTTTACGAATTAAAGGAAAAAATAGGAAGTTATGAATTCTACCAAATAAAACAAATGTGTCATTTATGAAAATTGCAATAATAATACCGACCCTGAATGAACGTGAATCACTACCACTGCTTTTTGATGAATTTAAACAAGTACATAATAAAATAACAAATAAATGTTTGGGGGTTGAAATTGTAATAGTAGACGACAACTCAAGTGATGGAACACAAAATTTTGTTAAAGAATGCTTAAATAACTCAAAATTTAAAATAAAATTGATTGAAAGAAAAGAAAGAGGTTTAGCAACAGCAGTGATTCGGGGCTTTAACGAAACAGATGCAGATTTGCTTTGTGTCATGGATGCAGACTTATCCCACACACCATCAATTTTACCAACAATGATAGAAAATTCAAAAAGTTTTGATATTGTACTACCATGCAGAAATATGCCCGGCGGTGGCGCAGAAAAGTGGCCAATTCACAGAAAATTAACATCAATGCTTGCAACCTCGCTTGTAAGATTTTTAGGAATACAATCACGAGATCCTATGGGTGGATTTTTCTTAATCCATCGCAGTGTAATTGAAGGGGTAAAACTAAGCCCAATCGGCTACAAAATACTTTTAGAAATCCTAGTAAAGGGAAAATATAAAAATTTCATTGAAGTGCCATACATGTTTCGCAATCGCTCAGTTGGGCGTAGTAAAATGAATGGAAAGATAATTGGACAATACTTAAAACACCTCTGGAGGTTAAAAAAATGGCAAAAAAGAAAAACAGGGGTTTAGTCCTTGTTTTTTATGTGTATTATTATTCCCTGTGCATACATTGACGGCCAGATTTTGTTCAAGATGGGCAACCCCTCATACAAAATTAAATTCTTCATCTCAAAACCAACAGACTTCACCCAAAACTTTACATCCCTAACTGTCCAAAACCTAAGATGCTCTCCCGGGTGAGCAATCCACTGCAATGGGAACATTCCGAAAAGCATACGCAACCTGTGAGTATAATACCCTGTATTTGGGACTGAAAAAATAAACCCTTCTCTTGCTTTTTCTTTTAGAAGATAAATGAATTGCTCTGGATTTGGCATGTGCTCTATCACTTCAAATCCTGTTATGTAATCTACTTCTGGTAATTCGTTCAATCTATTTAAGTCTGTTACATCCATTTTAATAGCCTCAAGACCAAGTGACCTAACCAGCTCAACAGACTTATCGTCTATGTCCGCACCTATTCCGTATACCCCAGCATTATCCTTTAGATACTGTAACACCGCACCATCTCCACAGCCAATATCTAAAACTGTTGAGTTCGGTTTTATGAGACCAAGCACAAAATCAGCTCGCTGCTTTTGCCAGTGAGACAACACTGGAGCATCGCCCGTTCTTCGTAATTTCCAATATCCTTTGTGATCTTGTGATAAATTTGGACCAAAACTACAAACAGGATAATAAAATATTTTTTTCAAATCTTCTTTTATTTTCCAGAATAATTTCTTTATCATATCTTAAATTATTATATGTTTTATTGTTTCATTTAACCTCCCTTCCCAACTAAAATCAGTAACATCTTTTTTGGCCTGTTTTGCTAGTTTATGAGATAGAGGTACGTCTGTCAAGATTTTTTCAATTCCTTCCGCTAGACCTTCTACACCCCCTGCCTTGACCAATAGTGCATTTCTTTTAGATAACACTTCTCTAATTGATGGCAAATCAGATGCCACAATAGGTGTTCCAGATGCCATATACTCAAACATCTTCATTGGAGACGTGTAATGTGTAGTAATCTTTTCACTACCACAATTTGGTAATACTAACACATTCACCGCATTTAACCATACAGGAATTTTATCATGTCTCTGCCACCCTGCGTAATGCAAATTTTTGTAATTATATTTTTTCTTGAACTTCACCAAATCACCCTCTGTACCCCCCACAACATAAAACTCTGTATTTGGTAATTTATCTGCAGCCTGTGCAAAGATATGTGCGCCTTTCCAACCATACAAATGCCCCGCATAGAGAGCGATGTTTTTATCTTTTGGTAACCCGAGCCTTTTTCTTGATTCAAGTTTTTCCTCTTTTACAGAAAATTTCCCAATATCAACCGCATCACGTGCTATTGTTATCTTTTTTTCGTCTACCCCAAACTTGATTAAATCATCTTTTATACCCTGACTTATCACCACAATTCCCTTTACCTGTTTCCATGTTTTCTTGTATTTATTTGTTGGCTTATCTGGTAAACTATGTATCTCAAAAAAAACATTTTTATTAAATTTTGAAAATTTTAATGCTAAATATAAGTCACGGGTAAAAAAAATGTCAAAAGACTCTTTTTTAGTAAAAGCTTTGACTGAATGATAGAATGTGTATGTCTCAAGATTGTAGAAAAATTTTTTACACACAGGTGAACCTATAAAATCAATACACCAACTTCGAATAATAGAAAAATTCTCCTCTACATTGTAAAAATTGAAAGGAGTTTCTTTGTGAGAATTTTTTCTTTCAGGGACTACCAAGACAACTCTCAAACCACGCACAGCCAGAGACTCGCATGTTTTCATAATTTGAATGCCGTGTGCTTTTTCAGTAGGCATACGAACATTCGCAAGATATACTAATGATTTCATAAAAATAATTTAAAATAATCTACCAACTCTCTCCAGAACCTTATCAAGGCTAAAAGACACATCTATCAAGCTTACCACCACTAAAAATAAAGTTGGTATAAAAAATTCTTTCTTTTTCCACCATTTTTTTTCTTTTATAAAAACAACCAAGAAATATCCAGCAAAAATACATAAAAATGGATAAATTTGAAACCGATATCTTGACTGCACAACAGTAGGCAAAAGAACAAGTGGTGAAGTAAGTGCTAAAACTGTAAGATAGCAAAATATTTTATTTTTCTTTAAAAGCAGAGAAACCATCCCGGAAAAACCAGTAACAAATAAAAATGCAATCCATAACAAAGAAGAAGTTACCATAATCATTTGCCCTATACCAACCTGATAAAACCAAAAACCCATTGGGCGGATTAAACTAAAATACCTAATGAATCTAATAAACGTAAGCTTTATAAATACAAACGGGTGTGTAAAAATAAAAGTAAAAAATTCCATTTGTGCTTTTTGTTTTAATCCAAAAAAACCATTTTTTGATACATAATCTTCTAAAACATTAAAACCGCCTGCTATCTGACCACCTTCCGACAATAGTGTATTCCCTACCCATAAATTATATTCTGCTATCATGGTGGTTAAAATAAATTGATCATATATAGTATAATTCCTAATAACCCAAGGTAAGATAATAAGACCAGTAGACCCCAAAAATAACATAGACGAAGAATACTGTTTTCTATAAAGATACAGAACTAAAAATACAGGGATAAAAAGTAATAATGGCGGACGCATTAATATTGCAGCACCCATAGAAATACCGGTAACCACAGTAAGTGGTTTACTACCGGCATCCTGATAAATCCTAACAAATAAATAAAAAATTAATATCGTAAAAAATAGATACAGCGTTTCTGTCATTAGCATTGCAGAAATTTCTATTAAGTCTGGACTAAACGCAAAAATAGCAGCAGAAACAATACCAATGTTTTCTCCACTATCTTTAAACAACTGTTTTGCGATTAAAAAAATTATATACGCAGACAGTACATGTAACACAGCCTGTAAAACCCAAACTATCTCATAATTATGCCCAAATACAAAATATACACCGGCTAAAAAATATTCATAACCAGGACCAGCCCTTACAATTGACTTATCATACTCAAAGCTAACAGTTCTATCTTCTATAAAACCAAAGCCTTCCACTATATTTACAGCAATCCTATCATAAGCATTTGCGTCCACCACAGGATTAATTCTAAAATAAAAAGAATAAGCGATAGACAAAACAAAAGAACTTATCAAGATATACTTTAAAATTTTTCTACTTGGTATTTTTTTTAACTTAGAAAGCATACGCTATTGTTTTTTCATTATATATAAATACCCAAGTGGATAACAAAATTTTTGACTCTTTTTGTACTTTACTATTATAGTATCCAACAATATTGCAAAAATTGCAAAAAAGGGTCGTAAAAACTTCGGGGAAATTTGTGAACTCATTGCATAAGAGGT
>JABJHO010000015.1 GCA_018661775.1 Candidatus Magasanikiibacteriota bacterium | reverse complement strand
GCTTATTTCACCACTGTTTATTCAACGTGAAGTCACCGAAGACACAACATTGACGGATGTACAGCAAGACGAAGTCAAGCAAGCCATAGATACCTTTGTTGCGGCAGAGGAGCAGGGTACAGCAGAAGAAGGTGCTGTGGATGTGGGCAAAAAAGAGATGGAAGATATAAAAAATATGGAAGATGTGGTGGTGGAGGAATCTATGTCAGATGTGCTAGATACAGAAGCAAAAGAGTCTGACACACAAAACCCTGCCCAAGAAACACAAGATACAGCAAACGTTATTGCATCAGGGTCTTTTGTGGACGTGGCACACGAAGGGTCTGGTACCGCAAAAATTATCTCACTTGGCAAGAACAAAGACACAGTATTGAGTTTGGTTGACTTGGCTGTCTCAAATGGACCAGATTTGCGTGTGTTATTGTCAAAAAACAGTGAGGTGCGCGCAGCGGCTGACCTTGGTGACTATATAGAAGTAGAAAAATTAAAAGGAAACATTGGGACACAGCACTATATTCTTCCAGAAGGTGTTGATGTCACAGCCTATCGTTCGGTAATTATTTATTGCAAACCATTTCGTGTTGTATTTAATGTGGCCGATCTTACAGGTGTTGATGTGGGTGATGGAAATGTACAACAATAATGTATTATGGCAAAAGACTATTACAACTTATTAGGTGTAGAAAAAACAGCGTCGCAGGATGAGTTAAAAAAAGCGTTTCGGAAGCTTGCACACAAGTATCATCCAGACAAAGCAACGGGAGATGAGGCAAAATTTAAAGAGATAAATGAAGCCTACCAAGTGTTGGGTGATGAAAAAAAGAGACAACAGTACGATCAATTTGGTGCTGGCTTTGAGCAACAAGGTGGTTTTGGTGGTGGCATGAATTGGGAAGACTTTATGCGTGCCAGTAGAGGACAAGGTGGTTTTGGTGGAGCAAATGTCAATTTTAATGGCGTGGACTTGGGAGATATTTTTGGAGAAATGTTTGGGTTTGGTGGTAGAGGAGGGCGACGAGGTGCAGCACGAGGAAGTGATTTGCAAATGGATATTGGCTTGTCGTTTACCGAAGCGGTGTTTGGTGTAGAAAAAGAGCTGAAGCTGACAAAAAATAGTGCTTGTGATGTGTGTACCGGATCAGGTGCAGAACCAGGCAGTGCAATAAAAAAATGTGACGAATGCAAAGGACAGGGCCAAGTACGTCGCGTGCAACAAACTATGTTTGGTGCAATGCAAAATGTTGTGCAGTGCGGACTTTGTAGCGGTCGAGGAGAAACACCAGAAAAACAATGCAAACAATGCGGTGGAGACGGTGTGGCAAAAAAAGAGAATGTGATAAACGTAAAAATTCCAGCAGGAATTCATGATGGTGCGTCTATAAGACTATCTGGAAATGGAGAGTATCCTGGACCAGGCGGGCAATCCGGAGACTTGTATGTTGTGGTGCATGTAAAAAAAGATGCGGCATTTGTTCGTGAAGGGAATGATATTTTTACTCAAGTACACATTAGTTACCCACAGGCAGTTCTTGGAGATAAAATAGAAATTACTACGCTTGACGGAAAAAAGAAGCTGGTTATTCCACCGGGAACACAGTCACATCAGGATTTTAGACTCAAAGGACTTGGGGTGCCATATTTGCGCGGGTCAGGTCGAGGGAGTCAGTTTGTAAAAGTGATTGTCGATATTCCAAAAAAACCAAATAAAAAAATAAAAAAGATTGTAGAAGAGTTGCAAACAGTGATCGAGTAAATAAAAAACCAGTATCAAAGAGAAGATGCTGGTTTTTTTGTGAATAACTTTTTTACTCATTCTTATGAAGTGTGGTATAATAAATATAATTATTTTAAATCAATAAAAAAAGGAGTATGAAGTACATTGCCATGAGTGCGGGACTAACCATTGTATGTCTTTGTTTTTTTGTTACGAGTGTCTCTGCCGCAGCATGCCCTGTACAAACAGACAAAGCCTACAAAAAAGGCAATAGCACCGCGGTGTGGTATGTTACAAAAGAATGTAAACGACGTGTTTTTCGTAAGGCAAGCCGGTTTATGACCTATTTTTCTTCTTGGTCGTCGGTCAACGTAATTCCTACGGCAACGCTTGAGAGTATCCCAAAAGACACAAAACGCTTCATGCCAAAAGGGCCAAAATACGACCCAAAATATGGTGCTGTCGTAAAAACACTTAATGATCCAAAAGTGTATCTTTTGCTTGGAAACGAAAAGTATTGGATTGATTCTTGGGAAGGGTATCTTCGTTTGGGGTACGGAAGAGATTGGATTGAAGATGTACACAAAAAACTTCTCGATAAGTATAGTACCGGTGTGAGTGTGTCTCTAGATTCTCCATATGGCAAGGCGGTACAACCACACTACTCTTTGGTAAAAAAGAAAAACGATAGCAAGGTATATCGCATAGAAGCAGATCCACGTGATCCAAGAATCAAAATACTCAGACATATTAAGTCTATTGCTGTTTTTAGAGCACTTGGATTTAGAGATGATCGTATTATTGTGGTAGACACAAATGCTACAGGAGAAAACGCAACACGAAATCCATTTAACACCTTGCAAGAGGGTACGCCAATTAGACGAGTGAGCGATATTCGAACCATAGGCGTGCAAAACAGAATTAGAGCACTCACACAAGGAGACGCCGAGAGAAGTGATTACTACACATATAATGAACCTATCTATGGGTTAACATTTGAGTATAAAAAAGATCATGATGTGTGGTATAGGCAAGGCGGCGTTAGTGCACTCGGCAATCAACTAAGTATTACAACAGACCATACACATTTGGCAAACAGTGAACAGGCACTCAACAACGAACCATATATTATGTTGGTTGGTATGGTGAATTATGACGAGGCAGCAAACAGAGGGGCTGCAGATGATATCTCTGGAAAGAGCAAAAACACAGAAGATTTTACCAAAACGTATGCAGAACTTTTTTCTGGAAGCAATTATACGGTAACAAAAGAATTGTGCGGTGATGATCGGTTTAATGAGTACGGAAAGATTACTGCGGTTGATGAAACAAAAGGTGAAACCACGGTGGTATATATTGTCAAAGGCGCAGAAAATCTATACACCTTTACTAGTATGTATAAGACCGAAAATAGCGATGCAGCAGAAGCGGCTTTTGATGACTTTTTGGCTCACACAACTCTTTCATTATAATTTTTCTTCTTGCTAATACTATTATATGCCAACACAAACAAAAACAGTTTCTCTCACCAATACCCGGATAGCCGTCGCAACACTTGCACTTGTTGCTGCAGCAGCCGTGGCATTTTTGATAGCTCCACCACCAGAAGATCGTGAAAGAGTACGGGTATACGGCGTCCGAGATATTTCTTATGATGCAACTTGTAATGACAGTGGTGTTGCAACCGCACTCTATTCATGTCAGGGGCAAGGAGAGTTAATGTACGAAGAATTGTTGGTGGAGTGTTCTGAAGATGGTGTTGCACCAACAGCACAAAATATAATAGACCAGGCAAATACACGCTGTACAAATATCTATCGCGCTGCGGTTGTGGAAGACCTTGATGCTTTTAATTGTGCTGAAGCAGGATCCTTGCAAGCTGTTGGGGCTGAGGATGCATGTGTTGGTGACACCACATTAATTAGTTATGCATGTAGTGCTGATAATGATGGTAACAAAACCATAAGAGCATCTGCAGAAGATTGTGGAAGTATGGAAGGTGTGGGAGATGATGAGGCAGGCAAGTGTCGAAATGGTGCATGTGAGATAGTTTCTGGAGAAGCCGCCTCTTGTGTGGATACTGACCCAGACCAAAATATATATAAAAAAGGAACTGCTTCAATTCCTGGCGAAGAAGTTCTTTCTGATAATTGTGTTGATAATGGCAACTCCCTTCAACAATCAAGTTGTAATCTTTTAGGTCCAGTGCTATTGCCTGAAGACACAGTACAATGCCCCAATGGTTGCGAAGACGGCGCCTGTACTCGTGCGGCTGCAGCAGCTGGTGAGCAGGTTGAAGGTAATCTCCTTACAGACGGTGGTTTTGAAAGTTTTAGTCTCAATGAAGAAAATGTTCCTGGTTGGATAGCATACGGTGCGCCAGAAGCATTGGTAAAGGTTGCTGACCATAAAAATGCAGGAAGCCAATCTTTGCGATTACTTAATGTAAATAGAAATGCTGGATTTGAACAAAAAAATATTCCTGTTGAAGGGGGTGGTCACTATACATTATCTTTTGACTATGACGTGGTGTGGTTAGATGAAGGGGGACACGCTATAGCCAAGTTGGTTGACGGTGAAGACGAAGAAGGTGAAGTGGGTGACCCAGATTTTGCTAATAATAATGGTATTATTACCGAAGTGCCAAATGAAGATGGGGGTTGGCAAAAATACGAAAGAACGTTTACCGCACCGGCTGTAGTTGCTAATAACTTCCGTCTCGTGTTTGGATTAGAAAAAGGTGAGATGTATATTGATGACGTGAAGATTGTGGCAGTTGCGTGTATTGCGGATAGTGATTGTGGTGGTGATCAGGTGTGTACTGATAATAATACTTGTGTAGGTGCTGAAGCGCCACCTCAGGTTTGTGTTGCTAACCAAGATGGTGTAACACTGAATAATGAGAATGTTTCAAACTATTGTATTAATAATAATCAGCTGGCAGCGCTAAGTTGCAGTGCTGAGGATGGTATGGTTGTTACAGGTGAGATTTGTGGTGATGGTGAGGTTTGTGTAGATGATGACGGTGTTGGTGATTGTGTGGCAGCGGCTCAAGTGGACGTTCCAGTGTGTGTTCAGGTTGAAGATACTGGCAGTGTTACATACGCCGATCAAACCATGGGCGATCAGTGTGTCGCAGATACTACATATATAGATATGAAGTGTGTTGATAATTTACCAGTTGGTGTTAGGGTAGACTGTGGTGAGGGTCAGGTTTGTCAGGGTGGTGGGTGTGTTGAGGTTGCTGGTGATGGTGGTGATGGTGGTGATGCTGGAGATATTGTTGGAGATAGTATGGTTTTTGAATTATTTAAACCTGCAGGTGGGGTCGCCTTTTTAAAACTGCAAACCAAGTGTATACCATTGGAAGAAGATGATGACACCTGTTCTTTTGACATAGATTTTGGAGAAAATGGGTTAGGAGTTGATAGTCCTTGTCCTAGTTTTGTGCGTGGGGATTTAGCAGTAATTGGAGAGAAAACTGATACAGTATGTTCTTATGATTCGAACAACAACTCTGGGATTTACCTAACCGTGAATCATGAGTTTGGCCCAACTGTCGAACGTGCTAGGATTAGTATTTCTGGGGACGTAAGATATGTAAGGTTGTGGGAGGAGACAACTGTTGATAGGGTACTAAGTTTTGGTGATTTGAATTATCAAAGTTTAGAAGGCTCATTACGTAACCCTAACCTACTTGAGGTAGCTGGTTCTACAAGCTTTGGTAGTGTGTCTAACATGTCTTCTTTTTTTAGAGATGCTTCTGGTTTAACGAATTTGACAGGGTTGGATAGTTGGGATGTGAGTAATGTGAATAGTATGAGAAGCATGTTTAGTGGAGTAAGCGCATTAACGAGTCTGGATTTGGGTAGTTGGGTTGTAAGTAATGTGAATAAAATGGAGTTTATGTTTTATAAAGCAAGCGCATTAACAAGTCTGAATTTGAGTGGTTGGGATGTGAGTGGTGTGAATGATATGGGGTCTATGTTTTTTAGGATGCATGCACTAGATACTTTAGATATTAGCGGCTGGATATTTAGCGCCGATCAGCATCATATGATTAAAACAGCTTTGGGACAGGTAAGATCGCAAGCCGTTGTCACATTGGGCGCCACCGATTATGGGTTTATTATGAATGAAGGAGTAAGAAGTGTTTTGGTTGATAATATACTCATTTGTGACACGCTTGATGCTGATGGTAGCGCTATAAATATTGGACTTGATTGTGAGAGTGATGAACCAGACGAAGATGGTGGTGAGGGTGTGCCTGACGAAGATGTCGTGGTTAATGTATCCAGTAATGTGTTTACTCCTAACAATATTAATATTGAAGTAGGACAAACAGTGCAATGGGTAAATAGTGGTGGTTTTCATAACGTAAATGGTTCTCAAGATACTTTTGCCGAGAATCCCGAATCATTTTCTAATGGTGTTGCTTCTAATGATAATTGGACATTTTCACATACATTTTTAGTACCAGGTGTTTACAATTACCAGTGTGACCCTCATGCTGCTTCTGGTATGGTCGGAACTGTTACTGTTGCTGCTGCAGGTGGTGATGGTGACGGTGATGATGATGGTGTTAATGACGCAGATGATGCTTTCCCTAATGACCCGAATGAGTCTGCCGACTCTGACGGTGATGGTGTTGGTGATAATGCTGACCCAGACGATGATAATGATGGTGTTAATGACGCAGATGATGCTTTCCCTGATGACCCGAATGAGTCTGCCGACTCTGACGGTGATGGTGTTGGTGATAATGCTGATGCTGATGATGACGGTGATGGGGTTGATGACGTAGACGACTCACACCCATTTGATAACACACAGTGTTCTGACAATGATGGTGACTTGTGTGACGATTGTGCTCTGGGTAATATTATTGGTCCTGACCCAGCCAATGATGGTGAGGATTTTGACGGTGATGGTCTTTGTGATGCTGGTGACCCAGACGATGATAATGATGGTTCTCTAGATCCAGCTGATTCTGAAGATAACAACCCTAATGTCTGCTCTGACGTTGATGCTGACGCTTGCGATGATTGCTCGTCTGGTATTTTTAACACAGCTAATGATGGTGTTGATTTTGACGGTGATGGTCTTTGTGATGCTGGTGATGATAATGGACAACGCATTGTGGAAAGCTGTGTTGAAGATGGTGATGGCGGTGGTGTCACTATTACTTATACCAACGGTGAAACAGAACCATATCGTAACAGATGTGAAACATTAGGAGAGGATTCTTCTGTGTTTCTACATTCTTGCGATGATCTTAGAGTGGTAGAGAGAGAAGGGATTTGTGTAGCAGGATGTAACCAGGACATTGGAGCATGTAATCTTCCAGTAGATTCAGGTGGTGATGGGTTGCTTAGTGATTGTAAAGTTGACGGTTGGGAAGATGGCACAACATATACCTTAGAAAGTGATTTAGCTGGTGTAGGTGGTAGCTGTTTCGTTATTGAAGGTGGAAATAATATTGTACTAGATTGTAATAGTCATGTTATTTCGGGAACTAACGAGGCTTTAAGTTATGGTATTCAGCTGGAAAATTCAAGTGGTATAACTATAAAGAATTGTACTGTATCAGGTTTCAGTGAGGGTATTAGGTTAATGAGTGGTTCTCATGATAATACCTTAATAGATAATCAGTTAGTCAGCAATCACAAAAAAGGTATTAATATATCAAACTCTAATAATAACACTTTAACAAATATTAGAACCTCTGGTAATCTGATAGGTGTAACCATCTTTGGTTCAAGTAATAATGTTATGCAAGAGAGTAACTCTTGTGATAATGAAATTAGAGACTTCTACTGTGTTGGTCTAGATGATGTTACGTTTGGAAACTCAGGAAGAGATAATATTTTTGGAACAATTTCGTTTGAGGCTTGTGGAAACGAATCAGAGTATTGGCCGATCTTAGGCGAAGATTTTACTGATTGTAATGATATTGACCAAGACGGTATACAAGATTCTAGTGATGTGTTCCCAGGTACACCTAACAGCACATTTGCAGAAAGTTGTAGTTTGGTTTGCGGTGACGATGTGTGTGGAAATTTAGAAGGTGTAGATGCATTAAGTCTTTGTGTGTTGTGTAATTACGTAAACACTCCTTCAGCAGATCAAGAGGAGGAAGATCTACCGATTTCACCAGAAGACCTGTCAACACTAACGGAAGGATTCCAAGAATGCGTTATTGCAGCTGAGTCACCCTCTTGTGGAGAGGAAGACCTGGATGATATGCAAGAATGTGTGGACCAGTTTAACACAACTTTGGCAACTTTTGTACTACAATATGATCCAGATGAAATTGCTTTGCATTGTAGTGTAGACGGCAGTGGTACAGCAAAGATGGTTGATAATTCAAATAGTGGTTATGAAATAGAGCTATCCCCATATTGCAAAGACGCAAAAACGCTCGTGGTCGCTGGCTGTGATGAAGCAGGCGAAGTTATAACTTCACAAGTTGAGGGGGCTAATGTAGGGCAATACTGTCATGACGGAGCGTTGGTGGATTTGGAAGATAATGTTTGCCAGGAACCAGTTAATGAGGATCAACCTATAAGTGGGGTGAGTATACAAAATGGCATTGCTTTTTTTGGTAACACATGCCTACCTTATGATGACAGCCAAAAGACCCTAAAAATGAGTTGTATTGATGGAGATAATGTGGCTGGTACCATAGAAGAGTGTGAAGACAATGAATTCTGTAGTTTAGTCAGTTTAAGTTGTGTGAGTGAAGACGAGTGTGGTGAACAAGCGGAAGGTGCCCTGTGTCCTGATAATCTTAGTTGTTTTAAAGGAATGTGTATTCCAGCCGGTGAAGAAGTTGCTTGTGCAGATGATCTCAGCTGTGCAGTCGGTGAACAGTGTAATTTTGATGGTCAGTGTGTTCCAGGAGTAGACCCTGTCACAGAAGTTTGTGAAACTTTCTGTACAAATTCAGCAAATTGTTTTCCTGAAAGAGGGGAGTGTTTAGAACCATGTGTTACTCAAATGTCCACCATGCTCGAAGAGAATGTAGAAACTGCCGAGATATTGCTTGAGTGTTATGAAAATGTTTATTCATCCAACGGTCTGGGTCAAACTTGTGATACTATGGAAGAGAGTTTTGCTGCATGTCTAGACTCAGCATTACCACCAGTAGACCCACCAGAAGAAGAAGAACCTGTTGTAGAACAAAATGACTTAGCAGAATATAAACAAATAGCTTTTGAGGCTTTTGAGGCTGCAATTGGTGCTGATGCGCCTCATGAAAAAGCACTAGATGTGGCGGCTAAAGCAGTGTACGACAAAGCCAAGGATAAAGGTTTGTCTGATGCCGAAGCGGCAGAACTGACATTCTCTGTGATGTATGCACTACTTATAGACCTTGGAAAGGACCCAGAGACTGCTGCAGGGCTGGCTGCGATAGCTGTATACAATGCTGTAGCGCTTGAAGATGTGGAGGATCCTTTAGATATTATACTTATTGCGATGAATAATCAACTTAGTCCTCAACTTTTTGATGTTGCAAAGAGTATGTTGATGAATTACATTATAAGTAGCGAGGTGGAACGGGTTGAGCCAGCAGTAGCTCCTCCTATAGCAGAACCTGTTAGTTGTGTAGATCAAAATACTATTACAACTGTTTCACAGGATGGTGAAACTCTTGCTCAGCTGGGTGATTATTGTCAGAACAACACAACACGTGTCGTGACTTCTTGTTCTCATACGGGTAATAGTATTGTTGTACAACAAGAGGGTTGTGGAGATAATACTCAGTGTGTGAATGGGGCTTGTGTTGTACCAAACACAAGTCCAGCGACAGGTAATCAGTGTAACGTTGTTCTTAGAGGTGGTAATAGTTTTGGGGCTGAAATAGTAGATAATGCTAATATAAATATCCGCACAATAAAAAATACGTGTATTGATGAGAGTAGCTTATTGCAGGCAGGTTGTGTCGACGATAACAATTTTATGAGTGTAGAGATTGTTACTTGCGCAGGGCAATGTGTGGGAGATTCTTGTGTAGAAGTACCTGCAGAACAAGAACCACTAGTTCCAGAACCTGAAGAGCCAGAAGCACCAGCTCCAGAACCAGTAGATCCTAGTGTGGCACGACAGGTCGAGTACAATGAGATTGCTCTTGGTGTGTACAGGCAAGAGATTATTGCAAGCACTCCGGACAATGAAGCTCGGTTTACAGCCGCCAATATTGTCTTTGCACGATCTTTAGTAGAAACAGAAAAGACTGAGGCAGCTCGTATAACAATGACTGCACTATTTGTATTAGGAACAGACAAGTTGGGAGAAAACTCAAAAACAGCTGCGATTGCTTCTGCAATAGCAATGTATGAGGTGTTGGTTAAACAAGGTATGGCCCCGGAAGACGCTAAGGCTTTAATTGAAAACGCAATAAGTCAGGTTGATATAATATTGCCAGAGGCTAGGGATGCTGCAATGGCCAAGGTTACACGCCTTGTTGATAGAGAAGCACGTCGACAGGAGCTTATTACTCTAATTGCGAGTACTCGAACTCGGCTTGCAGAACTGGAGAACAGAAGAGACAGTGCGTCGGAATGGCTAAATGATTTAGAATCGATCGGTGCTGAGTGTACTAGTTGTGATAATGTGACAGAAGAGGAAGAAGCGTCATGTATGGAAGAATCTGACTTATGCCAATCTTCGCACCAAGCAGATGTAGACAGTGCCCAAACAGATGTAGAAACTGCCGAACAGAATGTTGATGTGGTAGTGCTAGAGTTAGAAAGTTTAGAAGCCGAACTAGATTCTTTATAATAGGTATTTGTGCAATACAACTACATTGTCATTAACTTTATTTTTCACTGATAATCAATACATATGCCTCCACAAATTCAAACTAAAACAGTTTCTGTTACTAATACTCGACTAGCTGTTGCAACGCTTGCGCTGATTAGTGCCGCAGCCTTGGCATTTGCAGCAATACCCACAACGTTTAACAACGTGGATGTTTGTGAACAGCAAGACAATGGTGTTGTATTGTATGGTATGTACAATTCTGTGCAAACAGTACAAAATTATTGTGCCGATGGTAATACACTGGTTACTGTTCAGTGTAACCCTCGTCTTGGTAGTGATAGAGATACTACTGTTGTAATCAACAAAAAACAGCCTTGTGGCGGAATATTAAACGGTAGTGTGTGCAGTAATGGAGAAGGGTGTGTTTGTGGCCCAGGATATACTTTGGGGGATGATGGTAGTTCGTGTGTTTTTCTTGGCCCTGCTATGGGTTGTAAGGACACTGATCGTGGAAAAAATCCCAAAATACCTGGAAATGTGCTAATATTAGGCCCTGACGGTGGTCCGACTCTGTACACAATTAAAGATTATTGTATCAATGACACCACTCTTATAGAAGGTGTGTGCCGAGATGGTGTGTATCAGGCGGCAGAAGTGAATTGTGGTCAAGAAGGTTTTGCGTGTAACTCAGATCAACGGGCCTGTGTTCAGATAATATAATACTAATTTTCTTATAGATAATACATATATATGCCTCCACAAACTCAATCCAAAACAGTGTCAATAACCAATACCCGTCTGGCCATAGCAACTCTTGCACTGGTTGGTGCGGCTGCCTTAGCATTTGCCGCTATACCATCTCTTCCTGAAGGGTATGTTTGTGAACCTACTCAAGGTGGAATAGAAATACAAGAAGGTGGTAGCAATGTTTACACCGCACCTAACTATTGTATAAACGAAAGAACTGTTGCTGAGTTTGTGTGTAATGTTCCACAGGACGATGGTGGCTATATAGGCGGAGAGGTGTTTCATTCGGTACCGACCCCGTGTGATGGTGATGAGTTGTGTGAAAATGGTGCATGTGTTCGGCAAGACTATGGACGTTCTTGTGTGATGAGTGAGGGTAATACTGTGGCCAAAATTTGTGCTGATGAGAGCTGTGATCCTG
>JABJHO010000033.1 GCA_018661775.1 Candidatus Magasanikiibacteriota bacterium | reverse complement strand
TGGTTGAGCGGATATTCTCTTGTTCTTTGTAGGGTTTGTAAGGAAATTTTCCTAAACCACCATAATGGTGGTTTTTTTTGCATAATAAAACAGCCATGTTTTGGCTGTTTGGGGTTATGTGTTTGATTTCCTACCTTTGCTGAAAATACTTTCGAATAACATAGACAAATCATCACTATCTGGATTATCGCACCTACTTTGTTGGTTTTTTTTGAGAAGTATCGCAATAAGTAGATGTGATCTTCGATTAAGGTCTAGTGGTACAAAATGAGCATTTTTTATGTCAGGTATACTACAAATGCCCGATTCTTCTGGTTGGGTGCTAGTGTGCACCAAAACACTAGTAGCTCCTTCTGCTGTTTGTGTAAACACAAGATGTGTTGGTAGGTGGGCTGGTATCGGCAGGTCTAATTCGAGTTTGTACATGTTATCCTCCTTTTGATGTGTACTGTGCTAGCGTACACTATGTGGGCTATTTTGTCAAGTCTGGTGTATTTGAAGCACTGTTGGTATACTGTGTGTGCCGTATAGACCACAAGATTACCCTATGTCACAAAAAGCTGTTTGGGAAAAAGAATATCACAATCCACAACTTGTTACAAAAGATAGTAAGCCACAAAAAGATATATTGCGGTTTATTAGGTTTTTAAAAAAACAAGAAGGGGTGCTGTGTCATGGTCTTCATATTCTTGATCTGGGATGTGGCACCGGAAGAAATGCAAATTATTTTGCCAGTCTTGGTAACACGGTTACTGCATATGATATTGCAAAAAATGCTGTTGACTTGGGAAAAGAACGCGCAAAAGATTTAGCTGTTGACGTACACTACGAAGTAAAAAATATTGGGGAGCCGTATAATCTACAAAATGATAGTATGGATATCATTCTTGATATTACCTCTTCCAATTCACTCAATGAATCCGAACGAGAAGTGTGTTTGAGCGAAATGTATCGCGTACTTAAACCTGGTGGATATGTGTTTGTTAAGACATTATGCAAAGATGGCGATAAACACGCAAAAAACCTCATAAAATTATCTCCCGGAAAAGAATATGATACATATATTAATAAGGAAATGGGATTAACGGAGCGGGTGTTTAGTAAAGTAGATTTTGAAAAATTATATGGCGCCTATTTTTCTTTTCTATCATTAACAAAAAAAATAAGTTATACTAGATTTAATAATAAAAGCTACAAACGACATTTTTGGTTAGCGTATATGAAAAAATAGTATGAAACATAACGTATATTTATTTTTACTACTAATACTTTTTTTGGGAGGTATATATTATTTCTTTTCTATGAACAATACAAAACAAGCACCTTCTATTTCTACTCCATCACCAAACGAAAAAACAGCCGTATTTTCAGGCGGGTGTTTTTGGTGTGTTGAGGCAGATTTTGAAAAATTGGATGGTGTTAGAACCGTTGTTTCTGGGTATGCTGGCGGAGAAGAGGAAAATCCAGAATATAAGCAGGTTGCAAGCGGCGCAACGGGTCACAAAGAAGTGGTGCAAGTGTTTTATGATCCCGATGTGGTGTCATATAAAAAGTTGCTTGAATATTTTTTTGCGCACATTAATCCAACTGATGCAGGCGGACAATTTGCAGATAGAGGAAAACAATATACGTCGGCAATTTTTTATGCAGATGATGCACAAAAAACAATTGCAGAACAAGTCAAACAAGAATTGGATGGTTCTGGAACATACGATGCACCAATTGTCACCGAAATTCTTCCATTAACAACGTTTTTTCCTGCGGAAGAGTACCACCAAGATTATTATAAAAAGAATCCATTACGATACAAATATTATCGTGGGGGTTCTGGAAGAGATGTGTTTTTAAAAGAACAAAAGACACGTGAGAGTCAAATCTCTTTGGACAATGGCTCAGTCTATGATCCTTCAGAAGAATTTATAAAACCAAGTAACAAAGTATTGCAACAAGCATTAACACCATTGCAATACAAGGTGACTCAAAAAGATGGAACAGAGCGTGCATTTGACAATGCATATTGGGATAATACAGTAGAGGGTATTTATGTAGATATTGTTTCTGGTGAGCCATTATTTTCTTCAAGAGATAAGTATAGGTCGGGGACTGGTTGGCCAAGTTTTACCAAACCAATTGACGCAGAACATATTGAAGAAAAATCAGATAACAAACTATGGATGAAACGGACGGAAGTGCGAAGCAAAGATGGAGATAATCATCTGGGCCACTTGTTTCCTGATGGGCCAAAAGAAGCGGGCGGAATGCGGTATTGTATTAATTCCGCAGCGCTGAAATTTATTCCAAAAGAAAAGCTTGAAGAAATGGGATATGGGGAATATGGAGATGATCTATAACACATACTACCAAAAAACCACTCAATATATGAGTGGTTTTTTGTTCTACACATTGAATGTTCTCTCATCCACTTTTTGGCACCAAAAAGTTGCGCAAAAAGTGCTGAGCGGATGGCTCATTCAGAGAATTTGGGACTCGGTAAAACTCATAAGCCAAAACTCGTCGCTTTGCTCCTCAAACAGATGGCGTATGTGCCTTTGGCACCGTGTTACCTCGCCTCCAAATTCTTTCTTCACTTACCAAATGCTCGGGGTTTTTAAACAACTACTAACTTATTACAGATGTCCCACATACCGTTCGAAATAACTGGTATTAAAACAAATTTCCCACTTTGTTTTATAATTGTGTACTATATTGATTTCCTTTGCTGTCCGTGATAGGATATATATGTATTTTTAACCGTATTTTATGCTTTCAGTAGGAATTGTTGGGTTGCCCAATGTAGGAAAATCTACCTTATTTAATGCGCTTACCAAAAGTAAGCAGGCCGATGCGCAAAACTATCCATTTTGTACCATTGAGCCAAATGTTGGTGTGGTAGAGGTACCAGACGAAAGATTGCAAAAACTTTCAGATGCTTCTGCTTCTAAAAAAGTTATTCCCACCGCGATTGAATTTGTCGATATTGCTGGTTTGGTAAAAGGTGCGTCAGAAGGTGAGGGGCTTGGAAATAAATTTTTATCACATATTCGTGAAGTTGATGCCATTGCCCATGTGGTTCGTCATTTTGAAAGTGGCGACATTACGCATGTAGAAAATCGTGTTGATCCAAAAGATGATGCAGAAATTATTAATTTGGAATTGGTGTTGGCTGATTGGCAAAGTGTGAGTAAACGTTTGGAAAACACAAAAAAACGAGCAAAAAGTGGCGCAACAAAAGAAGTGGAAAAAGAAATTGCATTGCTCGAAAAAGTTGCCGCGCATTTGGAATCGGGAAAACGTGCGAGTCTTTTAACGTATTCGGAAGATGAATATGGTATACTAAAAGAGTTGTGTTTGTTGACCATGAAACCAATGATGTATATTGTAAACGTTGCCGAAGCACATGCCGCGCAAGATGCCGTAAATATACCAACGATTGAAGATGGTGTTACACAAGTGGTGGTTTGCGCGCAACTTGAAGCAGAATTTGCAGAATTGTCAGACGAAGATAGAGCGGAATACATGAAAGAACTTGGTATGAACCAAACAGGACTCGATACAATAGTTAGTTCTGGTTATGAACTATTGCAACTCGTAACCTATTTTACTTCTGGTGAGCAAGAAACGCGAGCATGGACGGTAACAAAAGGAACAGACGCACAACAGTCGGCTGGCGTTATCCATACAGATTTTATTAAAGGATTTATAAAGGCCGACGTGGTGCAGTGGAAAGATTTTGCTGACGCGGGCGGGTGGAATAAAATAAAAGAAACCGGCAATATGCGTTTGGAAGGAAAAACATACATTGTGCAAGATGGTGATGTGATATTTTTTCATGTTGCCACATAAATTATTTTTATGAAACATAGGAGGATAAATAAAAACCCGGCATATATTCATCACAAAGATTCTGGTTTTGTGGATACCATTAAAGAAACGGTTTTTGGTGTAGAAGATGGTATGGTTTCTACTCTTGGTGCACTAACCGGGATTGCGGCTGCAACCAAAGATCCAGGAATGGTATTGCTTGCAGGTTTTGTAGTGATTGCGGTTGAGTCAATTTCTATGGGAGTTGGGTCATATGTTTCTTCAAAATCCGAAAAAGAAGTGGCAGAAAGAATTCTTGCAGAGGAAAAAGAAGAAATCGAAACATTTCCAAAAGAGGAACAAGAAGAATTATACGATATGTATGTACGCGATGGATGGCCAAAAACAATGGCTAAAAATATGGCAAAAACTGCTTCAAAAGACAAAAGACTATTATTAAAAGAAATGGCTTATCGCGAACTTGGTATAATTCCAGAAAATGGCGTGCATCCGGTAAAAAATGGACTGGTGATGGGAATATCCTATATTGTTGGAGGAACTGTGCCACTGTTACCATATTTAGTTTTAGAGGTTCACTCGGCAATTACATGTTCGGTCTTTGTTACTCTTATCGGGTTATTTATTCTTGGTGCGTCAATTACCACATACACAAAACGATCTTGGTTTAGGGCTGGTCTAGAAATGTTAATTTTGGCTGGGCTCGCCACTTTAGTTGGCTATGGGGTTGGTCAAATTATGAATAGTGTTGTGATGTAGTAATCTAGATATTTCAAAGAGTAATTTTATGCGATATAGGCTTTATGCAAGTGTGATCATGTTGGGTGTTTTCTTATTTTTTACATATTTTTTTTCGCACACCACAGCTTTTGATTACAGAAAAGATGTTAGTGAGTCACTGAAGGTAAATAACACTACCGCATCATCAGCCACCTTTTTTGCTTTTGATGCTTGGGATGTGGATATACAGGTAAAAAAAAATAATACGATTTTGGTAAAAGAAACGTGGCGAGGAGAGTTTTTTGAAGATAGGCATGGATTATATCGTCATATCCCTATTGTTTATGACAGACCACATGCCTTAGAAGGGGTTGTGGGAAAAGGGAGGCTTTTACTTGATATAGACGTGGTCTCTGTAAAAAAAGAAGGGAAGCCAGAGAAATATACGACAAAAAAGGAGGATGGATCAAAAATTATTATAATAGGAGATCCGGATACATTTGTTTCAGGTTCTTTTTTGTATGAGCTTGTTTATCGTGTGAGGCACCCATTTATGTTTCACGAAACGGTAGATGAATTATATTGGAACATTACCGGAACGCAGTGGAATAAAAAGATTCCACAAGTTGCTGCAACAATACATGTGCCAAACGTCAAAAAAGATGTATTTGTGGTTGATTGTTATACAGGTAGATACGGTGCAAAAACAAAGGAGTGTTCGTATACCACAGAAAACAATATAGTAAGTATTGCTGCACGTGACTTTCTGACAGCTTCCGTTTCGTTTCCAAAAGGTATAGTGAGTGAACCAAATTCAGTGCAGCGGCTATTGAAGTTTGTGCGTGATAATTGGTATTATTATGTTATTTCACTACTTGCTTTAGCGTATCTTGTTTTTGTTGTGGTGTTTTGGTATAAAAAAGGAAAAGATGAGAAAGGAAGAGGGGTTGTTATTCCACGATATACTCCACCAAATGGCATGTCACCGGTTGATTGTGGAGCATTGATTGATGGCAAAATACACAGTAGAGACTTTGCAGCCATCATAGTACTTTTGGCAGTAAAAGGGTATATACAAATTATAGAACAACGGAAAAGGCGTTTTGGTATACCAAAAAAAGTATACTCGCTTAAACTCATAAAAAAGATTCCAAAACACGCATCTGATGTTGAAAAAAAAGTCTTTCGTGCAATTTTTAATACAGCAATTTCAGGAGTTGGTAGAGTGGTCATGCTTGAGTCTTGTAAGAAGCAGATAATTAGGTCATGCAAAGAAGTGAAAAATGTGACCTTTGAAAAACTTGCCGCAGGTGGGCACTTTGCCAGCCATCCTAAAAAAATAAAAGACAGATCCTTTAGTCTAGCGCTCTTTGTTATTACGTTAGGTGTGTGCATACCATATGCCATAGGTCTTCGTGATGGGTTTTATTATGGCGGTTACTTTCTCTTTGTAACCTTCTTTGTTGTGGGGAGTGTTGGTTTGGTATTTAGTCTGTTTATGGCAAAGCGTACAAAAAAAGGTGCGCTAGCAAAAGAGCATGTGCAAGGGTTTAAACTATTTCTAGAGACAGCTGAGCGGTATAGAGTGCAGTGGCAAGAAAAAGAACATATTTTTGAGACATACCTTCCGTATGCCATGGTATTTGGTGTGGCAGATAAATGGGCTAGTGTCTTTAAGGATTTACACAAAGAGGAGATGTTATGGTATGCTGGCGCAGGCCATTTGTCTGTAGCAGCAATGACGTCTTCTATTGAAGATTTTGCGTCTTCGGTAAGTGTTATTACCAAACCAAAAGCATCGCGCTCTTTAGGTTCTGGACGACTTGGGGGTGGTTTTTCTGGTGGTGGTCGTGGAGGAGGTGGCGGTGGGTCATGGTAAGGTGGGTGCTGGTAAAAAAAGAAAGAATATTGTATGATACACACAGTTATTTAGTAATTATTATAGTATATGGAACACACACACGTGCCACTTATTGGTTCAGAAATTCCAGCAATTGATCTGGAGATTTTTCACGAAAATAATATAAAAAAAATTAATTTACGTGAAGCATATAAAGGAAAATGGGTTGTCTTGTTTTTTTATCCCGCTGACTTTACGTTTGTTTGCCCAACAGAATTGCGAGAAATGGCAAATCTGTACCCGCAGTTTGCAGAAATTAATACCGAAGTTGTATCGGTTAGCACAGACACAGCATTTGTGCACAAAGCATGGTTTGATAATTCAAAAGCAATTAGCGAAGTACAATTTCCCATGGCAGCAGACCCAACAGGAGTTTTATGTAAAGCACTTGGCACATATATTGCCGAAGAAGGGTTGTCGTATCGCGCAAGTTTTGTGATTGACCCAGATGGTATTATTAAAGCATATGAAATTCATGATAATAGTATTGGAAGATCAGCCGCAGAATTATTGCGAAAATTACAAGCCGCGCAATATGTAAAAGAGCATGGTGCAGAAGTGTGTCCGGCAAACTGGAAACCAGGGTCTGACACATTAAAACCCGGTGTTGATTTGATAGGAAAAATTTAGTATAACTCCTTTTTTATGTACGAAGCAAAAGATTTTACTCATTTGATTGGCATGGATGGGCTTTCCGAAGAACAGCTTACTATTCATTTCGGATTATATAATGGGTATGTAAATAATGTAAATACGGTTCTTGAAACCATGAAAAACATGTCGGATGCCAAAGAGTTTGGTCCGGCATTTGCAGAAATTAAAAGACGATTTGGTTGGGAATTTGGCGGCATGCGTTTACATGAGCAATATTTTGAAAACATGACAAAAAGTGCATCACCATTAAATCCAGAAAGTGCGCTTGCAAAAAAAATCACAGAAGATTTTGGTTCATTTGATGCGTGGAAAACAGAATTTATAAAAACCGCCTCACTTCGTGGTGTTGGTTGGACTATTTTGTTTCACGACACGCATGCAAATAGACTAATTAATACATGGGCAAACGAACACGATGTTGGTCATTTGGTAACAACTACACCAATAGTGGTTTTGGATGTGTGGGAACATGCATTTGTCTTTGATTTTAAGATGAAGCGACCAGACTATATTGACGTGTTTATGAATAGCATAGATTGGGCGGTAGCCGAGAAACGGTTTGGTGCGTAACAAGTAAAAAGTTAAAAAAACCAGCGAAAGCTGGTTTTTTGGTATCAGTAATTTTTTGCTACTAAGAAGTTTTTATTTTTTATACCATTTGACATAGGGAGGTGCCTGTGTTAACGTAAACAGGTCATGTGTTGTTCATGGCTTTTTGTTCATTTTATTAATGGAGTAAATAATGTTTTTAACAGAAGAAGATATGTTGCGGCATGCTGTGCATATAAAAATGTTAGAAGGTAGCCCTTCAAAAGAAGATTTGTGTAAGATTCTGAAAGAAAGTAAGGATACAGATGTCCTGCTTGAAGCGGGTAATGCGCTACTTGCACAAGACCCTTCCGAAGATGAGATGCGTACTATTATTTTTCGTGTAGAAAAATTGGCAGGAACCACTTGGGAAATACTAAAAAACCAACAAACACCACCATCGGATGAAACCATTGTTCATATTTTACGCCACGTAAAGGTGTTACGAAGTTCTGTGTCTTTTTTTGCTATTTCTAAAAATGTGAGCGCAACATGTCTACGGGCCGTACTTATTTATGTGCCAGATTTTGCGGACCTGGCATGTGAAGAGCTTTTGGCAGGGAGCCCATCTATCGAAGATCTTACATGTATAATTGAAACAAATGCATTATATCGCACTAAGGCATGGTTACGGCTGTTGCAACAGAACCCATCAAGACAAGACATTTCCTTTGTGAGAGAAAATATACCAAGTTTAAAAAGAAGGGCGGAGTTTTATATTAAGAAAAATTTTTAGAACAATATCTTACTTTAACCTAAACCGCCAAATTCTTCGACCTACATGTGGGTTTGGGCGGTGGTAAAGGATGGATTCGCTCTTTTTTGACAGTGGAGTCGGTGTAAAACCGGCTTTTTTTATTTGGTCTAAACAGTTTATTTAGATCCAACCATTTTTTATTACCTGGAAGAAGGAATTTTTATAAATTATTATACTAATTGACAAATACACAATAGTATGGTAAAACTAAGGCAATGCCATTGTGGTGTCTAGATCTTTTTACCTTAAAGGAGAAAGCTAATGAATGGAATCTGTTTTTTTTGTGACGAGGCAAAGACTGTTCGTCAAAATCGAAAAATTGGAGAGTTGATTTGTTCAGCCTGTTACCAGCGAGAGATCAAACCAAAAGAAGTGTGCACTATTTGTGAATGTAAAGAACCTGCTAAAACAAGAAATAAACAAGGTGGTGCGATTTGTGCAGCCTGTTATCAGCGAGATCGTAGAGCCAAACTAAGGGCCACGCTACAGGCTAGTCGTTCAGCCTAAATCGCCAAATTCTTCGACCAACATGTTGGTTTGGTCGGTGATAGAGGATGGATTCGCTTTTTGTAGACAGGGGGGTCGGTGTAAAACCGGCTTTTTTTATTTGGTCTAAACAGTTGATGTAGACCCAGCCATTTTTTGTATTAAATTGAGGAATAATAAATACGACAATACCATCTTTTTTCAGTACTTTTTTAAATGAAGCAAAAGCCGAACTGTATAGTGTGGTAAGATAATCATTTTGTCCTGACAAAAATTCTATCGGTTCATTCCCAAACAATGGTTTTCCCATGTAGGGTTCGGTAATAATAGCATCAACCGAGTTTTCTGGAATGTGTTGTGCCAATGCTGCCACATCAGTTTTTTTGCAGATTTCTATATTACCAGTATTTTCTGGATATTCTTTGTGAAGCCATGAAATATTCTTTTTGGTATCATCAATTGCTTTTTCTGAAATGTCTGTTGCAAATATTTTTGAATAGCCCATAAGGATTGCTTCTGTTGCAATGGTCCCGGATCCACAAAATGGATCTAAAATAGTGGCATCTTTTTGTGCTGCGCTTATATTAATCATCATTTTTGCGAGTTTTGGTGGCAGCATGCCGCTTTTACTGTCTCTTCCGGGTCTTTCAAAATCTCTTTTTCCCAAATCTTCAATTGGTTGTATGGCTTGAGTGACAAATAATGTATCATCAACTATGACACAGTCAGATTGTTTTTCTACTAAATTATTATGTAATATTGTTGCGGTATTTTTTATTTCTACATATCGTACAGACCGCCCATCGTGTTTAAGTAATTTTTTTGTGGCAAGCGCAATCTTTTTTGCGTCTTTTCCTGATAGTGAAAATGTTATTTTTCCTTTTTGGGTTTTTGCTAAGTATGAAGATAGGGTCTTTTCTACTGATTGGGCGGTGGAGGGTAGTTCTCGACCAATCTTAATGGTTCCACCTAGTTCACTCATTAGAGAGGGGCAGCTAATGCGTTTCTCTGTGCTTATGGTTATGTATGCATTGATGTTTGCAGTGATAGTGTGTGAAACAGTGTCACGCAAAAAAACGTGCTCGATTTCGGTACGTGAAAGTGTTGGGTTTTTTCCTAATTCAAATAAATACTGCATATGTGATGATATATGAGACTATTTTGCATGAAAAAACATAAATTGTCAAGGGTTTTTATAGTACCCCCTCTTTTTCTACCGCATGAAATGGGTCATGTGTTGGGGCATGTTTTTCTACTTTGCCTTTCTGCTGCTCTACTGTATTGACTTCATCAAGAAGGTCAAAATTTATTGTTTCTACTTGTATGTCTGGTTGAATAAAACTAATTTCTTGTATTTTGATTACAGTAGTATATACATATGTATGTACAAAATAAATAATATACCCTAAAAATAACACCAGACATGTCATGGTAATTGCATAAACGTTTTGCAATTTTGCTATATGCTTGTATGCATGTTTTTTCTTATTTGTCTTCATACGACTAATTATGTTCTTGGTAGATATATATTTTTGCGACAAATGTGACGGTGGTGAGCTCCTCTTCGGTAGCTAATCCATTTTGTTTGGTCCAGTGTACTTCTTCTATATCCATACGGTATGGTAATTTTTCAAGTAATGAAAAAAAGTGCATGTGCTCAAGGGTGTTACCTGTATTACTTATACGAATATTGTGGTACGAGCTGATATTATTTTTTTGTAATAGCACAAAATGTGTATCTTCTTTTTCGTCTATTTCTTTTATGGCCACAGACAGCTCTTGGTCTACTCCTGCAATTTCACTCAAGTCTTCAAGAGAGGTAATAATAGCAAGTTGATCAAGGCGTGTGGGCTGTCTTTGTATAATATTGTCTGTAAATTGAAATATTGGCTCAAGTGAGTGGAGCGTTGGGTGAACTAAATCACGCCTTTGTTTGTAAATTTCATGTGTGTGGGTGTGAAGTGTGGTAATGTCCTTTTGTATGTTTTTAATACGATTCATCTGTGGTAGAACAATGACAAATAACAAAACAAATAATAGTACAATACTGATGGAAACCGTGAGAATAAGTTGTTGTTTCATGGTTATGTGCCGCATATTATTTAAGGGTAGCAGTAATAGAAAACGGAATATGTTCTTTTTTGGTCAGTTGTTCTACTGGGACGTCTACTTGGGTGATAAAAGGGAATGCGTTGATAGACTCTTTTAGTAGGAGAAGGTGTCTCCTTGTTTCTGCGATTCCAGAAAATACATATGTTTTTTTTGTTTCACTGAGTGTCATGTTGTGCATAACAATACCACTTGGGATAACAGAGAGGAGGTCAGCTGTTCTTTTGTTCCAAGAGGTATAAATAGGGTCAAGTGCCTTTGTTTTTAGGAGTGTTTTATTAATACGCCGGACTTTTTGATTTATTTTTGTAATTTGGTTTGGTGCGACACTTCCCGAAAGAGATAGTGTGTTTTTGTGAAATGTGAGAATATTATTTGCACCAACCAGAAGAAAGCTAAAGAGTACGGTAAAGACAAGTAGGAGTTTTAAGAAGCTATTTGCCGCGTAAATATATACCATGGTTTTTACGTAGCGTTTTTTTTCTTTTGAGAGAAGATTGAGTTTTGGTATGTTCATATAAGAGAGCGCTTAGAAAAAGGGTTGTATGCTGCACGCAAACCTAAGCCAACTGCTGCAGAAAAACGAAGCGAGTCTGCTTTTGGTATCGTAATAGTTTTTGTTGAGGAAAGCTGTTTCCAAGGGTTTCCAATTGTTACTGGTGTGTGTAGTTCTTTTTCAATCATTGTAGAAAGAGGTTCTATGGATGCTCCGCCTCCTGTGAGTATAATATGAGTAATAGTGTTTCCATTATGAAAATGTGTTTGATAAAAAGATACTACTTTCTTTATTTCTGTTGATAGTATTTGTGCCTCTGCTGCGAGTGTTGACCAGGCAGGATTGTGTACAGTGCCAACATCTTTGTCTCTTTTTATACGCTCTGCCTCTTCTTTTGGAATGTGTAGTGCAGTAGACAGTGCTTCGGTAAAATGATCTCCTCCGCGTGCAATCATGTGGCTGAGTTGTGTAGTTTTGTGGTCACAAATAATGGCAGTTGAAGAGTGTGCGCCAATATCTAAAATAAGCATGCTGCTGGGTGTTGGTTCTACACTACCTCTCATTGCTCGAGCAACCGCGAGTGATTCAATATCCAATGCAGCAACACCTAGTCCAACACTTTCTATGAGATATGTGTACATGTCTGCGGTTTGTTTCTCTACGGCTGCCACAATAACTGGTGTACCTTTTTCGGTTTGTTCGGTACTCAGAGGCATCCAATCGGTGTAGTAATCCTCTGACTTGAGTGGAAGGTGGTGTTCAACTTCAGATAAAACGTCTTCGGTGGTTATGTGACCAACTTCTTTTGGGATGTGTATTATTTTTATAAAGCTTTTTTCTTCCGGAATTGAAGCTATGGCCCACTTGCCTGTAATTGTACCTTGACCGTCTTTTTTGTGTGTAAGGAGTTTTTGTATAAATCCACGCACTGGCTCTGGTTGTAAAATTTCACCAGAAGATACCAACCCCTCTGGAAGACCAACACCCCTTACGGTTCGTAGTTTTGCATTGGTGTAGTTCTGTTTACCTGATCGAAAGAATTGCACAAGCTGTATAGACCTGTCATTTATGCTCAGACCAAATGTGTTTGGTTGTGTATTAAGGAAAAATGCCATATTAAAATAGTTCTACTAATGAGTACATCGGCATGATAATAGCGAGTGCAACACCTGACACAGCAAAACCGAGAATCAGAATAATAAGAGGCTCTATTATGGTTGTAAGGTTTTTGAGTGTTTTTTCTATTTCTTCAGAATAAAAAGAGGCAAGCTCTTTGAGTAGTGTGTTTATTTCTCCTGTTTTTTCTCCAACAAGAACCATTTCTGTGGTAATGGGTGGAAAAAGTTTTGGATATGTACTAAGGAGTGAAGACAGAGGTTCTCCTTGTTCCATTCGATTAGCACAGAAAAAGAGCGCTTTTTTGTAGGCATGGTTGGTGCATGCTTCTGCTGTGATACGAAGTGATTGTACAATCGGCACAGCGCTTTGGAGCAGTGAGGAAAGAGTAAAAGAGAATCGTGCGAGGTTTATGGTGGTTGCAATTTTTCCGGTAATTGGAAATCGGAGCATGAGGTTGTGATAGAGGAGTGTTGCTTTGGGGACACGTTTTATGAGTTGTTTTGTCCCTACAATAATAGTCACGGTACTTACAAGTAAGATAGTCATGGTTGCGGGGCTGCTCAGTGCATTGCTGATACTGAGTAATATGCGAGTGGGTAGGGGAAGTGCTGTAGAAAAGTTTGTAAAGAGGGCAGTGAGTTTTGGTAATACAAAAATGACCATAATGGCACCAATAATACACATGGCACCAACAATAATGGCAGGGTACACCATGGCACCTCGTATACTGGAAGTGAGTTTTTGTGTACGTTTCATTTGTAATTCAACCTGTTCTAGTGCACCAACTAAGTTTCCTGACATTTCGCCGGCCGCCACCATGTTGGTGTACATTGTTGGAAATATTTTTGGATAATTGTGTAGGGTTTCATTCAGTGGCTTTCCCTGTTCGGTTTCGTCTATTACCTGTGCAATCATTTTCTTAAATATGGGGTTGGCAATTTCTTTTTGTAGAACAGTTAAGCTTTCTACCAAAGAAATACCAGCCTTTAACATAACTCGAAGGTGGGTGACAAAAAAAATCTTTTGTATGTATGGGATAGGAAAAAGACGGGCAACCGCATAATTAAGGCGCTCCTCAAGTGGTGACAGGACTTTTTTTTGTGCCATATTATTCTCTGGTAACGCGTAATACTTCGTCTATTGTTGTAATTCCTTGTTTTGCTTTTATTATACCATCATATATCATAGAAATCACCCCCTGCTTCTTTGCCAACTTTTTTATATCTTCTTCACTGGTTTTTTCGGTAAAACTATCGGAAATTTCATCGGTTATCTCAAGCACTTCATAGATTCCTATTCTTCCTTTGTATCCTGTATTTTTTGCGGTAACGCATGTTGGCTCTGGTGTATAAAATACCATGTTTGCAAGGCTTGTTTCCTCTTTTTTTAGTGAAATATCATGTTCTTTCAAAAGAGTAAAGAGGGTTTTCATGTCTATGAGTGTTTCAAGTTCTTCTGCTTGTTGTTTTTCGAGAGTGGTGGGTGTGGCGGTTTTTTCTTCTAATTTTCTTACAAGTCTTTGTGCTACGATAACATTTGTTGTCGAAGATATAAGAAATGGTGGTATTCCCATGTCAATAAGACGAGGGAGCGTGCCCGCCGCATTGTTGGTGTGCAATGTAGAGAGTACCAAATGTCCGGTCATGGCAGCATGGATAGCAATTTCAGCTGTTTCTTGGTCTCTAATTTCTCCGACCATCATAATGTCTGGATCTTGTCGTAAAAATGCTCGCAATCCTTTGGCAAAGGTAAAACCAGTTCGGGCATTTACTTGGCTTTGGTTAATACCATCCACATGGTACTCAACAGGATCTTCTATGGTTGAGATGTTTACGTCTGGTGTGTTGAGAATGCCTAAAATTGAGTAGAGTGTGGTAGTTTTCCCTGACCCTGTTGGTCCGGTAACAAGCACCATACCATGAGGTTTTTTGAGTGTACGTTCTATGGTTTCCTTTGCTTTTGGTAGTAGACCAAGCTCTCCGAGAGTAAGAGGTTTTGTTCCTTCGTGAAGAAGGCGTAGTACTACCTTTTCACCATCATATACGGGGATAATTGATACACGAAATGAATATTTTTCGTCTTGTACTTGTATTTTGAACCTTCCGTCTTGTGGCACCATGTGCTCGTCAATTTTAAGAGAGGAAAGTATTTTAACACGAGCAATAATACCATTTTTTGCAGAATCAGGGAGAGCCATAACACTTTTTAGGATGCCATCAACACGGTAGCGCACGACCACATCATTTTCAGCTGGTTCAATATGTATATCACTGGCATTTTCGTATACCGCATGTTCCAGAATACTATTTACAATGTTTATAATCGGTAATTCTTCCGCAGCTTTTTTTAGTTCCCCTGTACTTTTTTTGGTTTCGGTAAGTTGTGTAATGGTAATATCTTGGTCAAGGTTGGCGTGGTATTGTGTTAAGGTTTCTTTTATTTCAGAAGGTGTGGTTAAGTGGAGTATTGGCTTGCGTCCTGTCTTTTTTTGGATAAATTCAATCATTTGCAAGTCGGTCACATCAAGAAGGGCAAGAAAAATTTCAGCATCAGTCAGGTTGAATGCAATAATTTTATGAGTTTGGGCTACGGTAGGTGGAATCATTTGGAGCACATCTCGCATGATTTCTTTTTCGGAAAGACGAACAAACGGTACACAAAGGCGAGCTGCTGCTTCTTGGTATAGTGTGTTTTCATCCACCAGAGATTCACCCAACATGTAGTCTTCTAAAGTTTTATCTTGTTTTTTAGCTTTTTCTTCATAAGAGGAGATGGTATTTTCGGTAATCGCAAATACTTCTTTTGCAATACAGGCAAGGGTGTTGTGGTCTAGCATATGGTCAAATTAAAGCAATCAAAAAAATACTGATTAGAATCAGTATGTAGTATAGCATGTTTTAGGAAAGACGTGTACCTATTTTTTGTGATGTGTTGTGGGTTTGTTGCACAAAACAAAAAACCACCTATGGAATATAGATGGTTTTTTGAATGTACCCCTTTCTAAGCGCACATATATTTCCTAGAAGCGCTTGAGTGTGCGTTCTAGGTGTGCATTAGAAAGAGGTTAACGAAAGAGCGGTTTGTTACAGGATTCCAGTCTTTTCTGCTAGCGTAAACGTCTTCTCTGCCCATCCCGGTTGATTTAGTTCTCGGCGGTATACGAAAAGTATTAGACGCCAGATTTCGTCGGCTTGCATAATTACACAAGCCTTGTGTTCACAAGGTACTTTAGTTAAAGACTCCTTGAAATGTGAGAATTCTAGATATGCCTCCTTTTTTTCATCATCTGTTCCATTTGCTTCTGCTGTATTCTTTTTTTCTTCCAAATTCAGGTATGTCTCAGCATCTTTCTTCCAATTCGGGTTTGTTCTTAATAGGTATACGAACCAAACAAGGTCTGAATAAATATTTCTTGTGATGAAAGGTTTTGCTGAGTGCATAAGTGATTCCATAAAATTTGAATTATACAACAGCGGCTCAGAGTCTCTAAATATCGCTCGTCTAATTCCCCCAAACCTTCCACATTGTTCGGTTTTATCGTCGGTTAACACAAAGATGTTACAAGCTCTTTGATCAGCAGGGTACTGGTGTTCAGCAATCGCCTCACGGAAGAGTCCAAGAAAGCTGTTGAGACGAGGGTTGGGTGTGTGTTTGTCCCCATTCTCACTCATCTTTGTTTGGAGTATGTTTTTTATGAGACCTGCGGCGACCTCGACTTGTGTTTGAGGTGTCGGCGTACAAGACACCGTACCAAAGAAAAAGAAAAAAAGAAAATACTTCATAACATGCCCTTTCTAGTGACATTTTGAAGTTTTAGGTTTGTCTACTCGTCATTGAAAAAAATTAAATTTAACAAGATAGACTTCGGTCGTTTGACCTATGTAATATCCACACGGACGGTCACACTATTTAACTATAGATTGTATTCTATAACTAAATAGTGAGACAGTACCGAGTCCTCTTAATTATCTTCTTTTCAGGTCTTAATCTGTAATAAACGATTGTGGAAATATTCACACAACATGTAATACTATCATATGTGTATGACCTTGTCAAGTATCTGGTTGTTTTTACTTGATTATCATGGTATTTGTGTAGTACAGTTAAATGATTA
>JABJHO010000047.1 GCA_018661775.1 Candidatus Magasanikiibacteriota bacterium | reverse complement strand
GCAGCAATGAACGAAGCTATTGCAACATCACGAGAAGAAATGTCTCCATACGCACCAAGAATAGAAACCATTAAAATTGACCCAGAAAAAATTGGAGATGTTATTGGGCCTGGTGGAAAAACAATCAAAAAGATTATAGAGGAAACTGGAGTAGATATTGATATTGAACAAGATGGAAGAGTGCTTATTACTTCAACAAATGGCGAAGCAATGCAAAAAGCAATTGATATTGTACTAGAATTAGTAAAAGAAATAGAGCCAGGAGAAATTTACGAAGGAGAAGTGGTACGAATAGAAGACTTTGGTGCATTTGTGAATCTTATTCCCGGAAAAGATGGCTTGGTTCATGTCAGTGAAATTTCTTGGGACCATATCCGCAAACCAGGTGATGTCTTAAAGCTAAAACAAGTGGTAAAAGTAAAAGTAAAAGAAATAGACAATATGGGAAGAGTAAATCTTTCTATGAAAGCACTGCTCCCAAGACCAGAACGACCAGAAGGAGATAGGCCACCAAGAGGCGATGACAATAGAGGTGGAAGTCGTCCACCACGAAGAGATGACAGAAGACGATAAACGGTAAAATACATAAAAAACCCTCCTTGTTGGAGGGTTTTTGTTTTACCACGTTTATGTTCGCTAATTGTAAAAAAAACACCCTCATGTTACCATACCTACACATAACTATCTTATATCTATGTCAAAACCAATACTTTTTTCGGGAATTCAGCCAACAGGCAACTTACATATCGGGAATTATTTAGGTGCGGTAAAAAACTGGGTGACATTACAAAATAGCGGTGAATATGACTGCTTTTTTTCGGTTGTGGATTATCACTCGCTTACAGGAAATATGACTGCCGAAGAAAGAAGAGAACAGATTACAAGGACAGTGATTGAATTACTTGCTGCAGGAATTGACCCAGAAAAATCAACGCTGTTTGTGCAATCTCATGTGCCAGAACATACAGAATTAGCGTGGATTTTTAATTCACTCACACCAATGGCAGAATTAGAAAGAATGACGCAGTATAAAGATAAATCTACACAGCAGGCAAAAAATATCAATGCCGGATTATTTACCTATCCCGTACTTCAGGTGGCAGATGTATTACTGTATCACGGAACACATGTTCCGGTTGGGGAGGACCAGGTGCAACACATAGAATTGGTACGAGACGTAGCGCGTTGGTTTAATAATAGGTACGGCAACTATTTTCCAGAAACAGAGGTGTTACTTACGCACATTCCACGCGTAAAGAGTTTATTAGAACCAACAAAAAAGATGAGTAAAAGTAAAGGTCAAGGTCATGTAATCGAACTAGCAGATGAACCAGAAAGTATTGCAAATAAATTAAAAAAAGCGGTAACAGCAAGTGAAGGTGAAGAAGGCTCTCCAGGAGTAGCAAATTTATTACTTTTATTAAAAGAATTTGGTTCTGCAGGTGATTACACAAAATTTAGCGCGGCAGAAAAAGAGGGGAGCATTCGGTATGGCGACCTAAAACAAGTGTTGGCAGAAAGTATAGCAACGTACTTTGCAGACTTTAGAAAAAAGCGCGCGGCATTATTGCAAGACAACACTACTGTTACGGCTATTATGGAAAGTGGGGCAAAAAAAGCAGGAGACGTGGCAAAAGAAACAATGGATCGTGTTCGTAAAATGGTTGGGGTACGATAGTGTTTTGTATATTTATGAGGTATATTTGGGTAAGCCTAGTGTTTTTAGCAGCAATGCTTGTGTTACATATACTGTTTCCAAGCATGTTAAATGGTTTTGGTGGAGAAGTGTATAAGTTGAATGGTGTGCTGAGTGATGAATTTATTAAGGCTACATTGGATTATCACAACATATTACCCGCCTTTGCTCGTCGACCAATCATGTCATTTTTTCTTGAGTTTTTTCATATCACATTTGGGTTACGCTATAGTATAGCTTTTATTCTTCTTGGTTTTGCTACACTGTTTTGCTCTGGCATGCTTGTGGCTTTCCTTGGAAGAATGTTTGGGCTTACAAAAAAGGCCGCGCAAGTAAGTGTGGTATTTTTTTATTCAGGCATGACGATCTTTTTTGCCTTTTTTGGGCCGATGTATTCGTACGATGATCCATTTCAGTATGTTTTTCTTCTCTTGTCTTTGTGTTTTTTGTATACGCGGCGATATGTTTTGTTTGTCGTGGTGTTTTTTTTCGCATTGGTTGCACGAGAAACAAGCATTATTTTGTTGCCAACAATGGTATTTTTCTGTTTTTCAAAAGACAAGCACATGTGGTCTTTTTCGTGCATCTGGTTTAAGGTGGTATTATGTGCTATTCCGGTGCTGATGTACGGGCTTTTCTTGTTTCTTTTTTTGCAACACACGAATATGCTTGCACCAACGCAAGAATATATGGGTGGGGAGCGGTTTGTGCATTGGCAATTTAATTTTCAAAGTATGCAGTTTGGCGTAGAAACTGTTTTTTCTATTATATTGCCTTTATTGATTCCGACTATGGTGTTGTGGTATTACACAAAACACCACACGGTAACACTCTTTGAAAAAAGACTGACGTATGCGTATATTGTGAGTATTATTATTAATACGATAATTGTGGTAGTAACGGCTCGGGCAAGGGAAGCGCGCTTATTTGCTTTGCCACTTATTTTTTTGTGGCCAATACTTGGTAAGTACGCACTGGTAGTTATGTCTTATTGGGGTAAGCGATTATATGTTATAGCAAAGAAGCAGCGCACAGTCTTTGTGCGATATTGTGTATATTATGTATTTTTTGTTACTCTTGTGGCAAGTATTGTGCGGTATGCCTATAGACCAACAGCTGCATGGGGGTTTGAAAGGGGATACAAACTCTATGCGCTAGGAGTTGTGGCGGTATATTGTTTTATGGTTTTTGTGGAATGGTTTCTGAAAAAGCAAGCAAGTAAACACAAGAAAGTTGGGCGCTGTACATAAAAACCCATTTTCTTTTTATCAAAATTACGGTATACTACGTGTAGTATAGAAAGAAGTAAACTTTATGAAATATATTTTAAGTATTTTGGCAATTGCTCTTGGGGTGTATATGGTTATAAAAACTGAGTGGTTTTTGCAAAATTTTGGCAGAAGTGCGTGGGCAGAAGATAAGTTGGGCGGCGGAGGAACACGCCTTATGTATAAGGTTTTGGGTATTATTATTATTTTTATTTCACTGAGTGTAATGACCGGATCAATGGAAGGAATGGTAATGGCAGTACTTGGGCCACTTTTTGGGTTACAATAACACACGCCTATGACCCATGTTGGTAATGCGTTACTCGACACAACAATACTTTTAGAAAAAGCTCGGATTGTCTCTGGTATGCATGTGGCTGATTTTGGGTGTGGCAAAACAGGGCATGTGGTGTTTCCGGTTTCTTTTGGTGTTGGTGAAGAAGGGGTTGTGTACGCGGTAGACATTTTACAAGACGCACTTATAAGTATAGACAAGCGTGCAAAGTCCCAGGCAATGCACAATATCCACACTATTTGGTCGGATTTAGAGCGTGTCGGCAAGACGTGTATTCCAGAAAATTCTTTGGATGTGGTATATATTGTGAACGTGCTCTCAATTGCGCACAATAGGCATGCATATTTGGAAGAAGCACAGCGACTACTCAAAAATAAAGGGCGTATTATTGTGGCAGATTGGGTGCCAAGTGAACTGCCAATTGCACCAGAGAAGGGGGTGTGCTTAGCATTTGACAACATAGAACAATGGGCCCGAATGAGCGGATTTGGAATTCAAGAAAAGTTTTCTTTGGGAAAATATCACGAAGGAATGGTGTTGTATAGAAATATTTAGTAGTACAACTCGTTGTATGAGCACAAAACAGATTGGTGATTGGGGGGAAGAGCATGCGGCTCTTTTTTTAGTTGCTGCTGGTTATGAAATAATACAAAGAAATTTTCGTACACGGTTTGCCGAAATAGATATTATTGCGTGGCATGAGAAACAGCACTTTGGCAAAACACTTTGTTTTGTAGAAGTAAAGACAAGGAAAAGAAAAGATGGAAGTGCGACGCGGTCGGTAAATAGAAAAAAAATTGAACAATTATTTAAAGGAGCAAAAGAATTTTGTAGAAAATATAATATTTCAATAGATGCAACTCCAATACAGTTTGAGCAGGTAAGTGTATTTGGAAAAGACAGAAACATTGAGCCACGCATACGGCACTACGTGATTCCAATAGAGTAATACTTTTGGTGCTTAAACTTTCTAAGTTTAACGGCTTATCAAAAAACCAGCACTATATCATGCTGGTTTTTTGATTCCTTCTTGTCACTATTGAATAATGAGAAAAAGTTGGGGCGACAGCTTTGCTGTCGCGGTTTTTGGTTTGGTGAGAGCCTACTGTTTGTAGAATAGACTGTTCACCGAGATTAAAAGAGGTTAATTCCTAAGTGTGTTGCACACCTCTACACCCAGTGCCAGGCTTTCTTCCACACCTGTCCTTCTTGAGCGGTAACGAACTGACGTAAGGCAGCTTACTACCATAGAAAATGATTGCACTCCTCTCATACCACCTCTAAGGCTAAACTCATGTTGAGTGTTTGCAGACATTCCAAATTCGGGAGATGCTTGTGCTCGATATCTTGAGCCAGCAGTCTCGCTTAGATCGTCTTCCATTATAGTCTGCAGGTCTATAGAATCTAACTCTTCTTCGTAGCTGCTATCAATAACCCAAAAAAGCTCGACTTCCTCCTGAAAAAAACTAGCACCTTCCGAAAAAATACTGAATTCTAGGGACAGTATCCCAACACCCTCTTCTTCGGTGTAAATTTGGAAAGAAATCAGGTCCTGATTTCCATTGTGGAGGTTTCCTGGGGTGTTTGGTGTGACCGAAACGTGGACTGCTTGATCCTCGACATCTCGAATACATTCTCCAGTCGCTTCATTTGGGGTGAGACCTATTGCCTCACTACATGCTTCTGGAGTGACACATCTCCCCAAAGGTTCCTCGAGAAGTCCCGCTGGACACTCGCAGACACCTTCACCATCTCCATCGTCAACACAGACCGCACCATACGTGCCGGCACAGTCAAGTTCGCATTGAACTTCGGGTTGAGAGTTTTGGTTCTCGTTTCGATCCTCAAGCTCAGCAAGGACCAAACAGAAATCTAACTCTGCGTGATCTGCACAAAATTGGTCGCAGCCTGTGGCTACGAATAAAAAAATAAAAAGGGCGAAAAAATGCTTACTCATGGTAATCCTTTCAGTTGGAGTAAAAATAAAAGAGTAGCAAAAGAATGGTATCATGGTTTTATACTTTTGTCAAGCCCTTTCTGGATGTATTGACATATTTGTGTATATGTGATATTATAGTATCAGTACAGTAGCATCATATATGAATGCTGCTTTTTTTATACACAAAATCGGTGTTATAGCGTATTAAGTGGAAATATGCTATGATATCGCTATAGTATCTAGTTATTAATATATATTTATGGCTTCAGAAATATCTAAATCAATTCAGTTTATTTGTGACGAAAAAGGTCTCGATTATGCCACTGTTATGGAGGCGATTGAGATGGCGCTTGGCGCAGCATACAGAAAAGACTTTGGTAACAGACAGCAAAATATAAAAACCAAGTTTGACCCAGAAACAGGTGACATGAAAATGTGGGATGTAAAGGAGGTTGTGGAAGATGTTGAAGAAGAAGTGCTTGAAAAAGCACAAGAAGAGCTTGCAGAAAGAAGAGAAAAGGCTTTTGAAGAAGGAAAAGAGCTTACTGATGAGGATGTTGCTGATTTACCACGCTTTAATCCAAAAACAGAATTGATGATTACCGAAGCAAAAGAGGTAAAAAAAGATGCCGAAATTGGTGATACGCTTGAAATTGAGCTTGAAATTCCGGGCGACTTTGGAAGGATGGCGGCACAAACCGCAAAACAAGTGGTCATACAAAAATTACGTGAAGCAGAACGGTCTAGTGTGTTTGATGACTTTAAAGAACAGGAAGGGAAAATTGTACACGGTATTGTCCAAAGAAAAGATCGCATGGGGAACACAATCGTTGACTTTGGAAAGATTACTGGTATTTTGCCACAAACTGAGCAAGTTGCGCGAGATTTTTACAAACCTGGTGTTCGTATGCGTTTCTTTGTGGTTTCTGTTGAGATGGGACAAAGAGGGCCAGAAATCATTCTTTCACGTTCGCATGTAGATATGGTCAAAACCATATTTGCACAAGAAATACCAGAAATAGAAAATGGGGAGGTAATCATTAAAGATATTGCGCGGGATGCTGGAAGCAGATCAAAAGTTGCTGTGTGGACAGATGATGAATCTATCGATCCTATTGGGTCTTGTATTGGGCAGCGTGGAGGGCGAATCTCTGTTATTATTGACGAACTAGGTGGAGAAAAGATTGATGTGATTCAGTACAATGATAATACAGAGCAATACATTAGTCAGGCACTTTCACCAGCCAAGGTGAGTCGGGTTGATCTTGATGAGGGTAAAAAGATTGCAAAAGCACATGTGGCAGAAGATCAATTTTCTTTGGCCATAGGAAGGGGTGGACAAAATGTACGATTGGCTGCTGAGTTGACTGGTTGGGAGATAAAAGTGATACAAATTGGCGGCGAAGAAAAGGAAATAAGTTCAGAAGATTCAGCTGACGAGGTGGAAGGTGTGGTGTTAGATAAAAAAGAAGAAGAAAAACCATCAGAAGTATCTTCTGAGGAGGCTGTTGAGGAAGTTATTGAAGAAAAAGAAGTGGTGGTAGAGGAGGTAGAACAGAAAGAGGAGGAAACAAAAAAAGAAGAATAAACGCTGTAGTATTTAAAAAAAAGACCCGCATAAACCACGGGTCTTTTTTTGTGCACAAATTTACTGTTCAGTGTTTTTTAATTGTGGTATACTGATGTATATAGTATACCCTCAAAATTGTTCATGAAGCATACACAAGACAAAAGAAGAAAAAACAGGTGCTCGATGTGTAAGGGTATTGGGCATACCAAAAGAACGTGTGATAAAAAAGTACACGATTTTTTGCTTGATAAAAATACGCCACACAAAAGTACACACATAACGGTTCGTACGTACGGCGAATCAAAAAAATCCCCCTATGTTATCAACCTAAAAGATGAGGAACGTGCACGTGTGTGGAAAGACGTTGAGTCATATACCGGAAAAACAGCAAAAAAACCCGCCAGATCAACAGTAAATTTTTCGCAGTTGGTTGCGCAAGCTAACAAACAAGAGGGTGGGAGTATTCCTGTGGCTACTGGTACAAAACTTAACAAAAAGACACGCATAAAAACACCGGCATCTTTTAAGGCTGGTGTAGAAAAAAAACGAAATATCGGCATAGCTTTGTCTTCTTTGCGCTGTAATATTATTTCATTATGTTCTTCTGGTACACGACGCGTGCAGATGGTAAAAGAGGTGGGGAGTAACATGGTGAGCCGTATAAAAGAAACTGAGCATGTGGTAGAAGAAACAGTGCACCACACGATGCAAAGTCTTGTACGGTGGCAACGGGTTGCTGCAGCAACGTTATGTTTATTTTTAATCGTTTCTCTGAGTTTTCCGTTTTTAGGATATGTACAAAAAGTACAAGCTACAAGTGAGTCGGTGGTTAGGGCAAGTACAGATGGCTTTTTATCTCTCCAATCTTCAACCATTGCTGCGTTAAGTGCAAACATAGACCAAGCTGAACTCGACCTTACTCATGCATTAGAATCTTTTCATACAGCAAATAGTATTGTTGGTCAAGAGCATCAAGTGATTCAATATGTGGCATCTTTGTTACCGGTTATTGGCGGGCAAGTCGAAAGTCGGCAACATATTTTGCAAGCCGGACAGCATATTGCTTTGGGAAACACCTACCTTATTAAAGGGGTGGGAGAATCAAAAAAAGAAGGAATACCATTTACCGATCGTTTGGGTAGTATGCGGCAACATTTGCGTGGTGCAATGCCACAGTACAGGCAGGCGCTAGAGGAGTTGGTTGCAGTTGATGAGTCACATGTTCCTGTCGCGTATCAGCAATCTTTTACAGAGTTTAAACTATTGTTTGCTACGTTTATTGGTGATATGGAAGATTTGGTAGAGTTGGTTGACCAGTTTGAGCTTGTGTTTGGGCGGGATCAATTTATGCGGTATATGATTGTCTTTCAAAATAATAGAGAGATACGACCAACTGGTGGGTTTATGGGAAGTTTTGCGATAGTTGATGTACAAAAAGGAAAAATTCTTGATGTTACTGTGCCAAAAGGTGGTACATATGATGTGCAGGGGCAATTAGACACGTATGTTCGTCCTCCTACACCACTACAGTTCATCAACAAACGGTGGGAATTTCACGACTCTAACTGGTGGTCAGACTTCCCGTCTTCTGCTAAAAAAATGAGCTGGTTTTATGAGCATAGTCGTGGTGTAACAGTAGACGGTGTTATTGCGGTGAATGCATCAGTGCTTGAAAAATTTTTAGCTATTATTGGGCCAATTTCAAATGATAAATATGATGTGTTACTAAATGCTGATACCGCATTAGATACTATCCAGCACGAAGTTGAGGTTGATTATGATAAAGAAGAAAATGCTCCAAAGGCTATTATTGCTGATCTTTTGGAGCAGTTTATTGAGGTTGTAACCACGGCGGATTCTTTGGATATTATACAGCTTTTTACTGCTATTCATGAGTCTGCAAAAGAGAAGGATATACAAGTGTACATGAAAGACGAAAGAATACAAAAAACTTTTTCATCCTTTGGGTGGACGGGTGCAATACAACAGACACTTCCTTCGCAAGACTATTTACATGTAGTAAACACGAATATTGGAGGAGGTAAGTCTGATGCTCAGATTGAACAACACATAGAACATCAGGCGGTTGTTAATTCTGATGGGTCTGTGACGGTTACCGTTTTGGTTTCTCGGAAACACAATGGGGAAGCAGGGGTGCAGTTTCAGGGTGAAACAAATATAAACTATATGCGTGTATATGTACCAAAAGGGTCAACACTTGTAGATGCTGGTGGTTTTACATTTCCACCAGAGCATGCATTTCGTAGTCCGGAAGAGTGGTATGTAGATGACCCAGATATATTTTTACAGTCTCAGGACGAAGAAATACACCAAGAAACAGGAACGACAGTACGTAAAGTATTAGGTAAAACAGAGTTTGCTAATTGGGTTATTACATTACCAGGAGAAGAAACACAAGCATATTTTGTGTACACACTACCATTTCTTGTAGATCTTCGAAACGAGCAGGTAGAAGCAGCACAGGTTCCATGGTATAAGCGTGTGGTACAACAGCATCTTGCAGATGGTGTACGATATACATTTCTTGCGCAAAAACAGTCGGGAGTTCGTAGTTCACTCGCCTCAACAGTTATTTTCCCAGAAGAATGGCAGCCAGTGTGGGGGTCGAACAATGATGTATTGCTTGCAAAAAATGGCGCCAGACTAACCCAGGATTTTACTCATGATGTAGTCTATGGTTTTGTGCTAGAGAAACATCAGCCAAACTAGGTGTGTAATAGTTTTTGTGTATATGGCTAAAAAAGCTCCTACGAAAAAAAAATCATCTCAAAAAAAAGAACCCCCTTCTGCTCCCTCTTTTAATAAAAAAGAAATAACACCAATAGCTCCACAAACGAAACATTCTCAAAAAAAAGATGAGAAAGTTTCAGTGAGTACTACAGGGAGTGTGGATAATCACAAGAAACAACACATTGCAGAACAACTTGAAGAGATTTATAAGAATCCAGATGGCACATTACCAGACATGTCTTCTTTTGTGACCGTAGAAAGCTCTCGTTTTGTTCGTGCTTTTATGTTTATGCTATTTTCTGTTTGTTTGTTTGGTGTGGTGTTTTGGTTTGGAGTGGTACAGCACGCCCCTAAAGATAGTTTTTCTCAGACCAATGTTATTTTGAGTATTTCCGGAGAGGATGAGGTGGTTATTGGTGAGGCAGTGAGGTATAGAATTCGATATAGAAATGATCAAGATACAATACTCAAACAAACTCATCTTACTGTGCGGTTTCCTGAGGGTTTTGTATATGAAAATGCATCTGTTCCTCCAGAGTCAGATACTTCTGGTATATGGAATTTAGGTGCGCTTGAGGCGTATGATAGTGGATATATAGATATTTTTGGCACAATATATGGAGATGAGCACCAAGAGCAGTCTGCACGAGTATTTTTAACATATACACCAGAAAATTTTAGTTCAGAATTTCAAAGTGTTGCTAAAACAGAGTTTACAACAATGAATCCGGATATTATGTTTTCCGTGGATGGCGCGGCCGAAGTTGTTCCGGGGGCGGAGACAACCCTTACGATACGTTTGTCTGGGATGGGTGAGTATACAGGTGGTAGTCGCGCTCTGGTTGTTGATGGTGATGGAGTGTTTGTTAAGAAGTTTTCTGACAAAGAGAGTGAACAATTTCACGAATTGCGATGGGCTATTCCTAATGATAGTGAGGAATTTGACGTAACAGTGCGAGGGGTATTTTTGTCTCCTAATGAGGGTGAATCTTCGTTATCCTTGCCCGTACGCTATGTTGTTTCTGGCGCAGAACATGACACAGAATATACTTTTTCACAAACTACATTTGATACAGGGATTGTAAAAAAGGATATTATTCTAACATCTATTGTTAATGGTACAACACAGGATATTGAACTTCAGCCAGGAGATATACTTCATGCAAGTGTGGTATTGAAGAATAGCAGTACCAAATCACTGCGCCGTGTTCGTGCGCGGGCAGTTCTTGATGCCCCATCCTTTAATAATAAAAGCATACTCCATTGGCCGGCTCTTGCTGATCCACTTGATGGTGATGTTGTTGGGGAGCAGTTAAGTCAAACACAGCGACGCGGAAGTATTACTTGGACAGAAGACATGCTTCCGGCGCTTGCGGTAATTGCACCAGGTGAGACTGTAACGATTGACTTTAGCATACCTATTCGACACAAAGAACAGGCTATATTGTCTGATTTTGCGGAACATGTTGGTACTATGACGGTTGAGATGCAGTATACCGGAGAAGAGGGGGCCGAAGTATTTTCTGGTGAGCCGCTTTCGTTTACCATTAATTCTGATCTATCATTTCGTTCTGAATTTGTGACAAAAGATGATGCGGAAGATGTCTCAGGGGTGCGCTGGATTATTGAAAACTCCTTTCATGAATTACAAGATATAACGATTTTTTCCGAAATATATGGTGATGTTTCTGTACCAACGTCTACCATGGTGGTTCCTGCAGGGTCTGCATCTTTTAATAAAGATACAAAACAATTTACTTGGGAAATTGAGACCATGCCCGTTGCTGTAGATATATTACCTTTACAGTTTAGTGTTATGAGGCATACCATTAACCCATCACAAACACAATTAATGTCAAAAATTGAGTTACGCGCAACTGACGCGGTAACCGGCGAAGAAATACTGCTTTTGGGTGATGAAATTTTGTTGTAAATAAAAAACACCAATCCATATTGGAAAGGTGTGTGGTATCCTCTTTTTTTGCGTGAGAATATGTATGTTTTAGGTTTTACTTTTCAGTAGCTCCTTGAAAACGTCTGGAGTCATTAATTATTTTTAATATATCAGGCGAAAGTCGTAGACCACTTGTTATGTCGCGCACTGAGTATTCAATGTTGCATGTGCTGTTTGCCATACTCTTGGCATTCCATGTTTGAAACCCCATTTGTTGTGCAATAAAGTGCGCATCAATACCAAAGCCAACACAGCGAAGTTCCCAACCAAGTTGAATAACTTTTTTAGAAATTACTTGGAGCTTCTCTGGGTATAGTGGCCTTTGGGATTTGTTGTCTTCTCCGTCACTAAAAACAGCAAGAACAACCCGGTATGGAATTTCAATTGGTGACACTTTTTCAAGTAGTGCAGAGAGCACCAATTCTACAGTCTCATACAAGCAGGTACATCCGTTTGTGTTATACTGTACCAACTCCGACACTTCGGAAGCCACATTCATTGGAATGTCAACAGAGTATTCAGAAGCAAACCCGACTACCCCAGTAACATGGAAGTTTTCCTCATCAGCTTTGAGTGTGCGGATATGTTGATTAATGGCATCTTTTGGCGCGTTACCATGAATATCCATTGAATCTGATTTGTCCATTATCAGGACAGAGAACACGATGGGCCTTCCTTGTGCATTGAGGAGTTTGACCATTGTTGTTGGGTCAAAAAGATTCATGTTTTGCCTTTCTGTAAAGGTTGAATTTTTAAGATTAAGGAACACTGTGTATACACTAACATGCTTTTGAGTTTTTGTCAAGTATAAAAAAACACCCCATTGAGAAGTGTTGATTTGTGCTCCCGGAGGGAATCGAACCCCCAACCACGGTTCCGAAGACCGTTGTTATATCCATTTAACTACAGGAGCATACAGAAAACCCGGTAACCGGGTTTTCTTTTTGTGCGCCGTGAGGGATTCGAACCCCCGACCGTTTGGTTAAGAGCCAACTGCTCTACCAACTGAGCTAACGGCGCATATGTGTTACCCAATAGGGTCTGTTGGTACTCTTTTAATAATTTCTATTTTTGGCCCTTTCCACTGCTTTTTTTTCAATCCATTTTCTGCAGCATCTGTTTGGGCCTCTTGCTTACTTCCTCCTTTACCTTCTTCTACCTTTTCTTTTCCAAGATATAGTCCAACAGTGAATATTTTATCATGATCCGGCCCTTCTTCGTGGAGCACTCTATATGTTGGAGTAATACCAACCATTTCCTGTGATGTTTCTTGGAATCGTGACTTTGCATCCATCCACAACCCTTCTTCTAGTACTTGTGGAAGTTTGGATATAATCCAACGAGTGATGAACTGTTCTGCCGCAGCATATTCCTGGTCTATGTAAATAGCACCGATTATTGCTTCTATGGCGTTGGCAAGTATGTAGTCTCTTGCTTTTGTGTTTTCGTCTTTTGCTTCTCCGTGACTTAAGAAGAGGTATTCCTCTATGCCTATTTCTCTGGCAACTTGTGCACACATTTTACCATTGACTAGTGCTGCTCTCCAGTTGGTGAGTTCGCCTTCGGGGTTTAGGTAGTTGTCAAACAAAAATTTTGTTACAACAAGTTCAAGTACTGCGTCACCTAAAAATTCCAAACGCTCATTTTGTGGAAGTGTAAAGTCTCTATTTTCATTCAAAAAAGACCGGTGAACAAGTGCTTGCACCAAAATATCTTGGTTTTTAAACGCGAGACCTATTTTTTCTTCGAGTGATGAAAAGTTTTTTTCTGTGTAGGCTGGAATTGCCATAAGGTATATGAAGTATTACCAATTACGATACTGCAGAATAGCGCAGCATTATTCTGGTTTTTCTGAAGCTGTTTCAGTGGGTTGTTTTGTTTCTTCTGCTTTAATTTGATTGTACATTGCCCCAAGGATTCCGTTGACAAATTTTCCAGAAGACGGACCACCATAGTTTTTTGCTAACTCAATGGCTTCGTTTATAGCAACTTTTGCTGGGACATTTTCATTAAAGTATAGTTCGTACACACCGATACGTAAAATATTTCGGTCTACGAGTGCCATTTGGTCTATTGGCCAGTTGCTAGCAAATTGACCAATATGATTATCTATAACTTCTATATTAGATATTATTTGGTCCACAGTCTCTGTAATATATGTCTTATTTTCTTTAATACTATCCCCAAACTCAACCATTACACTTTCAAGTATGGCAGGTAATGCTGCGGTGGGTTTTTCTCTAAAGTCCCACTGGTAGAGGACTTGCATTACTATTGATCGGGCGACGTGTCGATTTGACATACAATTAAAGAGCTATTAAGTAATTTGATTATGCAAACCGCTTGAGTTTGCGCATTCTTCGTGCGTGACGCTTTTGTACGTCGACCACGACTCTTCCTTTGTACATTCCGCTTACTGGTGATGCTACATGAGGTTGGTGTGGATTACCTTCCGCGTCGAGCTGGATTTGTAGAGGGACGTGCTTAATGTGTGAACGTCTTGTTCTTCTTGAAGAAGAGGTGTTTTTTCCTTTTGGAGTGCACATACAGTGTATCTTCGTTAATTAGTGATGGTATATCATCTTAAACTGTGGCCAGTATACAATAGAAATAAAAAAAAATCAAGCCCTGTGTGTGAAAAAAATGGGATATGTTGCCGAGTAACGAGAAATTAGGTATGCTATGGCATATGGATATAAGAATTTGTACAAAAAAAGAGTGGGAAAACAGCGATTTTACTACTAAAAATACAGAATTTCTCCAATCATGGGAGTGGGGTAGTTTTCAGGAACGGGCAAGAAATAGGGTAATACGGCTTCAGTTTTACAATAATAAGGTGTTTTTGGGGCAGACTCAGGCAGTAATATGTTCTTTTGGAAGGTTTTTCCGCTATATATATCTACCAAGATCATCAAAAATTCCCTTGGAAGTTTTTCCAGCATTTAAATCTTTTTGCAAGAAACACAGGTACATATTTGTTCGGTGTGAAGGGGTCAAGGTTTTAGATTGTGCACACGAGTCCGTGGTTTCTACAGGTAATCGTCAGCCAAAAGATACGCTCATTTTGTCTCTGGATAGGGAAGAAGACGATATACTTTCTCAAATGCACAGGAAGACGCGATACAATATTCGGTTGGGGTTACGTAAAAACCTGCATGTGGCAAAAGAAAAGAATGGCGATGTGTTTTGGGATCTCCATAAGCAAACAAGTGAACGTGACGGGTTTGGAGGTCATGGGAAAACATATTATGAGAACATGCTTGTCTCTCCTAATATTACCCAAATGACGGCGTATGCTGGTGACACGCCGGTGG
>JABJHO010000046.1 GCA_018661775.1 Candidatus Magasanikiibacteriota bacterium | reverse complement strand
CTGGTTAGTTATCTGCCGGTTCCTTCACATATTGGTGAAATGAAGACAAAGCCAACACAACAAGCGTCAAGAATGTTAAATGGCGCAGGGATTCAGTCAGATATTATCATTGCAAGAAGTAGTACGGCGCTTGATGCTCCAAGGAAAGAAAAGCTAGCTGTCCATTGTGGAGTTCCAAAGGATCACTGTATTTCGGCACCCGATGTTTCTTCCATCTACACCATTCCTCGGGTTATGGATGAGCAGCAGATTGGAAATAAACTCCTAAAAACTTTGGGAATAAAACCAAGAAAAACACATTTATCTAGATGGAATTCACTTGAGAAAAAAATTCAAAAAGCAAAAAAAGAAGTACGGATCGGCGTTGTAGGAAAATATTTTGGCTCTGGTGGTTTTACACTGTCTGATTCTTATATTTCTGTGATCGAGGCAATACGGCATGCTGCATGGCACTATGGTGTAATACCGAAGCTGGAGTGGATAGATTCCGAAGAGTTTGAGAAAAATCCTACCACCATAAAAACACTCAAAACATACCATGGTGTTATAGTTCCGGGTGGTTTTGGGACAAGGGGGATAGAGGGTATTATACAGACGATTTCATATGTGAGAAAAAAGCATATTCCATATTTGGGTATTTGCTATGGTATGCAACTTGCTACGGTTGAATTTGCTAGGAATGTGCTCAAGAAAAAAGGTGCACACACTATCGAAGTAGATGATTCGGCGACACATCCAATTATTCATATTAACCCTCATCAAGCCAAACACGTAAGAGAAAACCGTTATGGCGGAACAATGCGTTTGGGGTCATATGATTGTACCCTAGAAAAAGGATCAAAAGCTCGTGAACTGTATAAAAAAGCACTGGTCTCGGAACGGCATCGCCATAGATATGAATTTAACAATGAGTATAAGAAAGAAATGCACAAAGCAGGTTTGCGTGTTGTTGGGATTAATCCAGAATCAGATTTGGTAGAAATTGTTGAGCTAGAAAAACACCCATTTTTTATTGGCGTTCAGTTTCATCCTGAGTTTACCTCAAAACCTCTTGCACCACACCCACTATTTTTGGGCTTGATTGGTGCTGCGTTAAAAAAATAATATTTTATGAAAAAAGGAGTAAAAAAAGCATACATTGTGACAGTGGATATGGGGTATGGGCATCAGCGCGCAGCGTACCCACTAAAAGATATCGCGACCCTTCCACCAGGAATGAAAAAGCATGATGAGTCAAACATTATTTGTGCCAACACGTATCCTGGTATTCCGCACAGTGACAAAATTCGCTGGGAAGGTGGAAGAAATTTATACGAAACAGTCTCGCGCATGAAAAAGCTTCCTATTGTAGGAAAGCCGGTATTTGGTCTTATGGATTATTTGCAGCGTATCGAGCCTTTTTACCCAGAAAGGGATTTGTCCCGTCCGATTATGCAAGTAAAACAAATTTATTCCATGGTTCGTAAGGGGTGGGGCAAAGATCTTATAGAAAGACTAAACAAAAAACCACTCCCGTATGTTACCACGTTTTTTAGCACAGCTTTTTTTGCAGAAGAGCATGGCTACAAGGGAGATATTTATTGTTTGTGTACAGATACCGACATAAGTAGAGCGTGGGTTGCGCTCAATCCGGCCAAGAGTCGAATACGGTATTTTGCACCAAATAAAAGAGTAAAGGAGCGGTTACTCCTGTATGGTGTGCAAGAAAAAAATATTTATGTTACAGGCTTTCCTTTACCAAAAGAAAATATTGGCACAAGACATGGCTTGTCTGTTCTTAAGAAAAACCTTGGTTGTCGAATAGGGAAGCTAGACCCACGTGGCGTATATCAAAAAAAATATGATCACACATTGTCATATTATTTAGGGGCAAAGTACTGTCATATTACAGATAAGAGGCCACTGACCATTGCCTTTGCCGTGGGTGGTGCTGGGGCGCAACGAGATATCGGCGTTACAGTACTCAAGAGTTTACGTCATTGTATTGAGGAAGGAAAGGTGGCGCTGAATTTAATTGCTGGCTCACGAGGAGATGTATATGAGTATTATACAAAAGCGCTGCGTGGGTTACGGCTCAATGCACGACATAAAAAATATATCAAGATCATATATCACCCGTCAAAGTTTTCTTATTTTAAAAAATTTAATGCCGTATTACGCAACACCGATATATTGTGGACCAAGCCGAGTGAATTGTCTTTTTATTCCGCTCTCGGTATTCCTATTATTATGGCACCAGTCATAGGATCACAAGAAGAGTATAATAGGGCCTGGCTTCATGCTATTGGCAGTGGTGTTGAACAAGAAGACCCAGCGTACACACATGAGTGGTTATTCGACTGGCTTGATTCTGGCTGGCTTGCACAAGCTGCGGTAGAGGGATTTATGGATGCACCAAGAAATGGGGTATATCATATCGAAGATATTGTTTTGCGGAACAAAAGAAGCGAAATAGAAGATGTTCACTTGTTATAATACAAAACTATGCTGTGGCTTTTTATAGCACTACTTGGGTATTTTTTTCTTGCACTTGTATTTGTGATGGATAAGGTAATTCTCACAAAAAATGTACCAAGTCCAGCGGTGTATACATGGTATTCCACCATTTTTCTTTTTGCCATTCTTTTGTGCCTTCCGTTTGGGGTTGATGCACTTTCTGGTATGGATTGGGTGGTGGCACTCTTTTCGGGCATTTTTTTTGGTTTGGCGTTGTGGTGTTCTTTTATTGCGGTAAAAGAGGGGCAAGCAAGTCACATTAATCCTTTTGTTGGGGCAATTACCACGATTGGTACATATTTTTTTGCCGCCACGTTTTTATTAGAAACTCTCAGTAATACTCAACTGATTGGTATGGGTATTTTAGTCTTTAGTAGTATTTTATTTTCTTTTGAGAAAAGTAAAAAACACAATGGGTTTCATATTGGTTTTGTGTGGGCAATTCTTTCTGGGCTGTTGTTTGCCGCATCCCATGTGAGTGCAAAATACATTTATATATATTACGATTTTTTTAGTGGTTTTGTGTGGACCCGTGCGAGTATTGGTGTTGTGGCATTGCTGACACTGTTTCATCCAGATGTTCGTGCGTTATTTACAAAAAAAAGAACACAAAAGAAAAAGAAAAAACACACATTGAGACTTGTTGTGCTCGACAAAATATTAGGGGCACTAGCGCTTGTGCTTATTCAATATGCTATTGCGATTGGCAACACATCGGTGGTAGTAGCATTATCTGGGCTGCAATTTGCCTTTATGGTGTTGCTTGTGTATGGTCTGACATTTTTTGCACCAAAAATATTTAAAGAATATACCACAAAAAAAGAAATGGTTTTGCAGGCTGTGGCAGTTGTGCTTGTGGTGGTGGGTTCTGTGTTTTTTGTTTTGTAAATACTAAATATGCACTTTCGGAGATATAAAAAAATTATAATTTCGCTTTCAGTGACCTTTTTTGTTTTGCTTGTTGTACTTTTTTTTGCCGCACGAAATATGGGACAAACGGTATATACACCAGAGTTTGGTGTAAGTTTTGATCCAGAGTATGCACTCTCTATGGGCCTTGATTGGCAAAAGGTGTATATAAGAATGTTAGAAGATTTGCAACCTGAGTATATACGAATTGCAGCAAAGTGGAATACTATTCAGCCAGAAAACAGAGACGGCTTTGACTACAAGTCTATTGACTGGATGATGAACCGTGCGTATGAACACAACGCAAAAGTGGTGTTGGCTATGGGACAAAAATCACCACGATGGCCAGAATGTTATGTGCCTTCTTGGGTGTCAGAAGATGGTATCGTGTATGAGTATGATCTTTTGCGGTACGTACAGACTACAGTTGAGCGGTATTATACACACCCAGCACTTTTTATGTGGCAAGTGGAGAATGAACCTTTTATCGTGTTTGATTTTGGGGAATGCGCAAGGTTTGAGAAAGATGTGGTAGAAAAAGAGGTGTCTCGAGTAAGAATGTATGATGTTGTGCACCCTATTCTTATTACAGATAGCGGAGAGTTGGGGTTTTGGAGAAAGGCATCTCGTGTTGGTGATGTGTTTGGTACCACACTATATCGAGTGGTACGTAAACCTGGCGGAAAGATATTTACCTATGATTGGCTTGCGCCGGGATGGTATAATCTTAAAGCAAAACTTCTTGGAATACAACCAAAAGACATGATTGTGTCTGAATTGCAGGCTGAACCGTGGTTTTTTCAAGAGACACCGCTTTTGGCATCTGTTCCCAGAATGGAGGAAACCATGACACCAGAAAGAATGATTCAACATGTGGATTTTGCCCAGCATCTACATGTGGCACAGGTATATCTTTGGGGAGTCGAATGGTGGTATTATATGATGGAGGAGCGTGGTGATGGTAGGTATTGGGGTGCCGTAAAAGAGTTTCTTGCTGACACATAGGGCTGCGTATTCTTGACAAAATAATACAATTTTTATATACTAATTGCACTTTATTATGCGCGCCTAGCTCAGTTGGTTAGAGCATCTCGTTTACACCGAGGGGGTCAGGGGTTCGAATCCCTTGGCGCGCACAAGAAACCACTCTTTTTGGTGGTTTTTTCTTTATTTTGTTTGTAGTCAGCAACCATAATATTCTCCACAGTTTATTCCATAAAAACAGTTTGTATATCATGCGGGATGTTGTTATAGTAAGGGTGTGAGGTTTGGGTAGACACTAGTTATTCGCAATTCCGCTTTGCTCCACATTAAGCGAAATAATTTTTTCTCTTTTTTAAAATCTTTTTCGATTATTTTAAAATATCATTTTATGGATATACAAGAAATACAGAAAAAAATTGCTACTGTTTCAGATAATTATGCTAAACATTGTTCTATAAATCGTGATGATGATTGGTATATATTAAAACTTCAAGAAGAGATAGGGGAGTTGGTTCAAAATTACTTATCTTTTACTGGTCGTGGAAGAAAAAGAGAAAAAACTGATGAAGAAATTAAAACAGATTTTGCCAATGAACTGGCAGATGTTGTTGGTCAGGTTCTTTTACTTGCACAGCATCATAATATAAACATAGAAGAAGCACTAGAAAGAAAATGGTTTAAATATTTAAAATAGAGAGGTTAGTAACCTTTAGCTTCCACATTCCTTCAGTATTTTGCTCATACTCTCCAGGGGCAATTTCTGTCAGCAGTATTAGAGTTTGAAGACATGGTGCGGAATAGAGAAGATAGAATTACTGAATAATATAGTATTACTAAATACTTTAATTTCTATTTCATGATATACTTGTATTCATCGTATAAAAAATAACATTATATATATGCTTAATAAAGTAATTAAAAAACTTCAGACCACTGGCAAACTGCCGAAAAAAACCTCTAGTAAATATAATCTTAAACAAGGGAAACCTTCTTTGCGTGGAAATAGTGGTTTTATTGCAAAAAAAAATAGCTCTACTGGAGCAGAAAGGCAGCGTAGTATTGGAAATCGGAATACCAAGTCCTCATAGGGTACATTAATATTAGATATATAGGCTGAATTACATTGTTAAGTTTGTGGAAAGTTTTTAAGATGCTAAAATAATAAAATAAAAAACGGAATGCATTGCAAACCGTTTTTTTTCTTAAAGAATTTAGATTATTTCTTTTTAACTACTTTTTTTTTCGCAACAGCTTTTTTGGAGGCTTTCTTTTTAGGAGAAGACTTCTTCGCTGCTGTCTTCTTTTTTTCTTTTGGTGCAGTTGATTCGTCGAATGAGATTATGCTCTCTTTCTTCTTCTTTTTTATCGGAGCTTCGTATTTTTCTTGAAAATCTTGTGGAGCAAGTGCTTTAATGATTCTGTCTAATTTTTTATTTAGCATTTCAAAGTCTGCTTTGTAATTTGGGCTGTAGCTGTCTTTGCCGCTTTGGTAGGGTTTTTTGTTCCCAAAGCTTGGTTTAGACTTTCTGTCTCCAAAGTTTCCCCTTCCTTTGTCTCTTGAGTCCGAAGAGTTATTTCCTTCTTTGCCTTTAAAACAATTGCTACAATAAATTGGCTTGTTTCCTGTAGGTCTAAAAGGAACCTCGCAACTATTTCCACAATCGTTACAAGTTGCTCTGTGCATTGTTGGTCTAGCAGGCTTGCTTCCTGCTCCGTAGCTTTTTTTTTCACCATAGCCTCCACCGCCATAGCTTTTTTTTGCGCCGTAGTTTTTGTTTTTACCACCGTAGTTCTTTTTCTTTTCAAAATCTCGCATATTGTTGTATATATTAGTTAATACAGAAGTCTATACAGAAGTCTATACAGAAGTCTATACTACTTCCTTTAAAAAAGCAAGGATCTTAGTCTTTAATCAATTTTAAGGATTTCATATTCAACCTCTTTGTTTGCAAGGGTAATGTTAACTTTGTCGCCTACTTTGTGACCTAGAAGGGCTGCTCCAATAGGGGATTGATTCGAAATTATTCCTTTTTGAGGATTTGTTTCAGAGGGGCCTAATATTTGAAGTATTTTTTCTTTGCCAGATATTTGCACTGTCACCTTATGGAGGAGGTCAATAGTAAGTTTTTGCTTGGGTGTTTTAATTAAAATAGCATGGTTTAGCCGGTCTTCTGTAGTTTTGATACCACTGTTAAGCCGTCTTAGCTGCCATTTAGCATGCTGGTATGCTGCATTCTCAGAAAAGTCTCCCATTTCTGCAAGCCTGCGTACTTCTGAAGCAAGTTCTGGGCGCTTCTTCTTAAGTTTACTGAGTTTGTTTTCAAGTGCCTTAATTTTATCCTTTGTAAGTAAGGGGTCTGCTTTTAGGTTTGAGTATTTACCAGGCTTTCTATATGGAGTTTGCATGGAGCTATAATAGCAGTTTTTTTTGGCTAAATCAAGGTAGATTAGGAGCAATTATTATTGTGCCTATTGACAAGTTTAACCTTCTGTGCTATAGTATTGAGTAACAGATCAATACTGTAAAAGAAACAAATTCGAGTTTTGTACTATAGTAGTAGGTTTGGGACATTATTCACTATTTTCTTTTTACGCTATGCAAACAGGAAAAATCGCCCGTCTTACAGACCGTGGCTTTGGATTCATCACCCGCGAGGGAGAGGAAAAAGATCTCTTTTTTCACTCAAACGAGCTTGTTGATGTGCAATTCAATGACTTACGCGAAGGTGACGAGCTAACATTTGAAGTAACTGACGGCCCTAAAGGACCATCAGCCGCTCAAGTTCAAAAAGCCTAATAGCTTTTAAATAAAAAAAACCCGCCATGTTGGCGGGTTTTTTTTATTGATTTTTTATTCTATAAGGGTGTAATTAGATAGATGTATTACTAATTAGTAATACATATGAATGGTTATATGACAAACATAGAAAAAGCATTAGAGAGAAAATGGTTTACATATGTAAAATAGAGAGGTTAAAAATTGTCTTTTTTATTACTTATCCACAGGTGTGTTGAAACGCTATGCAGTTGTTTTTTGCGGAACTTAGTTTATCTTAAACTGGTTGTGGATTAGTACTCTTCCTATGCGCATCAAATTACGTTATACTGCGTCTTATACAATACGTTTAAGAATATAGTGTTCGCTGTTGGTGTGTCGTTCCAAAAGCTCGGATACAAATCAACACTGTCCGTATCTGCACAAGCAGATCGCCTATCTTCTTAAACAGCTTTATTCATTAGCTGTTTTTTATATGGCAGAAAAATTTTTGTTTACTTCAGAATCAGTTTCTGAAGGACATCCAGATAAAATCTGTGACCAAGTTTCAGATGCAATTTTGGATGCAATCTTAACAGACGACCCACAAGCCCGTGTTGCGGTAGAATGTTTAACCAAAACTGGTTTTGTTGTGGTAGCTGGAGAAGTTCGCACAAGTACATATGTTGATATTCAAAAAATTGTGCGAGACACGATTGTGGAAATTGGTTACGATAATCCGGTATATGGGTTTGACGGAACTACATGTGGTGTACTTGTGGCAATTTCTGAGCAATCGGTTGACATTGCACAAGGAGTTGATGAAGGGGGAGAAAAAGAACAAGGTGCCGGAGACCAGGGTCTTATGTTTGGGTATGCTACCAACGAAACACCAGAATTTATGCCATTGCCAATTATTTTGGCTCATAAGCTGACAAAAAGGTTGGCAGATGTCCGAAAAGTAAAAGAAATATCTTATCTGCGACCAGATGCAAAAGCACAGGTTACGGTTGAGTATGAAGGTGGAAAACCTTTTCGTGTTGACACGGTAGTTATATCAACACAGCACGATCCAGACATTACACAAGAAAGTATTAAGCGCGATGTAATAGAGAAAATAATCACGCCAGTTTGTGGAGAATATATAGATGAAAATACACGATTTTTTATTAACCCAACCGGAGTATTTGTAATAGGTGGTCCAGTTGGAGACGCAGGAGTTACGGGAAGAAAAATTATTGTAGACACATATGGTGGGCAAGGGAGTCATGGTGGCGGGGCATTTAGCGGAAAAGACCCAAGTAAAGTAGACAGAAGCGCGTCTTATTATGCGCGATATGTGGCAAAACATATTGTTGCGGCTGGTTTGGCAGAAAAATGTGAATTGCAAGTTGCTTATGCCATTGGAATTGCCGAACCTGTAAGTATTTTAGTGAACACTTTTGGTACCGGAAAAATTTCTCACGAAGACATTGCTAAAAGAGTAAGAAAATGTTTTAATTTTAAACCAAAGGCACTTATTGAAGAGCTTGACTTGCTTCGTCCAATATATAAAAAAACAGCAACATATGGTCATTTTGGCAGAGACGAATTTCCATGGGAACAAATTAATCCTCAAAAAATAGCAAAATTACAAGAGAGTGATGACATGTAAAGAAAGTGGCAAACCAAAAAAACACTCAAATAATACAACCTGAGTGTTTTTTATTATGTTTTAAATATGCTATACTAATACAATATGAAACATCGTGGTATCATAAGAAAAGACATCCCGCTTACCAAATATTTTGGGGTGTTTAGAAAAAAAATGTCTCTTTGGGAGGCGGTAGCACTTATTGTAAGCGGTACAATCGGTGCTGGTATTTTGGGTATGCCATATGCCATTGCACAACTTGGGCTTGTTCCGGGTTTTTTTCTTATTATATTTCTCGGGCTCTTAATGATGGGGTTGAACTTATTACTTGGTGACGTTGCGATACGCACAGGAAAAAGATTTCAATTGGTTGGTTTTGCAAAAACATACTTAGGTGTATGGGGAGAATATGCCATGATGATTATGTTTTATACCATTTTGTTTGGCGCACTTGTGGTATATATTATTGGAGTAGGGTCGTCGCTATCTGCGCTTTTTGGTGGTGCTGCTTTTGTGTGGAGTCTGGTGTTTTATTTTTTTGCATCACTGTGTATTATGACAGGATTGCGAACGGTGAAAGTGGTAGAACTCATTCTAATGACATGTATTTTGTTTGTAGTTGTGTGTATATTTTTGTGGGCCGCACCTTCATTCTCTGTAAGCAATATGTTGTATGTGAAGATTCCCGCATTTTTTGTGCCGTATGGTATTATCCTTTTTGCCTTTCATGGGACCAATGCAGTACCAGAGGCGTATGGGTTGCTTAAGCATGCACGTAAGGATTTTCGACGGGCCATTTGCTATGCGGCCATAATCAACTGTATCGTCTATTGTTTATTTGTGTTTTCTGTTGTCGGGGTTACTGGCACTGGAACAACCGAAATAGCCACAGTAGGGTTGGGGGATGCGCTTGGTCGGGGAATGGTGGTGGCAGGAAATATATTTGCGGTACTTGCCATGGTTACGAGTTTTCTTCTTATAGCTTTATCGTTTAGAGATTCTTTGTGTTGGGACTATAAATTGCCTAAAATATTGGCACTTGTGTGTGTTTTGGTGCCACCTCTTGTGATGTTTATTTCTGGTGTACGCGGGTTTATTACCGTTCTTTCGGTTGTTGGGGGAATAGCGGTTAGTATTGAAATGCTTTTGATACTGCTTATTTATATACGCGCAAGAAGACAAAAGCAGCTAAAAAAAGAAGATTTTTCTGTGCGATACGGGTATACCCTTGTACTTATACTTCTGTTTGTTCTGTTTGTTGGGGCTTTTCAGACAATTATAGACATATTTTAGCCAATTTTAGTAATTTTTACATCATTTACATACTTGACAAAAGTGTAACATTATGGTACAGTATTCGTCTACTTAGGTAGATGTTCTTTATATTCACAAAAAAAAGAAAGGGATGCCATGCAAAGGCATACGAATATTACATTTTCTTACTATATTACACAGTTGCTAGACCACAAAAAGACTTTTTTTGCTGCGATCTGCTGCGTGTGTACTGCTGTGGTTGCTGGGCTCATTGCTCCGCTCTACTATAAGGATTTTTTCGATATTATCAGTACTGCAGAAAACCCGGCCCAAGAGGTTACCAAATTACATGGTTTGGTCTTTGTGATCCTTGGTTTCCACGCCATTGGGTGGGTCAGTTGGAGAATAGCAGCATTTTGTGCGGCATATTTCCAAACCGAGAGCATGAAACATCTCTCTGCGAGGTCTTTTGAGTATATTCACAAGCATGCATCTGTATTTTTTAACAATACGTTTGTAGGGTCTTTGGTAAAAAAGGTCAATCGTTTTGGGACGTCTTTTGAGTCGGTTACAGATAATATATTGTGGGAGTTTCTTCCGTTATTGATTGAAATTACCGTGATTTCTGTGTACTTGTCTTACTCCCAACCACTGTTTTTTGGCATTGTGTGTGTTTGGCTTGTGCTGTTTTGTGTGTGTAATATTGTATTTTTACGATATAAAGTGCAGTTTGATGAGGCTCAGGCTAAGTTAGACTCAAAAGCAACAGGTATACTTGCCGACAGTTTTACGAATCATGAAAATATTACCTTGTTTTCGGCTTGTGTACGAGAAAAGCAATACTATACGGCCACACAAGACACAGTATACTCACTCAGAAGAAAGCGTTGGAATCTTGATACATGGTTTGACGTTGTACAATACTTCCTTACCATTGTTGTGGAATGTGCGATTTTTTACTACGGAGTCAATTATTGGGTTAAAGGAATATTGAGTTTGGGTGACCTTGTTCTCATTCAGACCTATCTATTCATGATTTTTAGAAAGATGGGTTCGTTTTCTCGTGTGATGCGGTGGTGGTATGAGGCGCTTGCAAATGCAAAAGAAATGGCTGAGATTTTTGACACCCCACACACGATAATTGATAGAGTAGGTGCGCAGTCTTTGGCCGAGGTGCATGGAGATGTTTCTCTTGATAACGTATGTTTTACCTATGAGGATGGAAAGTCTATTTTAAATAATTTTACACTCAATATCCCAGCTGGTCAGAAAGTTGGCCTTGTTGGTCCAAGTGGAGCGGGTAAGTCTACAGTGATTAAATTACTGTTACGTTTATTCGATGCAACAGGTGGTGTGGTTCAGATTGATGGACAAGATGTTTCTTCTATAACACAGAACTCTTTGCATGATTGCATGAGTCTTGTGCCGCAGGATCCAATCTTGTTTCATAGAAGTATTATTGAAAATATCCGCTATGGTAAACCAGAAGCAACTAACGAGGAAGTAATTGAAGCTGCCAAGGCGGCACACTGTCATGAGTTTATTACTGGACTAAGTGATGGGTATACTACTTTGGTAGGTGAGCGAGGTGTGAAACTCTCGGGTGGTGAGCGACAGCGTGTTGCTATTGCTCGAGCAATTTTACGAGATGCCCCTATCCTTCTTCTTGATGAAGCCACTTCTGCGCTTGACTCTGAGTCTGAAATGTTAATCCAACGAGCGCTTGAAACGGTACTAGTTCAGGGGAAAACAGTAATCGCCATTGCACATAGACTTTCATCTATTAGCAGTATGGATCGTATTATTGTTATGGAAAGTGGTGGTATTGTGGAAGATGGTTCGCATCATGAATTACTGAGTAATGCCGATGGTTTGTATAACCAACTGTGGAATATTCAAGTTGGGGGTTTTGCACACCAATAGGGGTAATGCTATTTTTTTGTGACATTAGGGGATAATGATCTGTTTGGAGGTACAGGTCTTTTTTTATTTTCCGTAAATTATGGTATACTTGCGTGTGTGTGCATCTTAAGTACATGCTATTTTAGTTTATGCATTCGTATACAAAAATTACTCTTACTACGTACATAAAACAACTCAGAAAATACTGGAAAACGTCTTCTTTGGCAGGAATTAGTGTTGTGGCAGGGTCTGCAGCAAACCTTGTGGCGCCACTGTACTATAAGAAGTTTTTTGATATTATTACAATCGCTGATACTGGCAATGACAAGGCAGATGCCCTTATTGCTATTATTACGACCATACTTATTCTTCATGGTATTTCTTGGGTATTTTGGCGCATAGCAGTGTTTTGTGCATCGTATTTCGAGACAAACGGTACGCGAGATTTGGCATCTTCGTGTTTTTCTTATATTCATAAGCATTCAGCCAGTTTTTTTAATAACACATTTATCGGGTCACTGGTAAAAAAAGTCAATCGGTTTGCTGGAGGGTTTATGGAATTAAGTGGTATGTTTTTGTGGGATTTTCTTCCGCTTATTGTAGAGTTTTCTTTTGTCTTTTTTGTATTATTTAGTAGACAGGCACTTTTTGGATACATTGTTCTTGTGTGGTTCGTTTGTTTTATTGTAATTAATAGTATTTTTGTACGGTTTAAGAATAAATATGACATAAAACAGGCAGAATTAGACTCAAAAGGAACGGCAATACTCGCAGACACAATAACAAACCACGAAAATGTGAAACTGTTTAATGGGTTTAATAGAGAAGTGGCGTATCATCACCAAGCTGCGACAGCATTGAGTGATATGAGACGGTTTCGGTGGAATTTAGATCAGTATTTTGAATCAGTACAGCATATCCTTGTTATTTTGGTTGAATTTCTTGTGTTTTATTACGGTATTCGTTTTTGGCAACAAGGTCTTATGACAGCGGGAGACTTTGTGTTGTTTCAATCATATTTATTACTCCTTTTCAACAGAATTTATAGTTTGGGTCATATTATGCGGAGACTATTTGAGACTATGGCAAACGCCAAGGAGATGGCCGAGATTTATGATACGCCGCATGGTATTGTTGACAGAAAAAAAGCAACGGTACTTTTACCAAAAAAAGGAGAGGTGACATTTGATCGTGTTGGGTTTAATTATCACAAAACACGACGTATTCTTAAGGATTTTTCACTTACGATTAAAGGGGGGCAAAAAATAGGTCTTGTAGGAAAAAGTGGTGCTGGAAAGTCAACAGTTGTGCGTCTTTTGCTTAGGACGTTTGATACAACACGAGGGTCTATTACCATAGATGGGCAAAAATTATCCCATGTGACGCTTGAGTCTTTGCATGATACTATGAGTTTCGTGCCACAAGATCCGATTCTGTTTCACAGAACACTCAAGGAAAATATTCGGTACGGAAAACCTGGGGCCACCGATAAAGAGGTAATTGAGGCAGCAGAGTCGGCACATTGCCATGAGTTTATCGCCAACTTAGAGGAAAAATATGATACGCTTGTTGGAGAGCGAGGTGTAAAACTTTCTGGAGGAGAAAGACAAAGAATTGCTATTGCCAGAGCCATACTTCGCAATACTCCAATTCTCATATTAGATGAAGCAACGTCAGCACTAGACTCTGAGTCCGAGCTACTTATTCAAGATGCGTTACACACACTTATGAAAGGAAAGACGGTTATTGCTATTGCACACAGACTTTCTACTGTGATGCATATGGACCGGATTATAGTTATGGAAGAAGGAGAAATTATTGAAGACGGAAGTCATAAAAAACTGTTACGTAAAAAGAAGGGTATGTATAAAAAACTTTGGGAATTACAAGCCGGGGGTTTTGTTGAGTAGGTGGTTTCTTACACCTTTTAACATGGTTTAGTTTTATGAAAGACATGGTACGTCGATATGGTTTTCTTTTTGGAAAGCTGTTTATCACCACATTTTGGTTTTATATTATCTATCATCACACACTTGTTTTGGGGTTTTCTTTTGTTACGCTTGTGTTCCTGCTCTTGTTTGTTGGTCTCCTTTCTGCCATCACATTTTTAGGAGTTGGTCGAGTGTGGCCATTCTTTGTGATCGGAGTATTATTTTTACTTACTTTCTGCTCTTTGGTGAATTTTGTCTATATTACTGTATTTGATACATTTTTGGATTTTGGTTTTGGGCAAAACAGTTATACATTGGTATCAACATTTTTAGAATTTTATACGAGTGTACCGTGGTTTATGTACCTTGTGGCGATTGCATTTTTCTGTATTTCGTCATATGTTGTGTTTACCGACTATGCTGCGGCATTACGTATGCGGTCATTGTATGTGCCAAAAAAGACACAGCGTATATTTCCACATATAGATGTGCACCGTGTAGGCATTGCCATCGTCCTCTCGGTTATTTTTGGTGTTTCTGGTCTTGTATATGCGGGGTATTTGCGTGTGCATCCGCACAGTGGGTGGTGGGACAATCTTACATATGTACGGGATTATGGGATAAGCGGTCACATATTCACGTCGGTGTATGATACAATTTCAGAAGATCGTAGCACGAAACTTGTATATGCAAAAGAGCTAGAGAGTGGACAGTTTGCAACATCCGGAGGCTCAGGTGAATCAGAAGGTGATACTGAATCTGACCCGTCTGTAACCAAAAAAAAGGTAAAAAGAAAGCCTTTAACTAGGTTTGACTATATACGAAAGCATGTCCAGCAGATTCTTCCAAATCAGTATAAAACAAAAATTGCATCAGTACGTTCAAGTACACAAGCATTTCCTGTGTTTGATAGAAAGCCAAATATTATTATCTATCAACTCGAATCAATTCCTTCTTGGGGGATGAAAAACAATCTCGAGACAATGCCGTATTTTTCCAAACTTATTGAGGATAACCTTCATGTTGGGAATTTTTTTGCCAATGGTTGCCATACGGTTGACGCAGAGTTTAGTACATTGTGTAGCTTTTATCCACATGTGAAAAAGCCCATCTCTGCTGTTGGCGTAGAGAATGATTACTACTGTTTGCCACAACTTCTTTCTGATGCATATGAGTATAATACAGCGGTATTTCATGCCAATAAACCTGAGTTTTGGGATCGGGACAAGTTGGGACCAAAATGGGGATTTAAAGACTTATTCTTTTTACCACATTTTCCACATCACAAAGTTGATGATGGGGACGTTCTCGCAGATGCCATTTCTTATATTGAAGATTCTGATAACCCAGTTTTGGCACAAATTATTGGGTATAGTTCTCATTCTCCGCATACCACATGGGAGATGGATTATTTAGAAGAGGTGAGTGGTGTGTCGGTTTCGCCGTATGACGGACCATTGTCAGATACGTTGCTGGAAAGTGTCGAGATAGAAACCGAACGCGATGCCCGTATTTATCTTGGGTTTTATGAGTTGATAGACAAAACAATTAATAATCTGTTTGACACATTAAAAGAAAAGGGATTGTATGAGAATACTATTGTGGTGATAGTGAACGACCATAGGTTGTATAATTTCTATGGATCACCGCTTGAGGATTTTTACAATTACAATGAAATGCCATTTGTGTTGTATGTACCGGGCATGGAAGGAAAAAAACTTGCTGACGTGGCCGGGCATATAGATATTGCCCCAACCATACTTCATGCCATCGAAGGGGATGGATACAAACCAAGAAATCACTTTTTGGGGTATAGTCTATTTTCCAAAGAACACCCAAATCATACATTTTCCTCCTGTCATGATTCCTCATATCTTATTCATCCAGAAGCCGTGGTGGTGCATAATACAAAAAATAATACACACAGGGGTTTGTATAAGAGCAAAGACTTAACGGATGGGGATGTAGGTATTATAGCCAATCAGATGGGAACCCTTAATATGCTAAGAAACACTATGCTTGAGCGTGGCCTGGTGCGCCCGTAACTGGTTGTGTTGGTTTGGTTTCTCGCGTATACTACGTATATATTAATATTTTTTTTATGGTCAAAAACAATAAAGAAGTACACTCTCCCAAGTATTTTTTTCTCCACCTCTTATTGATGGTCACACTCTATGTTAGTGCGATTAGTTTTATTACTATCACCTTTCAAATTATTAATATTGTCATTCCTGATGTGCTGGATCCGGGGTATGAAATACGTTTTGCAAAAGAGACACTACGTGGAGCACTCTCTTTTTTCATTGTAATGCTTCCTGTTTTTGTGGGAATAGCTCACTATTTAAAAAAAGAATATACTAAAAATAGTGCATTACGGGAGATGCGAATTAGAAAATGGCTTGTATATTTAACCATGTTTATTGCCGCACTCATTATACTTATTTCGTGTGGTATTTTGGTTAATGTGCTTTTGGACGGAGAACTTACGGTACGGTTCTTGCTCAAACTCCTTAGTGTGTTATTTATTGCCATTTCTGTTGGATGGTATTTTTATACAACAAACAAAGAATAAACATATGATGAAATATATACCATACACTATTTTATCTATTTGTTTTGCCGTGTTTGTGTTGGGGGTATATTTTGCAGGAAATCCATCACAAGCTCGTGCCGAAAGATATGATCAACAGCGTATTGAGGATTTTGAGGGACTGCATTCGGGTTTATATGATTATTATCAAGGAAACAAAAAACTTCCAGCCTCATTAGTTGATATTGATGTATACTATGGGCAAGTGTATACGGATCCAGAGACAAATGAATCATACGAATATGTGGTTGTAAGTGATAATACATATAAGATTTGTGCAATATTTTCTACGTCAAACATGACAGAATATCGTGAGGGGCATATAAGAGAGTATCAATTATCTGAGAAACATGAAAAAGGGTATCACTGCTTTGAGCGACAAATACCAAAAGATTTTTTAGAGAGTTAGTGTTTGTGTGTGGTATTATAAAATAGCGATAATCGCTATTTTTGCTTTTGTGGTCTAGGTGCGTTACAATAAATGGATATATATTATTATTTATGCTCAATACTGCACAAAAAGAGGCTGTAGAGTATGTCGATGGTCCACTGCTTATTATTGCCGGGGCCGGAACAGGAAAAACTACGGTTATTACGCAAAAAATTCATCATCTTATTTCTTCTGGTTTAGCACAGCCCGAGGAAATTTTGGCGCTTACGTTTACGGAAAAGGCAGCTGCTGAAATGGTTGAGCGAGTTGATGGGTTGCTAAGCGGCGGATATATGGAACTGGATATCTCAACGTTTCATGCATTTTGTCAAAAACTGCTCGAGAATTACGGGTTATCTATGGGGCTTTCGACACAGGTGTCTTTGCTTACCGAAATCGAGGCATGGATGCTTGTGCGTAAGCATATATATGATTTTGATTTGGACTATTATAGACCGCTTGGCAGCCCAAATAGGCATATCCATGCACTGCTTGGGCATTTCTCAAAATGCAAGGATGAGCTGGTGTCGCCAGATCAGTATATCGCGTACACGACTTCATTGCCTGACACAGATGATCTTGTTGACCAAGAAGAAAAAAAACGGCTTATTGAGTTGGCTCAGGCATACAAAACGTATAATCAACTATTGCTCGACAATGAGTATGTGGATTTTGGCGATTTGGTGTCTTATGCGGTAAAATTGCTCCAAGATAAGACGGTGGTTCGAAAAAAACTTCAGACACAATACAAATATATTTTGGTAGATGAATTTCAGGATGTGAATTGGGCACAATATCAACTCGTACAGTTACTTTCTGGTGGTGGGCAGCTAACAGTGGTGGGGGATGATGATCAGAGTATTTATGCGTTTAGGGGAGCGAGCGTGTCGAATATTTTACGATTTACCTCTGACTACAAAAAAGTAAAAGAAGTCGTGTTACAAGAAAATTATCGCTCAGGTCAAGATATTTTGGATATTGCGTACACTGGTATACAGAATAATAATCCCGATAGACTAGAAGCTACCCTTGGAATAGAAAAAAAATTGTTAGCTAAAGGGGTGCAAAAAAAGAGCGTGGTAACGCATGTACACAAGAGTAAGGTTCAGGATTGTGTTTCGTTTACTGTAGAAAAAATACAAAAAGAAAAGAGATGTGATTCAGAGCTACAGTGGTCTGATTTTGCTATACTTGTGCGTGCAAACAATGCAGCAACACCATTTATTAATGCTCTCGAGCTTGCCCAAATACCATATGTTTTTTTGGGATCTTCTGGGCTTTATAGACAACCTGTAATTCTTGACTGTATTAATTTTTTAAAAGCCGTAGATGGGTACAGAGATTCAACAGCAGTATATCGTCTCATACATTTACCACACAAAAACCTTAACCCACATGACGTGCAAAAGATCATGCATTTTGCCAAAAAGAAATCTGTCTCTTATTATTTTGCTCTTAAACGTGCCAAAGAAGCAGGTGTTACACAAGAAGCAAGTTTGGATGAGATTGCGCAGATTCTACAACTGATTGATGAAGGGGTTATAGAAGCAAAAGATGAAAAACCAACAATTGTTCTCTATTCTTTTTTAGAAAAAAGTGGCTATTTGGAATACCTGGCCCAAGAGGAAGGGCAGGGGAATATTTCTATTATTCAACAAATCTATCAATTAAAACAATTTTTTTCACTTGTGGAGCAGTATGAAACAACAGTGCACACCCCAAGAGTAAAAGATTTTCTAGAATATTTTACACACCGAGTGCAGGCTGGTGATGCTGGCGCACTATATCAGCCAGATGATGCAGAAGACGGGGTACGTATTATGACGGTGCACGCTTCAAAGGGGTTAGAGTTTTCTCAGGTATTTGTTCCAGATCTAGTGGAAGGTCGCTTTCCAGCAAGACGTCGGGGAGGTGGTATTGATATACCAAACGCACTTATTCACGAAATGTTGCCGGAGGGAGACTATCATTATCAAGAAGAGCGACGCCTCTTTTATGTTGCGGTAACAAGAGCAAAACAGGCGCTTTATTTACTGAGTGCGGATGATTATGGCGGTGTGCGCAAAAGAAAAGTGAGTAGGTTTTTGGTAGAAGTGGGGCATGGTACAGCGCAAGGTACTGTGGCGGACAAAAAGAAAGGCGTTACATTAGAAGAAAAAAAGAAGCAGCATATTCAACCATCAAATACACCGGTACATTATCCACTTCCAAAAGCCTTTTCTTTTTCCCAGATTAGAAATTATCAAACATGTCCGTATCAGTATAAATTGGCACATATTTTAAAAATACCAGTGAGAGGGAATGCCGCGTTTAGTTTTGGTAATACCATGCACAATACCTTGCATAAATTTTATCTTCGGGTGCAAGAGTTAAATCGTGCCACACAGCAGTCGCTTTTTGATGAACAGGTTAAAGCAAAAGAAAATGTTGTGGGTGCGGTGTTGGTTCCTTCTTTTGAGGATCTTGAAAAAATGTATGAAGACTCTTGGATTGGTGATTGGTACCAAACCGAAAAGCAACGAAAAGATTTTTTCTCTAAAGGAAAACAGGTGTTACAAACATTTTACCATGTACACAAAGATGTGTGGCAAATACCATTATTTTTAGAAAGTGGTTTTACTATTAAGGTGGGTGAATATACGCTTCGTGGAAAAATAGATCGAATAGACCAACTTGATGATGGTACGCTTGAGATTATTGATTATAAAACAGGGAAAAGTAAGGAGAAACTAGTGGGTACAGACAAAGAGCAATTACTCTTGTATCAGGTGGCAGCTCAGACACTACCACAATATCGACATATTGGAGAAACATCAAAATTAACGTTTTATTATCTTAATGATGAGGTCCGTACGTCATTTGTGGGAAAACAAAAAGATTTGGCACGTCTTGAAGAAAAAGTAGTAAAGGCATTGGATAATATTCATGATCAAAACTTTACAGCAACACCGAGTCATGAGGTTTGCTCTCGTTGTGATTTTAAGGATATTTGTAATTATCGTGTGTAAGACTGGAAATAATTATCTGCGTGTGATATTATGGTAATGTATGTAAAAGTAATTATTTATTGTAAAGAGAATTATGGTTTTTACTCCGGTCGGAGATGCACTCCAAGACAAAATGGGAAAAAATAAATCCCTTAAAGATCAACTAGAAACAGCACATATTATTGCTGCAACAGAAAAAGTACTTTCTGAGCATTTTTCTGAAGAAGACAGTTTGCATGTGAAACCACTTTTTGTAAAAAATCGTACATTGACAGTTACGTGCTCTAGTGCGGCAGTAGCACAAGAAATTAGACTGAATCAGGCGAAGGTGGTTAAAAAAATAAATGAAGAGATTGGTAAAAAAGAAATTGATAGAATACGCTACCTCTCATAGCCCACACTTGCATCCAAGAGTAAAAACTAGTACAATAAAAAGTAGTAAACACTACTTTTTACGCTATTTTAGCCTAAAAGAGTATTCTTATTATATATCTTTATATGACTTTAAAACAATATCTTTGGTTTATGGGTATTGCTACGGTTTTGTGCTGGGTTGCGTGGCTATTTGTTATTTTTCGTGTAGATCCTTTTTTTGACACAGGTATTGGGTTTGTCTTTTTTTACACTACCACGTTTCTGACAATTCTTGGTACCACGATACTTGGGAGTTTGTTGGCGGTGAAATTTTTTATCCACCAAACAAGGCCACTTTACTATTATGTGCACAAAACATTTTTTATAGGCTCTGGTGTGGCATTATGCGTCATAACACTCTTGTATTTGCAGGCCGCAGAGGTGTTACATGTGTGGAATACTGTTATTTTCTTTGGTATTTTGCTTTTCCTATTATTATTTAGAATATCTGTTCGCCGGAGTCAGGGTGTTTCAGAAATACATTAGTTTATTTGGCATTATAGTATGAGACAATCACAATTATTTACCAAAATTAAAAAAGAAGTACCAAGTGGAGAAGTGGCAAAAAATGCACAATTATTATTGCAAGCCGGGTTTATTCATAAAGAAATGGCTGGTGTTTACTCGTTTTTACCTCTTGGGTTGCGGGTTATAGAAAACATAAAACAGATTATTCGCAAAGAGCTAAACGCAGCAGGGTGTCAGGAAATGTGTATGACAGCATTACAAAGTAAAGCTATTTGGGAAAAAACAAATAGATGGAGCGATGATGTGGTGGATAATTGGTTTAAAACCACACTCAAAAATGGCACAGAATTAGGACTTGCCTTTACACACGAAGAATCAATTGCACAAATAATGTCAAATTATGTGCATTCATATAAAGACTTACCATTTTTTGCGTATCAATTTCAAACAAAGTTCCGCAATGAGTTGCGTGCTAAATCTGGTATTATGCGTGGTAGGGAGTTTCTTATGAAAGATTTATATTCTTTTCATACCGATAAAAAAGCGCACGACGAGTTTTATGAAAAAATGAAGGAAGTGTATATGGAAATATTTCGTACATTAGGATTGGGAGACAACACTTATCTTACCATGTCTTCTGGCGAACCATTTTCAAAGTATTCCTTTGAATTTCAAACCATTTCAGAAGCTGGTGAAGATACCATATTATTCGACAAAGAAAAAAAAGTTGCTATTAATAAGGATGACTTTTCAGACCAGATCTTTATTGACTTTGGACTTAATAAGGATGAATATAATTTTGAGGAAGCTAAATCAATCGAAATTGGGGATATTTATTCACTTGGTACCAAATATTCAGAAGCACTTAATTTGACGTATGCCGACGCAGAAGGAAAAAATCATCCAGTGTTTATGGGAAGTTATGGCATAGGTATTTCGCGTGTAATGGGAACTATTGTAGAAGTGTGTAATGACAAGAACGGAATGATTTGGCCGGAAGAAGTTGCGCCATTTGCCGTTCATCTTGTCTCTTTGTGTGTAGAAGATAGTGACGTTGCCAAAGTGGACGCGCTGTATCAAAAACTTGTCGATGCGGGTGTATCAGTGTTGTATGATGATAGAGATTTGCGCCCTGGACAGAAATTTGCCGAGAGCGATATTATTGGTATTCCCCATCGAGTTATTATGAGTAAAAAAACAATGCAAGATAATTCTGTTGAATATATTGACAGAAAGGCGGGTAATACAGAATTTCTGACCGCAGATGACGTTGTGCGTCTAACCGCTTCTTGGCAGAGCTCGTAAGTTATATAAGAAAGAATTGTATGTTTAATTGGCTATTTAAGCGATTTAGTAAAGACATTGGGATAGACCTGGGTACAGCAAATACACTGCTATATGTCCCAGAAAAAGGTATTGTGGTTGACGAGCCGACGGTTGTTGCTATAAATATTCGTACAGAACAGATATTGTCTGTTGGTGGTGAGGCAAAACTTATGCTTGGGAAAACACCACCGCACATAGAGGTAACCCGACCTCTTACTAATGGTATAATCTCTGATTACGAGGTTGCTGAAAAAATGGTAAAATATTTTATAGATAAAATTCATGAGGATGGGTTTTCTTTTGTCACACGACCGCGAGTGGTCATTTGTGTACCATTGGAGGTTACGGAAGTAGAGACTAAAGCAGTAGAGGATGCTATTATGGCAGCTGGAGCAAGAGAGGTATTTGTGGTGCAAGAACCTATGGCTGCGGCAATAGGTGCACGCATGCCTGTGCAAGAGCCTATTGGGAATATGATTGTTGATATAGGGGGTGGAAACACAGAGGTTGCCGTTATTTCATTAAATGGAGTGGTAACCTGGAAATCAACAACTGTGGCAGGAGATGAGATGAACCGAAATATTATTCAATATGCAAGAGAGGTGTTTAATCTCCTTATTGGAGAGGCGCATGCAGAGCGGATTAAAATACGTGTTGGTTCTGCCGCAGAAACAGGTGAGGGGATAGAGTTTCCTATGAGAGGAAGGGATATTATTTCTGGACTTCCAAGAGAAATTACTGTGACAGATGCGCATATTAGAGAAGCGCTGGATCGCTCAATACGAACTATAGTAGATTTAATAAAAATGACACTCGAAGTAACACCACCAGAACTTACTGGTGATATCCATGAAAGAGGGATGCTGTTGACAGGTGGTGGATCTTTGTTGCGTGGTCTGGACGAGGTAATTTCCAAAGCAACAAAAATACCTGTTCGTATAGCAGATGACCCGCTGAGCGCAGTGGTTCGTGGGACAGGGGTTCTTCTTGAAGACACAGCACTGCTCAATGAGGTGGTTATTCCCTCAACGAGAAATAGCAAAAAGCGTTAATGTTTCTCTGTAATCAGTTTTAGAAGTATGGGGTTATTTCATATGAGACGGTGGGGTATAGTGCTGCTACTAATCAGCGTATTCATCCTTCTCCATTATTTTGGGTTTTTACGTAGTCTTGAAGCTATGATGAGAAAAGTTCTCAATCCTATTTCGTCGTATGTTTATACGCAGACAATACAAGACCATGTAGTCGGCCCATTTCATTCAGTAGATGCTCTTGAGGGGGCCTATATTGAGTTATATGAGTCTTGTCTTATACCCGAGGAGATGGAGGTAAAAAATATACTTCTTGAAGAGGAGAATGCACTTTTGCGTGAACAGTTAGATTTTTTTTCTGGTACGAGATATTTGCATACAGCAGCCTCTGTTATAGGAAAAAATATTGACCAGTTGAGCAGTAGTATTATTATTGACAAGGGTGCTGATTTTGGGATTCAAAAAGAAAACCCTGTTATTGCAGGTAATGGTGTATTAGTAGGTACTGTTATCACGGTGCATGAGCACTCTGCGGTGGTGCGTTTAATAAATGACAATCAGAGCCACATTGCTGTTACTGTGAGGAATAGAGACAAAAGCATAGGTCTTATAGAGGGGGGGTATGGTATTAGTATTCGCATGAGTTTTGTTCCACAAAATGAACTATTACGAGTTGGTGACCATATTATTACTTCTGGATTGTCTGAGTATATGCCTTATGGGTTATATATTGGGAAAATTGAAGCGGTAGAAAAACAAGCGTATCAACCATTTCAGGATGCAATTGTACAATCAGCGGTAGGATTAGATAAGATACGCATTGTTTCGGTTATACAACGTCAATGAGTTTATGTCATTAGTATATCTTCTACTTCGCACTTTTTTTGCTTTGGTATCACTATTTTTTCTTACTTGTTTTGTTATATACAGCTTACCACACCCGCTTAATTCTATTAACATTATTTTACTTACTTCTGTAGTATATTTTCTGTATAAAGAAAAGAAGAGTATCTTCTGGTTTTCTGCTCTCTTTCATTTTTTTCTTGAACTGTATTCAATCCATTTGTTTGGGCTATTGATTTTCAGCTCCTCTGTTGCGTTGTTAGTATTTTTTTGGGTGTATAAACAGGTGCTTACGAATACTTCGTGGTATGCCGTGTCTGTACTAATCCTTTTTGTGGTTGGTGTGTATAAGATGGTTTATGGCGCACTCTTTTATTTACAGAAAATATTTTTTTCCAGTGGACAGTCTTTATTATTTAGGGAATATATTGTGTCAAGTATGCAAGAGATGGTATATACCGCAATTGCGGGTGGTGTCGTGTATGTACTTATCTTTTATGTGATACTACCTCAAAAAAAACAAAAAAAGATTTTTCGTTTATGAAAAACAGGAAAGAAAAACAAAATATTTTTGGTACCCTTGCTCGTTCAGGGGGTATTTTGTGTAAAAAAACAGCGCAGCGATATGGTTGGGTAGAAGAATCTTTTACGTTTGATAAAAAAACAGGCAAGCAGGTTGCGGCGATACAAAGCGGGGAGTATGTTGGGTCAAGTGTTAAAAAGACAACCCTTCTTTTTTTACGTGTTATATTTTCTATTATTTTTTTGGCGATTACCGCGCGGGTGGGCCATCTGCAGCTTGTTAAAGGTGAGTCATATGCGATGCTCGCGAGAGGAAACAAAGAGCGCAATATACCAATACCGGCGGAACGCGGATTAATTTTTGACAGGAATGGGGTTCAGCTTACGGAGAATGTACCTAGTTTTGCTTTGGCAGTAATTCCTCAAGATTTACCAAAAGGGAAAGAGCAAAAAAAGAAGGTTGTGGAGAGGCTTGCACAACTTACGGGAGAGGATAAAATGTATATTGATGAGGTGCTGACAGAATATGGTGCATATAGTCTAGAATCTATTGTTATTAAAGAAAATATTGATTATCAAACAGCGTTGCGTTTGCAAATAGCAGCGGCAGAATTGCCTGGTATTCATGTGCAGCGAGGGAGTAAGCGTCTGTATATACACAAGGGGGTTGAGTCCCAGGGTTTGGTTGGTGAATCTACAAATAAAAAATTATCCATGTCTCATATTTTGGGGTATACAGGGAAGCTTGATAGGGACGAACTTGACGTGTTGTATAAACAGGGATATCTTCCCTCAGATTTTTTGGGAAAGGTTGGGGTGGAGAAAGAGTATGAATCAGTGCTCAGAGGGGTATATGGAAAAAAGAGGGTGGAGGTAGATGCATACGGGAGGCAGCAAACCAAAATTGCAGAACAGGCACCAATACCAGGAAGGCTCTTATTTTTGTCTATAGATATAAAAATGCAAGAAGCGCTTGAGGGGTTTATGTGGGAGGTGTTTGAGGAGTTCCAGAAAGAGCGGGGAGTTGGTATTGTGTCGGACCCAAAGACTGGAGATGTTCTTGCATTAGTTAGTCTTCCTGCTTTTGATAATAATGATTTTTCTGGTGGCATAGGGTATGGTAGATATAAAAAATATATACGAGATATCAATAAGCCATTATTTAATCGTGCAATATCAGGACTTTACCCATCTGGGTCAACACTTAAAATGGCTATTGCTGCTAGTGCACTAGAGGAGGGAATTATTACACCAAATACAACTTTTCTAAGTACGGGTGGTATTAGTGTTGGTCAGTGGATTTTTCCTGATTGGCGCGGTGGTGGACATGGTGTAACAAATGTACGTAAGTCTTTGGCTCAATCTGTGAACACGTTTTATTATTATATCGGGGGTGGGTATAAAGATTTTACCGGAATGGGTGTGGACACAATAACATCATATTTGAAATGGTTTGGTTTTGCAAAAAAACTACAGATAGATTTACCTGGTGAGTCACCCGGATTTCTCCCTTCAAAGGATTGGAAAAAAGACACCAAAGGAGAGCGCTGGTATGTGGGGGATACGTATAATCTTTCTATAGGACAGGGTGATGTTTTGGTTACACCATTGCAAATTAATGCAATGACACAGGTAGTTGCAAACAAGGGGACACTTTTTGTGCCACGAGTGGTAGAAAAAATAGTTGATCCTGTGACAAAAAAAGAAGATATTATTTCTCCTCAGGTTGTTCAGCGAGTTCCTATAGCAGAAAATCATTTTTCTACAGTGCGCCTTGGTATGCGTGATTGTGTGCTTTCGGGGTCTTGTAGACGACTTAATACACTCCCGGTACATGTGGCTGGTAAGACAGGGACAGCGCAGTGGAATAAGAACAAGGATGACCATGCGTGGTTTACTTCTTTTGCTCCTTTTGAGAATCCTGAGGTTGTGGTAACTATTCTTGTAGAAGAAGGTGAGGGGGGGTCGAAAGTGGCGGTTCCTATAGCAGAAAAGTTCTATCGTTGGTGGTTTGAATATAAAAAAGCAGATACCTAGACAGTTGTATTCATATGCGGTATACTGGGTGTATCCCGTTTATGCGGGATGTTTTATGTATAAAATAATAAAACTAATGTATGACTACACAGTTTATTTCTCAAAAAAAATATACAGCACTTACTGAAGAGTTAGATCATTTACAAAAAGTTGACATGCTTGAGACTGCAAAACAAATAAATGAGGCAAAGGAGCTTGGGGATTTGAAAGAGAACGCTGAATATCATATGGCTCGTGAAAAGCTCTCTTGGCAAAAAGGACGGGCTGCTGAAATTGATAACATTTTAAGCAATGCAAAGATTTTAGATGAAAATAATATACGTAAAGACGTTGTTGGTATAGGTGTTACAATTTTGGTTCAAAGAGGTGAAAAAGAAAAGGAGTATACCATAGTTGGTGCACAAGAAGCAGACCCGTTAGAAGGAAAAATTTCCAATGAATCACCTCTCGGCCAAGCGTTTTTGGGTAAAGTCGTGGGGGATAGTGTTGAGGTTGAGGTGCCAGCAGGTCTACAAACGTATAATATACTTGAGATTAAGTAAGAATTCCTATAAATTAGGCATTTTATGTAAGAATAGGTTTTATTACCTATTTTTTTCATTGTCAAAAAAGTGTTTGATTTTTTGTGTTCTATCTGCTACAATAAGCAAATACTATACAGAGTTTTTTACTCTTTAATTTTCGGTTTCTATGACACAAGGCCATGATAAAACTCCAAATATTAATGATGAGCATGCGATTCGTCTTGCAAAACTTTTAGAACTTAAGGGGTTGGGTGTAAACCCATATCCAGCACAATCAAAAAGAACACACACGATATCAGAGGCGTTGGCAGCCACCACAGATGAGGAAGTGTTTATTGTTGGTAGGGTTATGACAAAAAGAGATATGGGAAAACTGATGTTTTGTCATATTCAGGATGAGTTTGGGAAAATGCAAATTGCTTTTAAAAAAGATGAAATAGACGTAGATTTGTATAAACAATTTAGTAAAAAAATTGATATTGGTGATATTGTGCAAATTCATGGAAAACGGTTTCAAACACACAAAGGAGAAGAGTCTGTGCTTGTTTTAGCTTGGCAACTTTTAGCTAAATCACTACTTCCATTGCCAGACAAGTTTCATGGTATGCAAAATGAAGAACTTCGGTATAGAAAAAGGTATCTTGATTTTTTGTGTAATCCAGAGCAAAAAGAAAAAATACTGGCACGGTCAAGAGTGTTACGATCAATGAGAAATTTTTTAGATAACAAAGGTTTTGTGGAGGTTGAAACCCCCATGCTAGAAACAGTTGCTTCAGGTACCATGGCGCGGCCTTTTGAAACCTATATAAATGATTACGGCATGCCTGTTTTTTTACGTATAGCTGGTGGTGAACTATGGTTAAAACGGCTCATGGTGGGTGGTTTTGAAAAAGTGTATGATATGGGAAGAGTATTTCGAAACGAAGGGGTGGATTATTCGCATAATCCAGAATTTACCATGTTAGAGTATTATTGGGCGTATGCGGATGTTACTGACAATATCCTGCTTCATCAAGAAATGATCCCATGTATCTTACAAGAGGCTGTTGGATCATTAAAAATAGAAAATGAAGGGCACACACTTGATTTTACTCCACCGTATCCGGTAAAAACATTTCGAGAGTTGGTTAAGAAGTACTCAGATATTGATATTAATGATTTTGATGATGTGGGCGACTTACTTGCTATCATTAAAGAGAAGGGGTATGCGGTAGAAGAAACTACAAATCGTGGGAAATTACTGGATAGTTTGTATAAACAGTCAGCAAGGCCAAAGATTATTCAGCCAACCTTTGTTACGGAGTATCCTGTTGAACTTAAACCTTTGGCAAAACGCACAAAAGATCCTCGGTATGCGGAAATGTTCCAGTTAGTTGTTAAGGGGTGTGAACTTAGTAATTCTTATACAGAACTTAATGATCCTTTGGATCAGCGAGAACGTTTTGAGGAGCAGGCAAGAATTAAAGAGGGCGGCGAAGAAGAGGATGTTATGTTGCCAGATGAGGATTTTGTTATAGCAATGGAACACGGGATGCCGCCGTCAACTGGAACTGGTATCGGCATAGATCGTTTTGTCGCGCTTATTACTGGTTCTCATACAGTGCGAGAGGTGGTTGCGTTTCCTTTGGTAAAACCAGTGGGTAGTAGTCAAGAAGAAGAATAGTATGAAAACGGTCATGGTTTTTGGTACATTTGATATTCTTCATCTTGGTCATGTAGACCTTTTTCTTCAGGCAAAAAAATATGCAGAGCAGCTTATTGTGGTCGTGGCAAGAGATGAAAGAGTCAAAAAAATAAAAGGAAAAGCGCCAATTCATTCTGAAGAAGAGCGAAGAATATTATTAGGGCACATTGATTGTGTTGACGAAGCAATTCTTGGGGACGAATCTGATGTCTACAATGTTATTGTAGAAAAAAAACCAGATATTATTGCGCTTGGATATGACCAGACAGTGTTTGTAGACAAACTAGAAGAAGTGGTATCTTCAAATACGTTACATACAAAAGTAGTTCGACTCAAGCCATATAAAGCAGAAAAATATAAGAGCGGTATTATTAAAGAGGTTATTCATTCTCAATTATGAAACAGAAACTATTGATTGCCACGACAAACAAAGGAAAGCTTGCAGAGATTCACCATTTTTTTGATGATCTTTCGGTGGATATTTTGACACTGAGTGATGTAGCGCAAGATATTGCAGCACCAGAAGAAACGGGTGACACTATTGAGGCGAATGCAATGCTTAAGGCAAGATATTATGCAGAAAAAACTGGTTTTTTAACATTGGCTGATGATTCTGGTCTTTTTGTTGATGCGCTAGATGGTTGGCCAGGTGTAAAAAGTGCACGGGTTGGGGAAACTAGTGAAGTGCAGTGTGACACACTTCTTTCAGAACTAGAAGGTGTGTCAGGTGACGATCGCACTGCCCAGTTCCGCGTATGTTTGGCGTTATATAATCCAAATGAGCTCACTTTCTTTACTACTTTTGGTGAAACCATGGGTCGAATTATGGAAGAGGTGGTAGAGAGTGGTGTGATAACTGCTTATGGTTACAATAGGCTCTTTTTTGTTGAAAAAGATGATCGATATGTTGAGGCAACAGGAAAAACTTATGCAGAAATGTCTTTGCAGGAAAAAAACAGTGTAAGTCACAGAGGAAAAGCACTTATAAAAATGAAATACCATATTGCAGATATTACGAGCCCAAAGCACATTATATTGGCCAATGGCATTCTTTTTCGAGGTGGTAAAATATTGATTAATAAAAGAAATGATCCACATAATCCCGATTTTCATGGAAAATGGGAGTTTCCGGGTGGTGCTGTGGATTACGGAGAAACTATAGAGGAGAATCTTGTTCGAGAGGTGTGGGAAGAGGCAGGGTATACTGTAAGTATTGTTGCACCTCTTGGTAAAATATATGTTAATCAAAGAGAAAAAGGTGACGAGCAATTATTGCACAGGTATCAGTTATATATTATACCGCACCTGTGTACTGTGGAATCAGGAGACGGAGTGATTAGCGACAACGAGGTGTTAGAATCACGCTGGGTTACCGTAAAAGAACTGGTAGAATATGATTTTATAGACAGTAAAGAAAGAATGGTAGAAATAACCATGCTTGTCGAGAAAAAAATAAAAGAATATAAATTATAATTTTATGTTAGACATACAGTATATACGAGACAATGCTTCAGAGGTAAAAAGAGCCGTAACACGCAAGAGTCTGGATTGTGATATAGACACGCTTCTTCTTCTTGATGCTAAAAAAAATACATTACAAAAAGAATTAGATGATATCCGAGCGCAGAAAAATGAATTAAATACAAAAATGAAGGGTAAGAAGCCAACAGATGAGCAATTAGAAGAAGGAAAAAATATAAAACAAGAAACCCAAGCAATTGAAGCAAAATTTAAAGAAGTCGAAGATCAGTTCTTTGTGCTTATGTACCAAGTTCCTAATGTTATATCAGAAGATACTCCAGAAGGAAAAGATGAAGAAGAAAACCTTGTGTTAAGAACATTTGGAGAAAAACCAGAATTTGACTTTACACCAAAAAATCACATGGATGTGTGCGGTAAGAATATAGATACACAAAAGGCAGCACAAATTTCTGGTTCACGATTTAACTATCTTTTTGGGGATGTTGCGTTGCTGCAGTTTGCTCTTATTGATTTTGTAATGCAAACACTGACTGACACAAAAATAATAAGCACTTTGGCAAAAAAAGTAGGAAGTGGTAGTGAAAAACCATTTATACCTGCGATTACTCCTGTAATGTGCCGAGATGAAGTAATGAAGAAAATGGATAGGTTTGATCCGATTGACGATAGATACTATTTTGAAAAAGATAATATTTTACTTGTAGGAAGTGCAGAACATACACTTGGCCCCCTTCATATGGATGAAATAATTAAAGAAGAAGATTTACCAATTCGTTATATCGGGTATTCTACTTCCTTTAGAAGAGAGGCTGGAACTTACGGAAAAGATACTTCAGGAATCTTGCGCCGCCATCAATTTGATAAGCTAGAAATGGAATGTTTTACCACGCCAGAGCAAGGGTTGGTAGAGCAAGAGCTTTTGGTTGCAATACAAGAATATTTGGTCCAACAGCTTGGTATTCATCACCAGGTGGTATTAAAATGTACCGGAGATATGGGTGGAAAAGCAGATTTTAGGGCAATAGATATAGAATGCTGGATTCCAAGTCAAAATACATTTAGAGAAACACATACCGCAGATTATATGACTGATTTTCAGGCGAGAAGACTGAACACAAGGTATGTTCGGACAGGCACAAAAGAAAAGAATTTTGTGCATATGAACGATGCAACCGCCTTTGGTATTGGTCGTATTCTTATTGCTATTATTGAAAATTTTCAACAAAAAGATGGAAGTATTGTTATACCAAAAGTATTGCAACCATATATGAGAAAGGAAAAAATGGTATGAGTCAAAAAAAGATACTCTTTATTCTTCCTGGGTGGGGTGGGAGTAAAAAAACTTGGGAAGGCTTTGTGTCTTTTTTGTCATCACACATACCTGACGTGGATGTACACGTTTTAGATTTACCTTGTTTTGGTGAAACATCTTGCCCAACAGATGTGTGGGGTGTAAAAGAGTATGCAAAATTTGTAAAAAACAAAATGTCACACATAAAGGGTGATAGGGTTATGATTTTGGGCCATTCTTTTGGCGGACAGGTGGCGGCATATCTGGTGGCGCATCATCCGGAGGTGTGTGAGCGACTTATTCTTAGTGGTGCTGCAATTTATCGCCCAAAGCGCTATTTTAAAAGAACACTTTTTGGTATTATTGCAAAGATGCTTGCTTTCATGTTAACTTTTCCGATACTAAAGAGCAGGGCGAGGTATGTTAAAAAAGTAGTCTATCGTTGTTTAGGTTCTTCTGATTATGAAGAGAGTCGTGGCGTTAAAAGAGAGATTTATAAAAAGGTGGTACGAGAGGATGTTTCAGATATTTTGTGTAAAATTATTGTACATACCGATATTGTTTGGGGGGAGAAAGATAGACACACACCACTACGGTATGGAAAAAAAACTGCAGAAGAAATTCCAAATGCACAGCTCCATATTGTAGAAGGGGGTACACATGGCTTGCATTTGCACAAGAAAAAAGCATTTGTTGATATTTTGCAAAATATACTTTTGTAAGACGTTTTATGATTTTTACCAATCCTCTTTTTTTCTACATAGGTGTGTTGTGGCTAATCAGTGCTTTTTTTGAATACAGTAGGTATTGTTATATCTGGCAGCTCAAAGAATATCGTTTTGATATTTTTAGTGATTTTCTTTCTACTAAACAAGGAAAGGAATTTGTATACCAGTATCCCGTAATGTTACGTTCTTTGTGTATTATCCTTCTCTTTTTTCTGTTGCCCGTAAATACGTTTACGACAGCTCTGTATATACTTTTTGTGATTTTGCTTGCCGATGTATTTGTCGGGGTTGTTCATGTGTGTAAAAAGAGATTTCGTAGACCAACACTAACTATTAAAGCGATGAGCATACTACTCGGATCGCTTACTCTTGAGGTTGGGATTGTTTGGTTTTTTGGAGATGTGGAGGTGTTACTATTGCTCTTATTATTACGTTTTGTAATTTTAAGCACGGTTGTTTTTTTAAGCTATATGCCAACAAAAATACTGAAGCGATATGTCATTTTTTTGGCAAAAAGAAAAATGTTGGGATATAAAAATCTTTTAGTGATTGGGGTTACTGGGAGTTATGGAAAAACATCTGTCAAAGAGTTTTTGGATCACATACTACGTTGCAACAAAAATGTAATAAAAACTCCAAAAAATATTAATACGGACATTGGTATAGCAAAATTTATTTTACAACATGATCTTTCGGGGTATGATGTGTTTGTTTGTGAGATGGGAGCATATAAAATGGGGGAGATTGCGATTGTGTGTGATATGGTGAAACCACTAGTTGGGATACTTACGGCTATAAATGATCAACATGTATCACTTTTTGGGAGTATTGAGAAAACACAGCAGGCAAAGTATGAGCTTTTGCGAGCTATTCCAGAAGACGGCCTTGTGGTTACCAACGCAGACAATTCTTACTGTGTTGGGTTGGTACACACACTCTCTTGTAAAAATATACAGACATTTGGGACGTCTGAGAGTGTAGACATTTCATGTCGTATTGTAAAAATTGATAGCACGCTCAAGTATACAAAATTTGTTTGGGAATTGGCAGATAAAAAAGAGGTAAAAATACATACGCGTATTATAGGCGCACATCATGCATTTAATATTGCCCCAGCTATTCTTGTTGCGAGATATCTTAATATTTCTATAGCTGAAATAGAAAAGCAAGGAACCTCTCTTCCTGTTACAGTACATGGTTCTCTGAGTATTTTTCCTTACGGCAATGCAACTATTGTGAACGACAGTTATAATTCAAATCCAAATGGTTTTCGTAGCGCACTTGATGTATTGGCAAAATTTCCGACAGAAAAGCGGCGGATTGTTATTACAAGAGGTATGCTAGAGTTGGGTTCTCGGAGTGATATACTACATGAGGAGATAGGAGGTGAAATTTCTTTTGTGGCAGATGGGTTGGTTGTGATTACAAAAGATTTTTTTGCTCCGCTACAGCGCGGTATAGTAGAAAAATATCACACCCAAGTGTCTTTGAAAGATAATCCACAAGATCTTCTGGCATATATTAAATCTTTGAAAGAAAAAGATGTGGTTATTTTACTTGAGAATCGCATGCCGGTAAGTGTAATGAAAGAGTTGGGCGTGGTATAATATTAGAGGGTTAGGTATTCAATTATATGATTTTTACAGGATTTTCTTCAAATACTACCATTAAAGACATTGGCATAGCTGTGTCGTATGTTTTTTTACCATGGAAATGGTTTCGTGTGTGTTCGGGCAAGTATGTACGGTTGGTAGAGGAGAGGATTTCTGCATATTTTTTGGGTGCTCAGGCGATAACATTTGATTCTGGAAGAACTGCACTGTGTGCTTTGTTGTGTGCTGGTGGTGTAAAAAAGGGTGATGAGGTGTTGCTACAGGCATTTACTTGTGTGGTTGTGGTAAATGCTATTAAGTATACCGGGGCCAAACCAATTTTTGTGGATATTGGAGATGATGGGAATATGGATGTTGCGGATATGCAAAAAAAATATTCTTCTCGGACAAAGGCTATTATTATACAACATACGTTTGGTGCAGCGGCTGATGTGAAAGCTATTATGTCTTTTGCCAAGAAGAAAGGTGTGTATACTATTGAGGATTGTGCACATGTTTTTGGTGGAAGACATAATGGACAACTACTCGGGACGTTTGCTGATGCTGCCATGTTTAGCTTTGGTTCTGACAAACCACTTTCTTGCGGAAGAGGTGGTGTTGCCATAACTAAAAAAGATGACCTTTCTGCAAAAGTGCGCCAATACCAAGAGTCACTTCCTTCCTCAACCTGTGTGTCGGTTGGTAAATATTTGTTTCAGTACCTCTACTTTCCATTGGGTAAATTCTGTTATCGTCTGTATGTGGGAAAAATACTACTTTTTTTATCTAAAACTATAGGCATGACACCGCTGGTAATAAGTAAAAAAGAAAAACAAGGAGAAGTTGACGGGTATACACAAACAACATTTCCTAACGCCCTTGCGCATATTTTATTAGGACAGCTAGCAAACATAGACGCGGTGAATCTTCATAGGCAAGCTATTGCGACGCAGTACACAAAAGGATTGCAGTCGATTAATACAATTACTCTCTCTCAGGTTAAACACACCGAAGATGTACCGTTACGATATTTATTGCTCACAAAAAAACAATCAGCAGTGCTTGCAGAAGGAAAAAAGAGGGGTATTGTATTAGGTGATTGGTATACAACAGTTGTTGCGCCAAAAGATGTTGACCTGAGGCATTCTGAGTATGTTGCGGGTTCATGTCCGCGTGCAGAACTTTTTGCAACACAAGTAGTAAATTTACCCACACATAGTGGTATTACAGAAAAGGAAGTGAGAAAGATACTCACATGTATAACTGATACAATATGACGTATACAATAAGAGAAGATGTGTCACCAAAGGAGTGGGAAATATTTTTATCAAAACAAGACAGTGCTCTTTTTGTACAATCAGCACTGTCGGGTGAAGTGCATAAAAAAACTGGTGAAGATTTTTGGATTATCGGTGTGTATTACGATAACACGTTGGTTGGGGGCTCGTTGGTGTTGTCTGTGCATGCAAAACGAGGCTCTTTTTTGCTTCTTCCGTATGGGCCAGTAATAGATTACCACAACAAAGATGTGGGGCTTGCGTTTATGGCGTATATGAAGGTTTTTGGTAAGAAGCGTGGGTATGATTTTATACGATTCAGTCCGTATGTGGAAGATACAGATGTTGTGTACAAAGCGCTTAAAACATGGGGTGCTAAAAAGGCACCAATGCACGTGTTGGCAGAAAATACCTGGCTCTTGGATGCCAAAAAAACAGAAGCAATACTTCTTTCTGACATGAAAAAAAACCATAGAAATCTTATTCGACGTTGTGAAAAGCAGGGGATTACTATACAACAAACCACTTCAGCCGCTGCACTTGCTCGGCTCAATGATATGCATGATGTGGTGGCCAAAAGACATAATTTTCATAGATTCTCGCGATCATTTGTTGATAGTGAATTTACTATTTTTGCCAAAGAGGGGAAAGCGTGTATATTTGAAGGGTATTTACCAGACGGCAAGTTAGATTCTTCGGCTATTATTATATTTTATAATGGTATGGCATGTTATAGGCACAGCGCTTCACTTAATCAAGACAAAAGGTTGCCAACCTCTTACCTTCTTCAGTGGGAAGTAATAAAAGAAGTCAAAAAACGGGGGATACCTTGGTATAATTTTTGGGGCGTAGCACCAAAAGGATCACCAAGATCCCACCCATTTTCAGGAATTACACACTTTAAGCAGGGTTTTGGTGGGTCACAAAAAGATCTTGCACCGTGTATGGATATTTCTCTTACAAAAAAATATTATATAAATTGGATTATAGAGACTATAAGAAGGGTACGTAGAGGGTTTTAACCAGTTTTTGCTTTGTGTTTTTTTAATAATATTATTTCATGAGTAAAAGTAAACAAAGGAGACAGAACTCTGCTTCTCGGGTTGTTTTACCTTTCTCGACTACAAGCACTTCACATAGACGCGGGAAATCAAAAAAAACAGCACACACAACAACACGATTTTTTATATTACTCACTATTCTTCTTGGGTGTGTTTTTGGTATGGTTGGAATTTTTTTGTACCATCCCTTTTTTCGTATTTCACAGATAACGGTCTCTGGGCTTGAACGGATTAATAAGCAGGCTTTTTTGTCGGCTACAGAGGGAATAATAGATTATAAGGTGCTCTTCTTTTTACCAAAAAGTAGTTTTTCTATGGTTGGTGAAAAAGAAGTAGGGATGTTGTTGTCACAAAAGTTTCCTATTGCACATATAACTGTTACAAAAGATTTTCCTGATAAACTGAATATAGTGGTAGAAGAAAAAATATCATCTATTATTTATGATAACGGCGAGACATATAGTTTTCTTGGTTTGGACGGTACTGTTGTGGAACATATTCGTAATGTGGGAGAAGATGAGTGGTTTGGCCCATCACCTTCTGTGGTAAGTCCTAGTTCTACGGAGCAGGGTATTGTGGTACAAAAAAAGCATCGCATTGATGCTGAGCGTGTACACAAAGAAATGGGAAAATATCCTATTTTGTATGATGAATTTAGCCACTCAGTTGTGAAAAAAAATGAGGAGCGGGTAGTAGTTGTTTCACCGCAGTCGGTAGTGAATATTATAACGTGGTTTGAGCGCCTAGATCAAGATTTGGGGGTTTCTATTGCGTACTTTAGATTACACAAAGATCGTAGAAACATGGATATGGTAACCAAAGATAATCGTGTGATTTTGATAAGAATAGATGGTAGTGCCGAAGAGCAGCTAACGGATTTGGTATTTGTATACAAAAAAATACTCTCTCAACCAGTTTCCTTTATCGATGTGCGTCAGAAAGAAAAGGTGTACTTCTACTAAAGACTCATTTCCGAAAGATCGCCACCTATACCTTTTGTTTCTGGGTCGTCAAGCTTCGTTCTCTCAAGTATTTCTTCTTCTACAATACGTTTGTCACGTCCATATTTTAGACGAGATAGCTGTGTGATGGTGTCAGCAAGCTCCTTGTTACCTTTTTCAGGAGGGTAGGCACGCATAAGGAATGGTTTGCTTGCTTGGTTGCTTATAAGCATTTTTGAATAAAACGAGTATTGTGGTGTATTGAGTAAGTCAAAAGAACCAAAAACTGGTGCAAACTCCTTGGCAAGAATTTCAGAGTCATCTGGGCCAATCCTTCCGACCATCATGGTACCAACATTTCCAAGTACTGCATCACGAATTTCTGGTTGGCCTTTGTCATTCATAAGTTGGCCCATATATTGGTGAGCAACAGTAAGGTCGAGTCTATATTTTCTCGCTTCTGAAAGAATAATAGCAATTGAGTCGGTTGTAAAGTTTTGGAACTCATCAATATACAAGTAAAAGTCTTTTCGCAAATGTTCTTCCATGTCGGCCCTCCCCATTGCAGCCATTTGGAGTTTTGCCACCACAATAAGTCCAATAAGTTTAGAATTAACCTCTCCAGTTTTTCCTTTAGCAAGGTTTACAAGAAGTATTTTTTGATTATCCATAACTTCTCTAAAGTCAAAGCCTGATTTTTGTTGTCCCATAATATTTCTCATCATTTCATTTCCCACAAAACGACCAATTTTAGATACCAAATACCCAAGCATCTCTGATTTTGTGTGTTGTGTTGTTTGTGCCATTTCTTTTTCCCAATATGTTCGGACAATCGGATCAGTAACATTTACCAAATATCTTTTTACAAAATCATCGTCAACAAGCATTCTCGGTATGTCTATAATGGTTCCAGGGTCTTCATGGTTTGCCATGAGAGTCAGCATAACATTTCTCATGGTGTGTTCAAACATCGGACCTATCATTTCTGGTGGAAAAAGTTTCAAAAAAATACCAAGCATTTCTTGTACCGCAAAGTCTTTCTGGTCTTTTGATTTGGCTTCGAGCATGTTCATGCCAATTGGGCGCTCTGTGTCAGATGGGTTGAAGATGATAACATCATCAGCACGCTCCTTTGGTATATGCCCTAGAACCTCTTCAACCAAATCTCCGTGTGGATCAACAATACAGACACCGTGTCCAGCTTTTACATCTTGCATGGCAAGGTTTGCAATGGTAACAGACTTACCACTTCCAGACTTACCAATAATATATAAATGCCTTTGTCTGTCGGGTGTTTGTAGTTTTACATCTTCCTTTGTTCCGCGATATTCACAATACCCAAGTGTTAGCCCTTCTTTTGGAAGGTTGGGTGGTGGAGGGGCGCTTCTTCCGGTGAGCCAGGCAATGTTTGGTGCTTCTGTGGAATGGATTGGTGGGTGCCACAAAGAGGCAATCTCTTCGGTATTGCTTATTATATTATATTTTTCACTAAAAGATCTATAGATAAAATCTTTAATAATCTGCGTTTGTCTTCTAGGTATTGCCGCGCGAAACTCATTACCATACCTGTAAAGATTGTACTGACTAAATGCATTGAGTATGTTGTCGAGGTTGGTTCTATTCATAACTTCATTGTCTGACACCGTAATGATTCGAATAGACACTTCCAGCCCACCTTTACTCATTTTTTCTTCAAGACCTTTTAGCATCTCTTCTTCCATTGCCGAGAGCTGGTAATGTGTATCTTTTCCCATCTGTTCTTGTGGTTTGCTAAAGTTTTCGCTAATCAGCTCGCCTGTTTTTCTAAAGAATCGTGATACTCCTGATTCTTGTGCAACTTGTTCAAACTTTTTACCTTTTTTTACTTCACGAACAATACGCACTGCATCACTTCTCCAGGTTTTTTTTGCACTCCTAACGACAAATTGTACTGCAGCAGCACTGTTGTCTTCTCGTATTCTTGCTAGTACGTTAAGCATACCAGACATGGGGTCTGAATCCATGGTTTTATAGGTTTTAATAGGAAATACCTTTCTTTTTGTACCATATAAATATGCTCCAAGAATGTGGCTATTCTCAGAAAAAAGGTTGTAGTCTGTGATGCGTTCTATGTCGGCATTAGGGAACTGTGCATGAATTTGTTGCTCCACAAAATCAGTTTTTTTCTTTGGAGTATCAATATAAAAATAGATTCTCCCATCTTGCACAACCGTCTCAAAAGAAAAGTAGTCTTGTCTGCCGGTAAGCCAATGCCACAACCCTGTGTTAGCCCGTAATCCGGCTATTGTAGAAAAAAAACTTTCCGTAATACCTATTTCTTCTTTTATCTGTTCTAGTCGATCCTCTTGCCCAACCTGCCCACCCTGCCCCTCTGATTTCCTTTCTTTTGGTACCATTATTTTTAAGGTATTGCGATTGAACATGCTATTTTTTTTCACATAGTTTTTGAGTAATTTTCTTCCATAGATAATACAAAAAAAACACACACTTGCGAGGAAGAGGTAGAAAAAAAATACAGGCGTAAGTATATCTGAAAAAGAGTTACTGGATTGTTGAAACTGTGTCGTTTTTGGTGCTGAAAAAAATTGGAGTATGAAAAAAAACATATACTTATTTACTCTGGCTTCTTTGGTGAATACGGAAAATTTGGTCGGCTTTTATTTTTGCTTCTTGTTCTAAAAAAAAGTGATTCACACCTGGTATTATTTTCATCCAGTCTAGGAGTAGACGCAAGATAGTTTTCATTTTTAGTTTGGTCTTTTGCATTAAATTACGTATTTCAAATACCGTTTCTTCTCCTTTTATTTTAAATTGTTGTTTTTGTATGACGGAGAGTGAGTCATAGGTTTCTCCTAGCCCATCTTCCATTACCTTTTCTATTTGTGTTGTGACTTCATCTCGAATATGTTGTTTTTGTCCTGTCTTTTTTTTTGTTTTTGTAATAATAGCAGTAATCAGGTCTTGCTTGGTCACATCTGTTAGTGCGTCTTTTTTTACACCGGCTAACAGTGCTTCCTGTTTTTCACGTTCAGTACGTTGCGTAGTGGTTTCTGGAGCGCGCTCTTTTGTACCAAAAGAATCTACAGTTTGTTGCTCTTTTCCTTCTACATACATACGTTCTTTTTGAGGGTTTTCTTGTGGCACAAAAAAGATAGTTAACAATAATTGATTATAGTATATCAAAAAATAATAAAAAAAACCATATATTGTATTTGGGAAAACTTTTTTTGATTGTGGACATTGTGCTGGAGAGGTGGTACTATTGAGGGAGAGCGACATCGTTGAACTTTATTATACTGACATGAAAAACATCTATATTACCACCACACTTCCATATGTGAACGCAAAGCCTCATATAGGGTTTGCACTAGAAATTGTACGAGCAGACACACTTGCTCGTCTTCAGCGACTCAAAGGAGTGGAAGTATTTTTTAATACCGGGACCGATGAGCATGGGTTAAAAATTCATCGAAAAGCAGAAGAACATGGAGTAGGTACACAAGAATATGTGGATGGATTTGCTGCAACATTTAAAGCATTAGGAGAGCTTTTGCATGTAGATTATACACATTTCATTCGTACAACAGACGCGCATCACAAAGCTGGTGCGCAGGAGTTCTGGAGAAGGGTAGATGCAAATGGCTATATTGAAAAAAGGAATTATCAGGCGAAATACTGTGTTGGGTGTGAGCTTGAAAAAACCGAATCAGAGCTTGTTGATGAAAAATGTGAACTTCACCCTACGTATGATATTGAATATATTGACGAAGAAAATTACTTCTTTTTATTTAGTAAGTTTGGAGAGAAATTACTCAATTTTTATGAGGAAAATTCAGATTTTGTTATTCCAGATTTTAGGTATAATGAGATCAAGGCCTTTGTAAAAAGAGGTCTGAAGGACTTTAGTATTTCTAGAGTAAAGGAAAAAATGCCATGGGGGGTGTCGGTGCCAGGAGACGAAGGTCATGTGATGTATGTGTGGTTTGATGCGTTGACAAATTATATAACCACATTAGGTTGGCCCGATAATACGGAACAGTTTGCACGGTTTTGGGGTGTGGCGGGTGATAGGCAGGCGATTCAATTGTGCGGAAAGGACAATCTTCGTCAACAAACGGCCATGTGGCAAGCAATGCTTATGGCAGCAGATTTACCAAACTCCAAACAAGTGTTTGTGGGTGGATTTATTACAGCAGAAGGACAAAAGATGAGTAAAAGTACTGGAAATGTTGTAGACCCGTTTGAGGTGGTAGAGCGGTATGGCACAGACCCTATACGCTTCTTTTTGTTGGGTGGGCTCTCAAGTTACGGAGACGCTGATTGGACCAAAGAGAGGTTTGAGGAGTTTTATACAGCACATTTGGTAAATGGTATTGGCAATCTTACGTCAAGAATAGTAACTATGGTAGAAAAGTATAATGATGGGAAGGCGCCAAGTGTTTCTCCTGATGTTTTTGCGACACAGGATTTCTGGAAAGAGTACGCCAATACTTTGGAACAATTTGATTTTCATGGTGCGGTTGCACATATTCTTGTACTTGTTCACCAGTGTGATACACATATTTCACAAGAAAAACCATGGGAAGTAGCAAAGCAGGGTGGATCTGTAGATGTCATGTTGTATCAATATGTAGAATGTCTGAGACATATTGCTTACGCCTTACTTCCAATTATACCAGACACGGCCGAGCGTATACTTTCACAGATTGGATCAAGTGGTGAAAGACTGTTAGACAGCGGTAGCTTGGTTTGGGGCGGCACGATTCCTGGTACAGCAGTAAAGAAGGAAGGCATTTTATTTGCGAGGATTTAGTTGATTATATATTTTTTACACAATATCACTATGTTCTTTTCTCTCACCACTTTCGACAGTGTTCTAGTTCTCATTGTGGTTCTTTTTGGACTTGTTGGGTTATGGTTTGGGTTTATCCACACACTTGGGTCATTACTTGGTACAGTATTTGGGATTTACTTGGCTTCTCGGTATTATGCCGTTGTTGGGGAGTGGTTTGCACAGCTAGTAGGTTGGAATAATAATTTTACCAAAGTACTCTTCTTTGTAGTAGCGTTTGTGGCAATAGCCAGGATAGTCGGTTTGGCTTTTTGGTTTTTACGAAAAGTGTTCAAGGTGGTTGCGTTCCTTCCTTTTATGGGAATGGCTAATCGTATTTTGGGCCTTGCTTTTGGTGTGTTTGAAGGATTGGTTTCTGTGAGCTTTGGTTTGTTTGTAATTGTACGATTTCCTTTTTCGGATGCACTTATTGCTATGGTAGCAACGTCACTGTTTGCACCATTTTTACTTGCGTCTATTGATATATTACTCCCTCTTTTACCAGAAGCATTACGTCTTACTGATTCTGTACTTTCAACAGTCGAGGACGTGGTTGCAGGCTAATAGAGAATATATATGGCATTTCGATATACAGTACTTTTGTGCCTCGCGAGTGTGTTTTTTGTCACAACCGCTTTTTTTTCTTTTTCACACAATACAGAGTACAAGAAGGGGGTAGTGATGCATGATGTACTTCTTATACCAAAAACCGTAACAGAGAATATAATAAAGCATGTTGTATCAAAACAGAAAGAGAGGGTGTTTCACTACTCAGCCCCATGGGACAAAGAGTTGCTTGATATGTGGGACAAAGGAAAGGGTGAGGTTTTTCAGTCCGACACACCAATAAAAGGTGGCATTGTCCCGCATCATCTCGTTTCAGGTCACACCATTGCTGCTTTCTTTTCTGCATTAATTCCACAAGACCCGTCTACAATTATCCTTATTGGACCAAGCCATTTTACGCGTGGTCAAAAACGGGTGTTTACTACGATGCGTGACTGGAAAACACCGTATGGGGTGGTAGAGGTCGATGAAGATGTTATTGTGGCTTTGAAGAAGCGTGGTCTTATCACTATTGATGAAGATGTAATCAAAGAAGAGCACAGTATATATAGTGTTATTCCTTTTATAAATAAATCACTACCAGATGCTACTGTTGTACCAATCATTGTAGAGCAAGGTGTTGATCTTGGTACATTAGACACACTTATTACTGCTTTGATTGATCAGGTGCCAAAAGATGCGGTATTTGTTTCTTCTGTTGATTTTTCACATTACCAAACAAGGAATGTGGCAGACTTTCATGATGTTCATGCAAAACATATTATTAAAACCTTTGATTATGAACGTCTCAAGACACTTGAAATAGATTCGCAAGAAAGTGTCTATATGGTATTACAGTTGATGGAGCATTATGGTACACAAAAAGTGGTACATGAACGACACACAAATTCTGCAGATATAGGGTACGCACCGTACACTCTTGAGACAACAAGTCACTATTCGCCGTACTTTGTTTTTGGTGAGAAAGAAGAAAAAGGCGCTGTAAGCATACTTCATTTTGGGGATATTATGTTGAATAGAGGGGTGTCAACACAAATAAAAAAACATGGACAAGAATATATTTTTGAAAAACTTGCTGGAAAAGAAGAGAGGTTTTTTTCTGGTGTAGATATTGTTACCGGGAATCTCGAAGGCCCATTTGTTGCGTCACGGGTACCAACAACCAAGTCAATTGCGTTTCGTTTTGATCCAGCACTTATCCCCATGTTAAAACAATATAACTTTTCTTTATTTACTCTTGCAAATAACCATAGCTTAGATATGGGGGGCTCAGGGCTTGAAGAATCAAAAAGGCATTTAGACAATGCAGGTATTGCCTATTATGGTCGACAATTTGGCGTTGACACTACATCGTACACGGTGCGTGAAGTTGGAAATACTCGAATAGGGTTTGTGGGTTTTAATGATACAAATACACAGATTAATGAACAAAAAGCACAAGACATTATTACACAGGCAGGTGAGGATTCCGATCATGTTGTGGTAAATATTCATTGGGGGGTTGAATACAAAACTGTATCACACCCAAGACAACGTCATTTAGCGCACATGTTTATAGATGCCGGAGCTGACGCGGTTATTGGACATCATCCGCATGTTGTACAAGAAATGGAAATTTACAAAAATAGACCAATCTTCTATTCTTTGGGTAATACAGTATTTGACCAGTACTTTTCTGAGGAAACACAGACCGGACTTGCTGTGGGGCTTGTATTTGAAGAACATGCAATGTGTTTTACACTTATTCCACTGCAATCCGAACTGAGTCAAGTGTATCAAATGCCACCAAAAAAAGCTGAATCATGGGTGGGGGGTTTTGTTGACAAGAGTCATGTTTTGGGCTATGATATACAATCATTTAGCTGTAATTATATATTCTATGAAGGAACGTAATACTGGCGCGTCACCAAATTTAAACACCCTTTTGCTTGGGGCTTTGCTTGTTATTGGGGCAACTATAGTGGTACTTCTTATATTGGTGCTACAACAAAGAGGCAGTTCGTCATTACCTGTATTGCGTTATGAGGAAGCTACTTTACCCGTACAAGATACAGCCGCTATAAGCAACATCAGCGAGGTAGAGGTGTTTGATGTGACAGGAAGTAAAGAGGCGCCTAAAAAGCAAAAAAATCTATACCCAGGAAAAGAAGGGTCTGAAGTGGTATTACCGCACATGCTTGAACTTACCCGTGGTGAAGATATTCGTATTAATTGGCATGTTGGAGCTATTCCACTTTCAGTCGCAGAACAAGATGCACTACTTGTGAGTTTGGCAAAAAAAGAGCGCAGTGGGTATGTGGATGCGTACTGCAATGAAGATTCAAACAGTGATGTGTTTTTATTCGAAGCGGGTGCTGTTGATACACCAGCATTATTACGTGGAGAAAAAGTGTATCACCTCTTTTACCCAATTTACGGTATGGATGTAGTAATGAATTTTAATCACCTGCTTGTGTATTTTGATAAAGATAGGAGTGGAATTGTGGCTATTTTGGATCAAAACAATAAGACTGATTTTGTGGTGCGGGATAGTGTTTTGGCGGACGAACTATGTCTTAATACATCATTATTTGTTGGGACGTTTTTTACAAACCTGGATAGTATTCAGAAAACAAGGATGACGATATCTCTTACCGAGGGGGAGCGTCTTGTGTTTAAGGGTGGGTACCAAGAATCTGAGCATCTTGCCTTACCTTTTAGCCTAGCTACCATGAATAATATTGGTGGTGTATATGATGTAAAAAACAGTAAGGTAGTGAAAAAAGCAGGTGATCAGGTGGTAGGCACAGACCCTGATGTGGGTACGATCTACAAAGATGATGTAGGATTTTATATTATAAAAGCTGATGGTGCCGTGCATTATTATGATTTATTGCCAGAGTTTTTACTATATCCAGAAGAAGGGGAGGAAAAAAAGATGTATGCTCGTAGCTATGAGGCACAAGTTACATTTCATGATGCGCCAGAGGTGGCTACTGAGCAGAAGTATCGTCTGGGTGGAGATATAAAACAAGGCTGTTCTTCTGGGATCAATAGACTAAGTGGGGTGGTAAACAATAAACCGTGGTTTGACGAGGATTTGCTGGAGGAAGTGGGAAAAACCAGTACAGAAGACGGTATATTCACACTATCAAACAAAGAAACAAATGCGTATTATAAAGAAGTGTTTAGTTGGGGTTTTGGTGGTGCTTTGTATAGATACAAACAGGATGATATATTTTCAGAAAAAGAGCTTCTTGCCATGACTGAGGAAGACAAATATGCCCTCTTTTTGTCAGACCATCCCATCATTTTTTGGCAAGACCGTTGGGGTGATTGGCGTGTGTATATTAATGCAGATTTACAGAGTCTTGCAGAGTGTGGGAAGCCAGTAATTTACCTCTACCCTGAAAAAACACAAGAGGTAAATGTTCAGGTGGCACCAAATGAAGGGTTTACTGTAACTGACCCAGAGTATCCTACAGGTGGTTGGAATGTTGTGGCACAAACAAATGGTCAGCTTTACTATCCAAAAAACAAGACCGTGTATCCGTATCTCTTTTGGGAGGGGCATGCATCTGGTTTTGGTTTCCCAGAGGAAGGGTTTGTTTTTGCAAAAGATGAAGTCGAAGAAGAGATGTATACGGTCTTGACTCGTTTAGGGTTGAACGATACAGAAATAGCTGATTTCCTTGAGTTTTGGTTACCAAAAATGACAACAAAGTCGTATGTGTATGTTACGTTTGCGAGTCAGGCTGATTTTGAAAGAGCAGCGCCATTGCGAGTAACGCCACAACCAGATACTACGATTCGTGTATTTATGAACTTTAAAACACTTAATCAACCTATTTCGGTAAATCCTTTACACATTACCACACCAAAACGAAACGGGTTTACGGTTGTTGAGTGGGGTGGTATGCTATACAAATAATATACCTTATGCTTGTCGATACACATTGTCATGTACAATTTGATGCATATAAGACAGATGCTGTCGAAGTGATTGAACGCGCAGCTTCTCGAAATATTGTTCTTAATGTTGTTGGAACACAAAAAAATACGAGCAAAAAAGCGGTAGCTTTGGCCGAGTCGTATGATAATATATATGCAACTATTGGGACACATCCAATTCATTTGCATGCAACCCATGTAGACGAAGAAGAAACGTCTTTTCTGTCACGAGAAGAATCTTTTGATACTGATTTTTATACCAAACTTGTACAATCAAAAAAAGTGATAGCGATAGGGGAGACGGGGCTTGATTTATTTCATCTACCAAAAGATGTGTCAAAAGAGGAGGTGTTAGAAAAGCAAACACATGTGTTTTTGGACCATCTTGCGTTTGCACATGTGCACGAATTGCCAGTTGTTATTCATTGTCGAGATGCGCACGAAGAATTGTTAGAAGTATTGTCAGGAGTAGGTCATCCAATTTCAGGAACGGTACACTGCTACACAGGAAACTGGGAGTTTGCGCAAGAATATATGAAACACAATCTGTGTTTGGGGTTTACTGGTATTATTTCCTTTCCAGCAAAAAAAACTAATCCAGAGCCACAGGAAGAATTACTTCGCGTGGTAAAAAATATACCCAACGAAAGAATGCTTATAGAAACTGATGCACCATATTTGGCACCTCAGGCATTTAGAGGAAAAAGAAATGAACCATTTATGGTAGAAGAGGTTGCCAAAACAATAGCAGAAATAAAAGGCATGACGTTTGAAGAGGTGGCAGGTATCACCACAAAAAATGCACAAAGAATATTTACTAATATGGTTTGATAAATATATATGGATCTTCCAACGCTGCAAGAAATAGATGCAATAAGAAAAGAAGGTATGCGACCACAAGTGGTTGGGTGTTTTGTTTCCAACAAAAAGACATTGCTTGTGTATTCAGAAAAATATAATTTATGGCAGTTTCCACAAGGTGGAATAGATAACAATGAGGGGTTGGAAGAGGCGGTGGTGCGAGAAATGAGCGAAGAGTTGGGAGAAGCTTTTGTGCGTAAGAGTGGGAATAAGATTGTGTGTGTCGGAAAAGATGCGTTAGTGTTTCCAGAGAGTAAGCAAGGTTCAAGGGAATTACAGACTGACAGTGGCGAAGAAATATTTATGCGTGGAAAAACATACTTTTTCATGGTGCTTAAATCTCATACCGAAAAGCTCGACATAACAAAAACAGAATTTGATGAATATATGTGGCTTCCTTATGATCAGGCAAAACGACTTGCACAAAATATATATCAAACAGGAAAACGACGTATGACCTGTACAATATTAGACACAATGCACGAGTTGGATATATTATAAAAACACCCTATGGTCGGGGTGTTTTGTTTTTGAGCGGAGAAAAAAAACTAAGATAGTGTTGTTTCTCTTCTAAAAAAAATGAACATTCCCTAACCTCTTTGTGGCCTACGATGGAAAGTCTTTCCAATGGTCTATTTTTTGAGGTGACATACACAATATCCACATAAAATGTATTAGTCTCTGTGGGAGATTTGCATACTATTACGTCTGCATGTATTATTTTCCCAAGTTTTTTTGGAGGAACACGGTAAAAATTTTTGATAATAGTATACCGATATCCTTCAAAATCGACTAACTGTTGCATGCGGATAAACTTTTCGATATGTGAAGGTGTTACCTTGTCTGGTAGGAGTATTGTTTGGGGTGGGACAAACGTAATGTCGAAAGAATATTTTGGTGTACGTACGAGTGTATTGCTTTTTTTAACAATAACACTGTTTGGGTGGCATGCTGAGAATAGCTGAGGTTCTGGTGTGTGTGTTTCAGCCACGGGTAACTCCTTTTTTGTAGAAATACATATATAGCAGATTGGTTCAGTGTAGCAAAAAATGTAGGAATTGTCAATACTGTGACTAAAAAAACAGTTGTATTGACGTT
>JABJHO010000045.1 GCA_018661775.1 Candidatus Magasanikiibacteriota bacterium | reverse complement strand
GCCTTGCCTTTTTCTTTTGATTTCCGGTGGTAATATCTGCTTTACACAAAAGAAGTAAATCATCTAGTCGTTCTTGCAAATTAATAACAAGCCTTCGTACCGCGCTATCAGTAACCCCCCCATCCATTAGGGCAATGGGTTGCAAATGCCAACGCACGAGTTCTGTTATATAATAGGTATCACTCTTGCTCATTTTGAGTCTCCCACAAATATCTTTTGCCATTTTTCTTCCCAAATGTTCGTGCATATCAAACGTCCAACCACGCCCTGGAATAAGTTTTTTTGTTTGTGGTTTTGCAATATCGTGAAGTAGGCCCGCAAAACGAAGGAGTGGTTTTGGTGATAATTCTGCAACATTATCAACAACAGCCAACGTGTGCGAAAGATTGTCTTTATGTTTATATCCTTTTACTTCTTCTACACCGGCAAGTTCTCGGACTTCTGGTAAAAATTCATCAAGCACTTTGGTGGCATATAAATACCCAATACCAATCGATGGTTTTGGTGTACCAAGAAGTTTCAGAAATTCTTCTTGAATTCTTTCTTTTGACACAATACTCAATCGTTTTCTGTTTGCATTCAATGCTGTTATTGCTGTTTTTTCAATATCAAAATTGAGTTGCGCCGCAAATCGCGCGGCTCGTAGCATTCGCAATGGATCATCTATAAACGTCGCATCTGGATCAAGTGGTGTTCGTAATATTTTTTCTTCCAAGTCTTTTTTTCCATTAAACGGGTCAACAATATCTGCCAAACCTTTTTCTGTAATTTTTTGTGCCATTGCATTTACGGTAAAATCCCTTCTGGAGAGATCGCCTTCGATTGTGGTGGCTTCTACTTTTGGTTTTCTTGAGTTTTTATCATATACTTCTGTTCTGGCGCCAGCAAATTCAAGCTCAAAGAGTGCTGTTTTTTTGCCTTCTTCATCTTCTTTGGTAAAAACAAATCGCGCGGTGTCAAAATCAGGAAACTCAACCAAAGAGCCGGTTTCTTCTCCGGCATGCTTAGCAAACGCTTTGGCAAACACTAATCCACTACCACCCACCACAATATCTATATCTTTTTTGGGCGGAATACCAAGTAAAGAATCGCGAACATATCCACCAACAACATACGCTTCAATATTGAGCGCTTCTGAAATTATATATATAGTACTAAATAATTCTTTTTCTACAATCATACCGTAAATAATGTAAACATATTTTCTTTTGTTATTTGTTCTCCGTCTATTGCGCGCTGCACCAACGTAGCAATTGGAGTTGTGATGCTATGTTTTTTTGCTAGCGCAAGAAATATTGCCGTAGATTCTATACCTTCTACTGTTTGTTGTACGGCTTCACATGCTTTTTGTGTATTCATACCTTTTCCTAAACATTCACCAAAACGACGGTTCCTACTTTCAGGAGAAAGTGCGGTTCCAATGACGTCTCCCAAACCTGCCACACCAGAAAGTGTTTCTGGCTTTCCTCCCATTGCTACCGACACCATTGCCATTTCTTTAATTGCCATTGCAAGAAGTGCGGACTTACTATTGAGTCCCAATCCCAAACCATCACACACACCAAGTGCAATAGCATAGACATTTTTAAATGCACCACCAAGCTCAACACCAATTATGTCATCTGTTGGAATAAGCTGAAGATACGCATTATCGCACACGTCTTTTACTACAGAAACTGCCACAGGATCTTTTCCTGCAACCGCCATTACAGTAACATTTTTATTGGCAAGCTGACCAGCAATAGCTGGTCCAGAAATAGTAATAATACGATGTGCCATATCACTATCAACCGCTGCGGCAAAAATATGTGGAAATATATCCACACTCTCTTTGTCCATTCCTTTTGTAAGACTCACAATAATGGTGTCTTTTTCTAAAAACGGCACGCTGTGTAAAAATACCTGTTTGAGTACAGTGCTTGCCACAGCATAAAATACGATATCTGCTCCACGAAGTGCATCTTCTAAAGAAAATTTAGGAATAATATTTTCTGGCAATGCAATCCCAGGTAAATATGTTTTGTTTTCATGATACTCCCCTATTTCTCGTAATGGTTCTTGGTCTCCTTCCCAATTCCAAATCTTTACGTCATGGCCATTTTCTGCCAAAAATTTTGCACATACTGTGCCAAAGTTTCCCGCACCCAAAACTGCTATTGTTTTTTTCATATATTATGCTAATACCAATACAATAATAACTCCCACTATAATTCTATAATACGCAAATGGCGCAAATCCCCATTTTTCTACCAAAGACACAAGCCATTTCATTGCGAGCATTGCCGTAACACAAGACACTAAAAATCCAACAATAAGTGAAGGAAAAGATGCATTAATTACACCAACACCTACCATATCTTTTATTGTAAGCACACTTGCCGCGCCAATGACCGGAATTGCCATAAGAAATGAAATTTCTGCTGCCATCTTTTTTGATAATTTTCCAAACAGTCCTGCTGTCATGGTAATTCCTGACCTACTTGTTCCAGGAATGAGTGCCAATATTTGCGCCAAACTCATCCACATAATTTGTGTGGCATTTGTTTTTTTAAGCGTGTTTACTTTTTTATCGTCAGGCAATGTTTTACTATATCTGTCTGCAAACCATAACACAATTCCCCAAACAATAAAACTTATACCAATAATTGCATGAGAACGAATATTGGATCCTAAAAAAAGTCCCACAAGTGCAACGGGAATAACACTTCCCAAAAGATATATCGCAAGCCGCCTGTCGTGCAGTGTTTCTTTTTTTGGAAAAACCACGGCATTACAAAGTCGTAATAGTGTTTTTTTTGTATAGATAAGCACAGCAATGAGCGTACCAAGATGCACCACAATGTCAAAAGCTAAGCCTTGGTCTTGCCAGCCAAATATTGCAGGAATAAATATAAGATGACCAGAAGAAGACACTGGTAAAAATTCGGTAAATCCTTGAATTGCACCCAAAATAATGGCTTGAGATAGTAGCATATACGTCTATATTACCAATGTATGGGATAAAAATCAAGGTGATTCTTGATATATAATAAACACTTATTCTTGCTCTACAAAATCAATATCCGTATCTGATGTCATAACTGCTAAAACACAAACCACCGAAAGGGTGTCAAATTGTTCTTCGATCAGCTTTTTTGCCTTGTGCATATCTGCAATATGTTTTTCCTGTTCTTGTGTTTCGTTTTCAAACGCACCGTGACCACCATACGCACCACAATCGGTGTGATGCATAAGATAAAGAGTTTGTATGCCATGCAACTCTTTTGCCAAACGAATTTGCCGTAACAAACACCTTGCGTCTGGTGAATCCACGTCAACAACCACAGCCTGTGACGCACCTGCAAGCGAAATAATATCACACATATCCATAATCCCCTGCTCTTCCATCCATGTGTTTACCCTACTTGTGAGCCTATAATCCATACAACGCACAAGTGCTGATTCAATTTGTTTTGCCATAAAAATATCTATATTTTAAGATACACCCATTATACAAAAAAGTAGCATGTAGATCAAACGTGCCCAAACCACACAATACCACTGTTACCCAACAATTCACCAACATAGCAACATTAAAGAAAAAACCTTTATACACAGTTTTGACATAAATCGATCTCTTGTGTACAATCATACTATTCGCTCTTTTTTGGAACAATACAAAAACACAGGAGAATTGTACATGAAATTTAACGTTGCACTCTTACTCACGTATTTCATCTTTCTACAACAGAACCCTCTTACAGGGGCCACACTGTCAACATCTTACGGCTATACCACCACAACAAAAACCGATAGTGTTCGTTGCAAACAAATCCGACACAAAGAACCCTCGAAATTGCGACATCTGAATGCGGCACAATGCAACCTTACAGGCATAACACTTATCTCGGCTGATTTACATGGAGCAAACTTCTACCAAGCAAACCTCTCTATAGCTAATTTAAGCGGAAGGTATAATAAGCGGACAAAGCTTACACAAGCTAACCTAGAGCAGGCCCGTCTTATCAATGCTGAGCTACGGTGGGCAGACCTTCGTTGGTCTAATCTTAAACAAACATCGCTCAGGTGGACAGACATGCATGGGGCTAACCTGTTTGGTGCCAACTTAAAAGGAGCAGACCTGTTTGGTGCCAACTTGAGTTGGGCAAAAATGGTTGATGTGGTTTTTGAGGATACAGACTTGTTTGGAGCAAACATGTACAGAGCAAGTCTTATGGGGGCAGATTTGAGCCATGCCGATCTCTATAAAGTACACTTACGGCTTGCAAAATATAATAATGCAACAAAATTTCCCCCTGGCTTTAACCCAGAAGACCATGAAATGGTTCTGGTAAAAAAATAATTAGTTTTATTTGGTAAATACATAGTGTTAGGTAAATAGCTTGACAAATTCCGTACGTTATAATAGAGTAACAACTCGCTCCTCAAACACCTAAAGAAAGGGTAACTCATGAGCACGAACGAACAACACTTTAAAATCACCAACATCTCGACAAATCAACCACTTCAGCTTGCAACAGCTTTGGTTGAGAACCAAGATGTGGAACTGAGTATTGGCGAAGGTGACCAGTCCACCTCAACGGCTGTTTCCATCTCCCATCTAGAAAAAGAAGATGGCAGTGGAAGAAGTTGGATCTTTTCTGGACTTGTTAAGAGTCCACTGGTACCAAGCTACACAAAATACGAAGCATTTGTCTCTTTTGATCACATGAAGCGCTCCTGGTTCAAAATCACAAAGTAGCTACCACACACCCTCTCATAGTAGAGGGTTTTATAGTACAAAAAAACTGACACACATTGTGTCAGCCAAACAGTAAGTTTTATTTAAAGAGCCTAAAGATTTGTACTAAGGGGTGGTAACAGGAACTGTCACAACACTATCTTTTGGTGTCACAACCGGTATATCTTTGGGCACGTCAACATTATCGAACGAACTAATATCCACCTCGCCCTTACCAACGTCAACCCAAGAAATTTTTACCACATCTCCTGGTCGTGAAATTGCAAACTCTCTTGATAGGTCTGGGCCTCCAAAAAACATCAGATGACTCTGTTCGATTGTAAAAATGTACACCTCATATTGAGCATCATACCCTATACGACTCAATTTACCAGAAATAGATTTACTACTTGCTGCTGT
>JABJHO010000043.1 GCA_018661775.1 Candidatus Magasanikiibacteriota bacterium | reverse complement strand
TTCGCCAGCTTCTTTCTCTACTATGTCGTATGGCACATGACCTTTTCTAAACCCTTTTATTTTTATTTTTTGAGAAATTTTTTCGGCCGCCTTTTTGAGGTGCGGCTCATACTCTTCTTGTGTTATCGTAATGGTAAGTTCGATTTGTGATTTAGGGAGATCTTTTTTTGTACTTTTCATATAAAAATGACGTAATAATGTATAGTTTTTGGTTAAATATGCGTCTGTATAATAGCGGTTTTTATGAAAAAAGTCAAGAGTACTATATTTTTTTTGCCATTTTCTTTTTGTTCATATTGTGGTAGGCTATGGGTAATGGTGTGCTAAGGATTCACACTATTTTTTCTATGAAATATCATATATACAATATACTTTTGAGTGTATTGCGGTTGCTGGTTTTTCTAAAACGGGCTATTTTTTGGGCTGGTCGCCGTATTTGGCATATTTTTGGACATATTAATGAGTTGTATAACAAAACACTTGGTTTTGTGCTGTATAGGTTGTTGCACAACATTAAAAGACTGGCAAAGAAGCATAAGATACCTTTAGGTAAAAATATTATTTCAGTTTTTGGCAAAAGAGGTGTGTTGCAGGTTGTTCTAGGTTTTGTAATTTTTGGGATAATGTTTCCACATAGTAAATTATATACAAAAGAGGTTACGAGTGTTCCTGGGCATGATACTTTATTATACAGCTTGGTAGGGCCTGGTGATCATGTATATGGCACTGATGTGATAATAATTGAAGAGGCACACTTTCAAGAGAAACAGAAAAAGGAAGACGCGGCATGGAGAACGGGAGCGGTAACAATTGGTAGGCCGTCGATGGGAGAAGAGTTTGAGGAAAGAGAGTTGGCTGATATTTCAGGTATTACAGCAGGAGGCACGGCCATAACAAAGCCAGACTTACTTCCTGGATCAGAGCTGCCGGTAAAAGAGCCAGTCGGACAAAGAACAGGAGCGCAGCAGATAGGGCGTTCGGAGGTGATTGTTCATACAGTAAAAACAGGTGATGTAATAGGAGCAATAGCAGAACAATACAATATAAGTGTCAATACCATTCTTTGGGCCAATAATTTATCATTTAGATCGTATATTAGACCAGGTGATAAGCTTAAAATACTTCCGGGTACCGGTTTGTTACATACGGTGGTTCGTGGTAATACGGTGGGAAAGATTGCAAATAAGTATGATAGCAAGATAAGTAGTATTGTTCGTGCAAACAAACTTAAAAAAGATGGATCAGATATTGTGGTTGGAGAGGAATTGTTTATTCCAGAAGGTACAAAGCCACGGGTATATGTGCCAAAAAGTAGACCTAAGTCTTCTTCGGCAAATAGAGTTTCTGCACCACCACCTTCGGTTAACGTTCCAGCTGGTGTGAATTATGTGTGGCCAACGTCGTGTAGAAGAATCACACAATATTATGGTTGGCGTCATACAGGGATTGATGTTGGTTGTGGGTGGGGTGCACCACTTATTGCATCAAAAGCAGGAAAGGTGACTAAATCACAGTGTGGGTGGAATGGTGGATATGGGTGTTATGTTATTTTAGATCACGGTGGTGGAGTTACTACATTATATGCGCATGCAAGAAAACTCTATGTGAGTGTTGGTGAGAGGGTTGCGCAAGGTCAAACGCTTGCAGAAATGGGTTCAACAGGTAGATCAACTGGACCACATATTCACTATGAGGTTCGGGTAAACGGAAGAAGACAGAATCCACTAAAATATGTACGATAATACAAAACATCGCTATTCACAGCGATGTTTTTTGTTTGTCTGATTTCTACGCATACTTGACAAAAAATAGTAATATATGTTACAGTCGATGTACCCACTAATTCTGGTGGTGTTTTTTACAAGGAGAAAGAATTGAGTAATACAGGTGATGATCAGCCAAAAACAGTATCGATTAGTTTTTCGGTACCAGAAGAAGATGTTCAAAGACACTTATTGAATCCCCCAATGACAAGGGTTTATGGAAAATTTTACAATAACCCAAATAAAGAGGTTTTGTTGTTTACATTTGACCCAAGCGAAATGCGTAACCCTTTCCAAGAAAGAGAGTTTGTGGACAAAACAGAGGATCAGGTTCGTGAAATAAGAAAAGCTCGCTCTGGTCTGTCTCAAGAAGTCAGTCAAATTGCACTATTTCATCCAATTTCTGCCCAAGAAACAAGTGTGGCAACAATTTTGCGAGCAGCAATCTTGGAGCATGTTGAATTTAAAAATAGCCATGTGGTTAAACGAAACACCACACATGTGCTTCAGGTGGAGTTTTTACAAATGCGTGGGCACAAACTCTTTTTGTTTGATTTCTGTCCAAACCAATTCATTCCAAAACTAGAGGCCGGTGAGTTCATTGGGTTTTCATTTTATGAAGCGATGAGTTTAATAGAATCTAGAAGGGTGAAACAAGTAAAATAATTCCTAAAATTGGAGGAAGAAGCGAAGTTCGCAAGTGTATACAAATTACTGTATACACTTTTTTTATTCTCCAACTTTTGTTCTGTATTGCAATGCTTCTGCTACGTGTGGCGCGTGAATATTTTCAGATGCAGCCAAGTCGGCTATTGTTCTAGCAAGTTTTATAATTCTGTGATAACTTCGTGCCGAAAGATGCATATGTGTTACCGCTTGGCGAAGTAAATCAATTGACGCGTCATCGAGTTTACAAAATTCTTTTATATGTTTATTTTTCATTTCACTATTTGTGGCATAAATAGTATCCTTAAATCGTCGTTCTTGTTTTTCGCGTGCAGCTTCTACGCGCTCTCGTATTGACGCAGAACTTTCTGCTAATTCATTTTGTGATAGTTTGTCAAAATTAATTCGTGGCACTTCGGTGTGCAAATCAATTCTATCAAGCAGTGGTCCGCTGATTTTTTTTTGATACCGCGCAATATGCATTGGCGAGCAGTGGCATGGTTTGTCTGGGTCAGATGCATAACCGCACGGACAAGGGTTTTGGCTGGCAACAAGGGTAAAAATTGCCGGAAATGTAATGGTTCCTTGCGCGCGAGAAATAGACACAATTCCGTCTTCGAGTGGTTGG
>JABJHO010000041.1 GCA_018661775.1 Candidatus Magasanikiibacteriota bacterium | reverse complement strand
GGACAAATTGGTTCTGTTGCCGCAACGTACGCAATAGAGCACCATGGAACACAAAAACACACCTACACAAAAGAAGAATTCGCCCAAAGATATAAAGATGGTTTTGGTGATTCTTGTCCACTAGAATAAGTACTAGTTGAGGTACACCAAAAAACATAGTATACTCTATAATATTATTATAAAGACTTTTTTATGCTTATACCCATAGCCCTGCTTCTTATTGGTCTTGTTATTCTTGTTGTTGGTGCAGACATTATGGTTCGTGGCTCTGCATCAATGGCAAAAAGGTGGGGTCTTTCTGGTATTGTCATTGGTCTTACTGTTGTTGCCTTTGGTACTTCGGCCCCAGAGTTGTTTGTGAGCGTGCTTTCTGCCATGCAAGGTACAACCGAATTGGCTGTTGCAAATATTATTGGTAGTAACCTTGCCAATATTTTACTCATACTAGGAATCGGGGCAACCATAAAAACCCTCAAAGTAAAGAAAGGGACCACCTTTAAAGAAATCCCATTTGCACTGCTTGGTATTCTCTTGGTCATTGTCATGGGGAATGATGCAATTATTGACGGACACACCACCAATGCACTTACTAGGTCAGATGGTATTGCCTTTCTTGGGTTCTTTGTAATCTTTCTCTACTATACGTACGGTATGGGTAAAGTATCCGGAGAAGAAAGCCAAATAGATACGTATTCTTGGGGCGCGTCCATACTTATGTTTCTTTTGGGTATTGCCGGACTTGTTGTGGGTGGTAAAATTATTGTAGACAATGCTATTCTTTTGGCAAGCCTGGCTGGCATGAGTGAAGCAATAATTGGTTTAACCATTATCGCCATTGGTACTTCCCTACCCGAACTTGCCACTACAGTTGTCGCCGTACGAAAAGGTCATACCGATTTAGCCATTGGTAATGCCATAGGATCCAACATCTTTAATGTATTTTGGATACTTGGACTTACCTCGACCATAACTCCTCTTGAGTTTAACACCAACTCCAACATCGATGTACTATTTACCACAGCAGCAACATTTATCCTCTTTCTCGTAATGTTTGTTGGAAAAAAACACAAACTCACTCGTGTTGAGGGAATAGCCTTCATCTCTCTCTATGTTGGATATATTATTTTTGCTATTATTCGTTAATACAACACACTGAACAAAACACCTATGGAACATAAAGTAGCAGATATAGCACTCGCTGATCTTGGAAGAAAAGAAATCAGTATTGCAGAACAAGAAATGCCAGGACTCATGGCAATTCGAGAAAAATACCGTGCAGAAAAACCGCTCGACGGCGTAAAAATAATGGGAAGCTTGCACATGACTATTCAAACGGCAGTACTTATAGAAACACTCGTTGATCTTGGTGCGCAAGTACGTTGGGCAAGTTGTAATATTTTTTCTACACAAGATCACGCAGCAGCAGCCATTGCAGAAGCCGGTATTCCTGTTTTTGCATGGAAAGGAGAAACAATAGAGGAATACTGGTGGTGCACAGAACGAGCCCTTGATTTTGGTAACGGAAGCGGCCCACAAATGATTGTCGATGACGGCAGTGACGCTACACTCCTGATTCACAAAGGTGTAGAAGGAGAAAAGAATCCAGAACTGTTAGAAAAAGATTATAACCAGGAACCAGAAGACGTGCGCGAACTTATGTCACTCCTTAAAACATGTTTCTCAAAAAATAAAACAAGGTGGCAAGAAGTGGCAAAAACCATGAAAGGCGTATCAGAAGAAACCACAACAGGTGTGCACAGACTCTACCAACTTGCCGAAGAAGGAAAACTCTTATTCCCTGCAATTAACGTCAATGATTCTGTAACAAAAAGTAAATTCGACAATGTCTACGGATGTCGTCACTCGGTGGTTGACGGGCTGAACCGCGCAATGGACGTTATGCTTGGAGGAAAGGTGGCAGTTATTTGTGGCTATGGTGACGTTGGAAAGGGGTGTGCCCAGGCACTCAAAGGACAAGGTTGCCGCGTTATTGTTACAGAAATAGATCCAATTTGTGCACTCCAAGCATCTATGGAAGGGCATGAAGTTACCACACTAGAAAAAACCTTGGGCCGCGCCGACATCTACATCACCACAACAGGAAACAAAGACATTATTCGTGTTGAACACATGAAAAAAATGAAAGACCAAGCAATAGTCGCCAATATTGGGCATTTTGATAATGAAATTCAGGTAGATTTGCTTAACAATACAGATGGTATTGAAAAAACAGAGATTAAACCACAAGTTGACAAATACACCTTTCCAGAAGGACATAGTATTTTTATGCTCGCAGAAGGGCGGCTTATGAATTTGGGGTGCGCAACCGGACACCCAAGTTTTGTCATGAGTAATAGTTTTGCCAATCAAGTGCTCGCACAAATTGAAATATGGAAAAATGATTACGACATTGGTGTTCACAGATTACCAAAACAGTTAGACGAAGAAGTGGCACGATTGCATTTGGCAAAAATTGGGGTAGAGCTCACAACACTCACACAAGAACAGGCCGACTACATTGGTATCCCAAAAGATGGGCCATACAAACCAGACCATTACAGATACTAGTTAAAAAAAAGAGCACATATGCTCTTTTTTACCATCTTGATTAAAAGTTACATCTGTGCTACTATGATAGTACTATGAAAGAAGAACACCCACAACTCATTCGACTACAAAAGTATATGGCCCAGCTTGGGTACTGCTCAAGAAGAAAGGCTGAAGAATATATTGCACAGGGAAAAGTGAAAGTAAATGGAAAATTCGTTACGGAAGCAGGCACAAAAGTAGATCCCAAAAAAGACGAGGTAGAAATTATAGGAGTAGAGAAAAAAACCAGCACCACAAACAAAGGTTTTGTGTATATTGTACTGAACAAACCTATCGACTATATATGCAGCGCAAGCAATGAGCAAGGTGCTTCTGTGATAGACCTTATTATTCCGGCGCACTACCTTTACAAAAAAGAAAAAGAAGAAGCAGAAAAACACCTTCAGGGTGTGCGACTTTACCCGGTCGGAAGACTCGACAAAGATTCGGAAGGATTGGTGTTACTTACCAACGATGGCACACTAACACAGACACTCACCCACCCATCTCATGAACATGAAAAAGAATACGAGCTCACAATTACACAAAAACTAACAAAAGACGCGATACAGGTACTCGAACATGGTATGATGATTGGTTCAGGGTTTGTACAAGGAATTACCGTAAAAAAACTCTTCAACAAAGGGCGCAAAACAATAGTTACTGTCATATTAAAAGAAGGAAAAAATAGACAGATCAAAAAAATGTTTGGTAGACTCGGGTATGATTTACAGCAACTCAAAAGAGTGCGGATTGGGCGGCTAAACATAGGCACACTCCCCACCGGTTCATGGAAGTTTGTTGAAAAAAAAGATATTATACAATAACCACCCTGTGTGGTTTTTATAATACAAATTTTTTTTATTAAAAAAGACCAATTTCGTAGTTGAAATGGTCTTGTAGAAAAAGATCAAAGATCAAGGTGAGACAAGGCTCAAAAAAAGAGTTTAGATACCATCTTCCATTGCAGCCAATTGCTTAGCAAGAATAACGTCTTGAAGCGAAAAAGGAAGGTCAGATGCTAAATGCACATTTTTAGCATTAATAAGTTGACCCGGTGACAAGCCCTCAACCCCCTTGAAGCTAACCCCCCGAAGGTCGGTATTCCGAAGGTCGGCTAAGTTAAGGTTGGCTCCCCGAAGGTCGTCTCCCTGAAGTTTAGCTCCTTGAAGTTTAGCCCCCCAAAGGTTTGCTCCCCCAAGGTAAGCTACTTGAAGGTTGGCCTCTTGAAGGTTGGTTCCATAAAGGTCGGCTTCTTTAAGGTTGGTTCCATAAAGGTCGGCTTCTTGAAGGTTGGCATAGCGCAGGTCGGCTCCGAGAAGGTTGGCTCCACGAAGGTCGGCTCCTTGAAGGTTGGCTTCTTGAAGGTTGACTCCACGAAGGTCGACTCCTTGAAGTTGAGCTCCACGAAGGTCGGCTCCTTGAAGGTCGGCTTCTTCAAGGTTAGTACCTCTCAAATTTAAACCTGTTAGATCTTCTTGTCCACTGAGCGCAAGTTTTAGATGCTCAGGGTTCCAAGTTACTTCTTTTTCGTTTGAATTATTTGTGCTCATTTGAACACTCCTCTCAATGAGGTTATCAGGCAGAATTACCTAACTCCCTCACCTTACCACACCATGCTTTTTTTGTCAACCCCAGAAATCCCTTCAATTAAAAAAGACCAATTTCGAATTTGAAATGGTCTTATGAGGAAAGATCGGACAAGGCTCAGGAGAAGAGTTTAGCTAGCTTCTTCCATTGCAGCCAACTGCTTAGCAACTAAAACATCTTGAAGGGGGAAAGGAAGGTCGAGCGCAAGATGTACGTTTTTTGCCTCGATTAACTGTCCGGGCGAAAGGTTCTCCGCTCCGGAAAAAATTACCCCCTCAAGGTTAGCTCCGTGAAGGTTGGCTCCATGAAGGTTGGCTCCCTCAAGGTCGGCATGGCTCAGGTTGGCACCAGTTAGGTTGGCACCACGAAGTTTGGCCCTACGAAGTTTGACTCCTTGAATTTGAGCTCCCTGAAGGTTAGCCCCCTGAAGGCCAACCTCTTGAAGGTTAGCCCCTTGAAGGTTGGCATTCCAAAATGCAGCGCCTTTTAAATTGAAACCTTCCAGGTTTTTTTCACCACTGAGCGCAAGCTTAAGATGTTTGGGGTTCCAGAGTGTTTCTTGGTCTTTATTTGAATTGTGTGTGCTCATTGGCATCACCTCTCATTCACTATATTAGACAGGATGCCTAACTTTGCATATAAACCTTACCAAACCATGCTGTTTTTGTCAAGCATGTACCCAAAAAATAAAAAACACCGCTTCATTAGGCGGTGTTTTTGTTCATTATTCGTCTTTTTTCTCTTCTTTTTTTTCTAGACTCTTTCCTTCCATAATCGCATTAAATTCTTCTTGTTCTACTGTTTCTACCTCTAGAAGTTTCTTGACTAGCCGTTCCGTCTCATCTTTGTGTTTGGTTAGTATGCGTTCTGCTTCTTTTTTTGCGTTTTTAAGAAGTTCGTTAATTTCCCTATCGATAATTTCTGCCGTTTTTTCTGAATAATTTTTCTTGTCGTGAATTTCTTGTGCAAGGAAAATAAGTTCTTCGTTATCACCATATACGCGTGGCCCAAGCTCTTCACTCATACCATATTGCATGACCATTTTTTTGGCAAGCTGTGTTGCCTTTTTTAAATCACTTGATGGTCCGGTGGTAAGCTTATCTCTTCCGTACTGCATTTCTTCTGCCACATACCCACCCATCATCATTGCCATGTCATCTTTAAATTCAACAAGGCGTCTGTAGTGTTTGTCTTTTTCTGGCATCGAAAGCGTGTATCCACCTGCCATACCACGTCCAATAATAGAGACTTTCCGAACCGGATCACAATGCTCTAAGAAGTGACCCACAATAGCATGACCTGCCTCGTGGTATGCTGTCATCTCCTTATCTTCTTCTGTCATAATTCGTGACTTTTTTTCTGGCCCAAGCAATACTTTGTCTATACTTTCTCGAACCATTTTTTCGGTAATTGTTTTTGATTTTTTCCGTACCGCAAGAATTGCTGCCTCATTAAGCAAGTTTTCTAAATCCGCACCAGAAAAACCTGGGGTTCTCTCTGCCAAACTTTTTACACTTACCTCTTTTGCAAGCGGCTTATTTCTCACATGCACAGCAAGAATTTCTTCGCGCTCTTTAATGTCTGGCAATGCAATAACCACTCGCCTGTCGAATCTTCCTGGTCGTAACAATGCTTTATCTAGCACGTCAGGTCTATTTGTTGCGGCAATAACAATAATACCCACATTTGGATCAAACCCATCCATTTCTACCAAAATTTGATTTAATGTTTGTTCACGCTCATCATGCGAACCACCAAGTCCGGCACCACGCTTTCGCCCAACAGCATCAATTTCGTCTATAAATACAATGGCTGGTGCTGCTTTTTTTGCTTTGCTAAATAAATCACGAACACGACTCGCACCAACTCCTACAAACATTTCTACAAATTCTGATCCAGAGATATGGAAAAATGGTACCTCTGCTTCTCCGGCAACAGCCTTTGCGAGTAATGTTTTTCCGGTTCCTGGTGCACCCATAAGCAATACACCACGTGGAATTTTTGCTCCCATGTCGGTAAACTTTTGTGGATGCTTTAAAAAGTCTACAACTTCCTCTAATTCTTCTTTTGCTTCATACGCTCCGGCAACATCTTTAAAAGTTTTTTTACTTTTTTCATCATTTTTAGCCTGTTTAGCAGTGCTCATACCAAATCCCATAGCTTTACTGTTTGCTCCCTGCACTTGCCGTGTCATAAAGTACAGAAAAACACCAATAATCAAAAATGGAAAGAGGAATGGTGCAATACCAAGCAACACTGTTTTCCATGCCGGATCCTCTTTTATTCTAATGTCTACACCTTGGATTTTTTCTGCTGGCACTCCCAAATTTTCCATGAGTTCGGTAAAAGACTGGCCAAATTCTTTTTTAATCTTTAATTGCTTACCCCGCTCATCTTCTGCCACGGTAGAAATATCTTTTACGGTAACCAAAATAGTATCTTTTTCGATTTCCACCTTTTCAACCTTATCGTCTTGAACATATGCCACAAGCGTGTTGATGCCAACATCTTTTGGCTTTTCTTCTCCTACATGTATCATACTCATAATTCCCGCAAGCACGACAAGTGTGAGGATAATGATACCAAAGTTTTGTAATAATTTTTTCATAAATATATATTTAACGTATTGTTCTATGTTTTTTCAAAAAATTCAACGATTATGAACAATAGTATAAAGAAAAATCCTCGTTTTGTCAACCAACAGAATGTCTCACTCTCCCACAAGAAAACTCTTCTACAATACGGTAATTCCAGCAACAATGTCGCCAGACTTCTTAAATCGCATAATTCGCACCCCTTGAGTCGCTCGCCCAAGTGTCGAGACAGTTTTCATTGATATTCGCACAACCTGACCATTCTTAGAAATAATAAGTAGGTCATTTGGCTCAGTATTATTTACTACTCGCGCACTCATTATTCGCCCTGTCTTGTCGGTAACATTCATGGTTTTTATTCCACTTCCTCCACGACCTTGCACTTTATACTCAGAAATTTTAGTTCGTTTTCCAAGACCGTTTTCGGACACAACAAGCAGTTCCATAACTTTCTTTTTTACTAACAATGGAGACACAACACCCATACCAATCACATCATCTTCTGATTTTATTTTTATACCCCTAACCCCTGCCGCCGTTCTTCCCATAGCGCGCACACCTGATTCTTTAAACCTAATCGCTTGCCCAAGTTGCGTCACCAAAACAATATCGTCTTTTCCGCCCGATGGCCTTACCCACTCAAGCATATCTTCTGGCCTTATTTTGAGTGCTATCAACCCAGAACGTCGTACATTTTTGAAATCACTAATCTTTGTTTTTTTAATGACACCCTTTTTGGTAACCATTACAAGATATTCATACTTTGACATATCTTCCATAGAAAGAATGGCGGCAACCTTTTCGTGTGGTGCAAGTTGTAAAAAGTTTACCAATGCCTGACCTTTTGCCGTACGAGATGCTTCTGGAATTTCATATACATGAAGCTGAAACACCCGACCTCGTGTGGTAAAAAAGAGTAAGCTGTCATGTGTATTAGTTGTTCGTAAATGCTCTACCACGTCTTCTTCTTTTGTTGTTAAACCAATCACTCCTTTTCCTCCCCTACCTTGCGTCTTAAAGGTGTCAATTGGCATACGCTTAATATACCCGTCACGTGTCGCCATGATAATTGTTGGCTCGTTTGGGACAAGATCTTCTATGGTAAACTCTTTAATACCTCGAGCCACCACCTTCGTCCTTCTCTCATTAGAAAAATTTTTACGAATATCGATTACTTCGTCTTGTATAATACCAAGTATTTTCTTTTCACTAGCCAAAATAGCTTGCAACCCCTTGATCAAGGCCAGTTTTTCTTTCAATTCATCTTCAATCTTTTTTCTTTCTAAGTTTGCAAGTTGCTGTAACCGCATATCCAAAATAGCCACAACCTGTCTTTCGGTAAATACAAACTTTTTCATTAAATTTTGCTTTGCCTCTTCCTTGTCCTTTGATGATCGTATAACAGTAATTACTTGATCTATTTTATCCAAAGCTTTTGAAAGGCCTTCTAGAATATGTGCTCGATCCTCAGCTTTTTTCAAATCAAAAGCCGTTCTTCTGCGCACCACCACTTGCCTATGTTTAACATACTCTTCTAATACTACTTTTAGTGTAAGTAGACGAGGCTGTATCCCATCAATAAGAGCGATCATGTTCATGTGAAATGTTGTTTGCAAGTCAGTCACCTTATACAACTTATTCAGTACTTTTTTTGGATAGGCATCTTTTTTAAGCTCAATCACAATTCGTACACCATCTTTATTGGATTCGTCACGAAGATCTCTTATGCCAACAAGTTTTTTTTCTTGCACAAGTCGTGCTATTTTTTCTATAAGTGTTGCTTTATTTACTTGGTACGGTATCTCTCTCACCACAATCCTAAACAACCCAGAATTCTCTTCTATTATTTCTGCTTTTGCACGCAAGACCACCCCACCTCTTCCGGTTGCATACATGGTGGCAATATCTCTTTTGTTATATATAATACCTCCGGTAGGGAAATCGGGACCTTTAACAAACTCCATCAAATCATCTATTGTTGCTGTAGGTGTATTTATAAGATGTATGATTGCGTCACACAACTCCCCCAGATTGTGTGGTGGAATATTAGTGGCCATACCAACAGCAATTCCCATACTCCCATTGAGTAATAAATGTGGAAGCTTACTTGGTAATACCCTTGGCTCCCTTGTTGATCCGTCATAGTTTGGCCCAAAGTCAACAGTATCTTTTTCTATATCAAGCAACATTTCTTCTGCCACATGCTGTAGTTTTGCCTCAGTATATCGCATTGCTGCAGCACTGTCCCCGTCCATCGACCCAAAGTTTCCCTGACCATGTACCATAGGGCTTCGCATAGAAAAATCCTGTGCCATACGAACCAAAGAGTCGTAAATGGAAGCATCACCATGCGGGTGATACTTTGCCATAACGTCTCCTACCACATGGGCTGATTTTCTAAATTTTGACCCATGTTTCAGACCAAGCTTCCACATAGAATACAGTACTCTGCGATGCACAGGTTTAAGCCCGTCACGAACATCAGGAAGCGCACGAGCAACAATAACACTCATGGCATAATCAAGATACGATGTTTTCATTTCATCAACCAACTGAATTGGGGCAACTCTTCCACCAGATGGCGTTTGGGCCTTACTCACAGGCAAAGCCGCTTCGGATTTTTGTTTTGGCATAGCTAAAATTCATATAATACAACGGGCACAGCACGAATCAATCATGCTGCATACACTACATTACATGTAAGACATTATTGTAATGATTCCAACCCCTCAACTCGTGTTGTGTTGGGAGTGGGGATTGATGTGTTCTTACGTATTTTTTCAGCAACCGAAGATATGACCGACGTCTCAAAATTTTTCACATCTTGTGATACCTTTTTTTCTACACCTTCTACTTCCGCAACATAATTGTTTATAGTCTGTGACGTTGCGCTTTTCTGCTCCTTAATAACCGAAAGTGTTTCTGACAATGCCGCATACCCACCTGTCAGAGAAGTCTCAACCTCTCCGCCAACTAACCCTCCTTGAAAAGAGATGTTCCCTATCTTTGCTTTTAGGCTTACCCCCCAAACAAGCATAATAAGCACGGAAAACAGTGTTACTCCTATGACAAGAACATGCTGTTTCTTCTTTACTTCACTTACCGACCTACTTTTAAACATGAGTGATTTATCTGGACTTTTTTTATCCAAATCTTTAGATACACTAGACACTGGTGCATCAAAAAGCACCTCTTCAAAAATAAGACTTGGTATTGCCTCTACTGCTGCCCACATGTCTTTATGTTCCTTTTTTGTTACGTTCCGCCTAGAAGTCTGTGCTTTTTTTATACCACTCTTTTTTGCCACACTCTTAGATGATGAGCTTTTTTTTACAGAATCTGAAGAGGCGCGCTTTTTTGCCCGAGATTTTTTTGGTACCTTAGGTTCAGTGACACCTTTTTTTGTTGGCTTTTTTGGTGGCATAGTTCAACGTATAGTGGAATAACACTGACACTTATTTAGTAAGAACAATAACCTGCATATCCTCCTGTGGTAAATCTTTTTTCTTTATGACTAACTTTTTTTCTGCATCTTGCGGGGGCACACCGATCTCTTTGATAAAAGACTCAACTGGCGTTGCATTGGGATCATTGTCCGAAAGATATGCTATAGGAATAACCACTCTTGGTTCAATCTTCTGAATACATGCAGATGCCTTTTCTGCCGTAAAACCAGGCTCACCCCCAACTGGAATACAAAGTATGTCTACACCAACAAATGCTTCGAGTTGTTCAGGGTTAAGCGGTGTACCGCACAAACCTAAATGCCCCAAACTTATACCCTCTAAATCAAGTCTAAAAAAGCACTGTTTTTCTGTGTGCCCTTGCACCGAATGAATCAGTACATTCTTTACTTCACACTCACCAGCAGTTTCAAGTGCAAAAGGTTTGCCAGAGACTGGAATAGAACCCTTGCTTCCTTGAGTGTACAACACAATATTGGCTGTAGTACTTTTTAAAAAATCCCCATCTTTGGGTGTATAGGGGTCAATGAATAACGAAACATCTTCTCCTGATGTTTTTGTTTGAATTTTAAGAGCGGTACCACCAAGCCAAGAAATATGCATAAAATTATCTTTAAGTAAGTGCATCAGTAAACTACGTAGATACAGTATACCCTATTACACTCTCTGTTGCAAGGCAAACACACCAATAATTCATCCAGAAAATGTCCACACAAAGCCCTTGCAGAAAGTTATTTTCTATGCTATAGTAAGACAAATTATTTATTCACCCTATCTTTTATTAGGGACCTCACCTGTGTGTGGGGTAATTTACATAGTGGACCATATGCAGTAGTGCCGGTCCACAACAGATATATGACAAAAAAAACAGAAGATTTTGGCGTACTCTTGCAAGAGTACTTTACACAAATTCCTGCAATAGACAGCCTGATAGAAGGTTCTATCATTTCAATAAGTAATGGTGCTGTACGAATTGACATAAATGGCTTGATTGTTGGTATAGTCCGAGGACAAGAATTATTTGCTGAGTCACCTGAATACGCAAATGTACAGGTTGGTGACACAGTACAAGCAACAGTAGTAGAGCAGGAGAATGAAAACGGAGAAATGGAGCTATCTTTTCGTATAGCTGGACACCAGAAGATATGGGAAAAATTAGCAGAACAACTTGAAAAAGAGACGGTTATTGAGGCAAAAATAGTGCATGCAAATAAAGGTGGTCTTATGATGAAGGTTTGCGGTATTGACGGATTTATGCCGGTATCTCAACTTGCACCAGATAATTATCCTCGTGTTCCTGGTGGAGACAAAAATCGTATATTAGAGCAGTTACAAAAACTCATAGGCCAAACCCTGCAGGTTAAAATCCTAGATATTCAGCGCAATGATGAGAAGCTTATTGTTTCAGAAAAGGCTGTTTGGGAAGATGCACAAAAATCTATTCTTGATGAATACACTATCGGTGATATTGTAGAAGGGGAAATTAGTGCCCTCACCTCTTTTGGTGCTTTTATCAAATTTGGACAAAACCTCGAAGGACTTATTCATATTTCAGAAATTGTCTGGCAAAGGATTGATCACCCGAAAGATGTGCTGAAAATTGGTGACAAAGTAAAGGCCCAAATCATTGACCTTAACAAATCAAAAATCTACCTATCGGTAAAACGGCTCAAAGATGACCCGTGGAAAACGGTAAAAGATACCTACCAAGAAGGACAGAAGGTGGAAGGTACCATACACAAAATTGAACCTTTTGGTCTTATGGTAAAACTTGACGACCATATTCATGGACTTGCACACATCTCTGAAGTGTCTAACAGTCCTGTACATGACGTTACACAACTCAAAGAAATGTTCTCTATCGGAGAGGTAAAGACATTTGAAATTATTACCATTGACCCTACTGAGCACCGACTTGGATTGCGCGTAGATGGCGTAAAACGAGCAAATAGTGCAAAAAAACCAGAGAAGAAGGTGGAAAAAGAAGAAAGCGAAACAACAAATGAATAATTGTATAAACAGTTCAAAAAACCCAGATTATTTTCTGGGTTTTTTGTTTTTACTCAGTGCGTGTTATTTTTCTGCAACAGCCACCCAATCAAGAGCATCTGAAGCATCGTCTTGAACACAAAAATCATCTGTCGTATACGTTGGGATGTAATATTGTGTAGTATGTGCTAGGTTCGTGTCACTCTTGTATGATATGTGCCGTACAACACGTGGAGCAAGGCGCTTTATGATACGCTTGAACGGATTAAGGACATACACATGTATCGGTAACTGCTTGACACGTGCATGCTCTATAGCCACCACCTCTGGAGCACCTGAAACAGCAAAAATGTTAACACCGGGAAACACCTTCCCCATCTCTTTTTGTAGCCCCTTTTTACTATACTCACGAATATGCTCATCATTCCACGGTTTTTGAAAAGGTAGTAATCGATACCCTTTGTTAGGTGTGGTAATAATAATAGTTCCACCAGGTTTTAAGACACGATGCAGTTCATATAAATACCGCTCCACATCTTCTACATGCTCAATCACTTGAAACGATGTCACAACATCAAAATGATTGTCCGGAAACGGTGTTGTGTAACTATCACGAATTCGTATAAATTTTGTGTTTGGCTTTCTGTGAAATTTTTTACAAAAAGCGATGGTCTTTGGAAATACATCAACACCTATAACACGCGAAGCATGCTGAGAAAGTACTAATGTGCCAAAGCCACTCCCAACACCATAATCTAGCACGTGTTTTCCAGAAACATGCGTAGCTGCATACTCATATGCCTTTTTTTGTTTCAAAAACAAAATATGTTGTGTTTCATTCTCCCACGAACCGCGCTCTAGAACCCAGTGATATTCTGCTGATGCCATAATTCATTATATACTATATAGATACAGTATAAACAACATAGACATTTTTGCAAGTATTTTGTAAGTTGACCCAAAAATTATGATGAGATACAATATAGTCACTAATATACGTAACAACACCCTATGACAACGTACGAAGATCTCGAAGACACGACACACACTGACTGTCTTGTTATCCCAATCCTAGAAAATGATACCATTGAAGCACAAATACCATCATATTGTGACGGAATAAAAAAAACCGTAGACTCACTCGTTGTCACAAAAGATTTTGAAGGCAAACCACTCCAACAAACAGTGCTTTATGGAGCCCACAGCCAACACAAACGTATTCTTCTTATAGGCTTAGGAAAAGAAGAAGATATTACTACAGAAACATGGAAACAAACGGTTGGTGCTAGTATTCGGACAGCGCAAGAAAAAAAATCTTCCACTATTGCAATGCATATTCCGTCGCACATTATCACGCGCTTTGGAGATTCAATTGCAGCAAAAGAAACTGTCATAGCCGCACACACCGCGACATACAGTTTTGACACACACAAAGAGGAGGGTGCCCAAACCACGCGTGTTGAAACGATCTATTTGTATAAAAACAATACTACCGATGAGACAGTATGGCAGCGAGGCATAGACACTGGTATTCATATTGCAGAATCAGTCAATCTTGCTCGACATCTTGGTAATACACCACCAAGCGATATGACACCTGCATCACTCGCACAAGAAGCCCAGAAATTAGGTGAGGTATTCCCCTCTCTTTTGGTAAAAGTGCTAGAAAAAAGTGAGATTGAAAAACTTGGCATGGGATGCTTACTTGGTGTATCTCAAGGTTCTGTGCTTGAGCCAAAATTTATTATTATGGAATACCTTCAAGGCAACAAAGAAGATACACCGATGGTTTTTGTCGGAAAAGGTATTACCTTTGATTCTGGTGGTCTTTCGCTCAAACCAGACCCGTATATTCGCGACATGAAATTTGATATGCTTGGTGCCGCAACCGTGCTTGGTATTATGCGCGCTGCCGCAGCACTTGGACTAAAACAAAACATTATAGGACTTGTTCCTACATGCGAAAACATGCCAAGTGGGAGCTCATACAGACCAGATGATATTTTGCGTGCAATGAATGGTAAAACCGTACTGATTCAAAATACCGACGCAGAAGGACGGCTTATCTTGGCAGACGCACTGAGTTACGCGAGTAAATACACCCCAAAACATGTAATTGATTTTGCTACACTTACTGGTGCGTGTGTGGTAGCGTTAGGCAACGAACGATCTGGGATTTTTACCAAAGATGACACCATGTCATCAAACTTGCAGGCGGCGGCTGAAAAATCTGGAGAAAAACTGTGGCGCCTTCCACTTGGCAAAGAATATACAGAAGCGGTAAAATGCGAAGTGGCTGATGTAAAAAACATTGGTGGTGTTGGTGGTGCACGTTATGCCGGTGCAAGCACTGCTGCGGCATTTTTAGAATACTTTACCGACTATCCATGGACTCATATAGATTTATCATGTTCAAGTTATGGCGAAAAAGGAAAACCGTGGATTCGTGGTGGTGCAAATGGGTTTGGCGTACAAACAATAATAACATATCTACAAACTCTAGAATAACCACACTACTATGATAGCATTCTTAGAGGGGAAGATTATAGCGCTCACATCAAAAAACCTGGTACTACTTACACCAGGTGGTATTGGCTATGAAATCAATACCCCTAAAACACAACTTGAACACTATTCTATCAATCAGTCTGTTCAGGTTTTTACCTATCTGAAAGTGTCAGAAAAATCCATGGAACTCTTTGGTTTTGCAACACAAAAACAAAAAGATTTCTTTTGCCTCCTGCTAAGTGTTAAATCTGTTGGGCCCAAAAGTGCCATGCATATTTTGGGACTCGGACCTATAGAAGACACACGAGATGCTATTGCCAGAAAAGACGCAGCCCATCTTTGTGCCGTACAAGGCATGGGGAAAAAAACCGCCGAACGACTTGTTGTAGAGTTGCACACAAAAATAGACACCATTTCGTGCAAAGAGCCAATGTCAGAAACACAAGAATCGGTATTTTACGAAACAGTCGATGGACTCGTTGCACTTGGCTACAGCAAACAAGAAGCAACAACATGTGTAAAAACCATTTTCTCTGTAGAAGAGACAACTGCTACATTACTAAAAAAAGCACTACAATTGATGCAGCGCTAGAACTATTATCATGCTTGTGCCGTGACAAATTGCACCGATTGTGGTTTTGGTACAATAATGTGATGGATAAACGACACAATATGCGCATAATCAAGAGTGCCCGGAAGTGTGTGGTGCTCAATACTATGTTTATGTAATAATCCAACAATCCGCGCTTCAATATCGTTCCTAAAACTATCGCCCACACTCCTCACCCCATCTTCCTCCGCTTGCATTGCAAGCTTTTTTGTTTTAAACACAAAATCATATGTCTTCATGTGTTTCACTGCATCCTTTTCCATTACTGAAACATCTTTTTCACCAGCAACACGTTCTAAATACGCAAAATTATCTAATGTAGATCTATCACACACAATGGTCCCGTTGTGTTGTGCACATCGCAACTCCTCTTCTTTTTGTTTTTCCTGAATCCATAATTGTGTTGCGAGTTTTGCGCCCTCGTTAATCTCTCCAGGAGCACGGCGAGATAATTCAGATACAACAAAAACGCGTTCTCCACGCGCTTGTAACACCAAAGAAAGTTGGTGTATTATTGAAGTCTTTCCGGTAGAATGTGTGCCAATAATAGCTATTTTCATATAGCCCTAAGTATATCATACAATAGTAAACTAAGGTACAGTACGCAAGTGTAAAAAATTTAAAATAAAATAATCACTTGACACTAAATGTGGTTTATGCTAGAATAGAGACTTCGTATTTATTGAAATTTGCAAAGGAGGAACCTGCAAATATGAGTCTTTTCAGAATGGTTACATCTAAACCTAGTTTTGAGCCGAAAAACGTGTCTGGCGGAATTGTTCGCTATCCTATTGATGACCTAAACAATGACAGTGTAAATACTCTTGTGTCCGACGTCATAAAATATCGAGTGGGCCGAGACCCACAAATTGCAAAAAACGTGCTTTGTATGGCCGAGAGCACGATTTCCGAATTTCGTGACAATACGCACAGAAAAGAGTTCCTACGAATACTACGGGAACCGAGAGTAAAAAGTAGCACCTTTCCAACCCTGCGAACGCTGTGGAGATCAGAGGCAAATAAAAATGCAAACACTGTCTGTGAAATAAAGACAGCCTACTTTGGCTCCCTAGAAACCGCAATTGATTTAGAAGTTCAGGAGAAAAAAACTAGATAATCCAATTGTTTCCATCACGCCCTCAGCAAAAGCTGAGGTTTTTTTTGTTTAATATTGACTAAACAAGGTGCGCGTGTTACGGTAATACTATGGCAATTGTGTCATAATATATATTTCCCAAAAAAGGAGGTAAAAAATGGCAGCAAGAACTATACAGGTGCCCCAGTGGGATTCTCTTGACTTTTCGTACAGACCAACAGGGTATACCTATGTCCAAGAATACAAAGGATGTTGGGAAGATTATACACTATCCCAATCAAGTGATCATAGAATTCACCAAGCAGCAAGTGCAATAAACTATGGTCAAGGTATATTTGAAGGACTAAAAGCACAGCGAAACAAAGAAGGCACGGTGATGGTTTTCCGACCAGAACTTAATGCAGCAAGGCTCCAAGATGGAGCAAAAAGAATGTGCATGCAAAAAGTTGTACAAAAACAGTTTATTAATGCAATAAAACTGGTTGTTCAAGAAAACCACATGTTTGTGCCACCGTTTGGTAAAGGCTCATTATATATTAGACCACTACTTCTTGGTTCTGGACCTAAACTGGGCATTGGCCCGGCACCGTCATACTCTTTTATTATCTTCGTTTCCCCGGTTGGCCCATATTTTAAGGACGGCACTAAGTCAATCCGACTTAAAATACCAGAAGATATTCACCGTGCCACATTAGGAGGAACTGGTTGTGTAAAAGCTATTGGCAACTACGCGCCAGGTATGTACCATGTATGTAAAGCAAAAGAAGAAGGTTTTGATGAATTACTCTATCTTGATGCTCGCAACAATACATACATTGAAGAGTGTGGTGCAGCTAATTTTTTTACCGTTAAAGATGGTGTGTTATACACCCCACCTCTTAGCGGCACAATACTCCCCGGCATAACACGAAGAAGTGTCTTAGAGATAGCCGAGGTGTTGGGTATACCAACCGAGATTTGTCCACTGAAAGTTTCTGATGTTTTTGCCGCTGATGAATGTTTTTGTACTGGCACAGCCGCAGGAGTTACACCAGTTGGCAGTATTGTGCACCAAGATGTAGAAGGTGTATACCATGGTGGAGTGTTTGGTCCGGTAACTCAAAAATTACGCGACGCGCTTCAAGACGTAAAGTCTGGTGCACAACACAAACTTCTTGAACCATTTTACGAATGG
>JABJHO010000039.1 GCA_018661775.1 Candidatus Magasanikiibacteriota bacterium | reverse complement strand
GGCCCGGCAATAATACCAAGCACAATTTTACCTGCCATTGGCGCAATGCCAAAAAGTTTTGCCAAACGCCCACCAAAAGAGGCGAACATGGCCAAAAATGCAATATCTACCAAAATTGGCATAATAATACGCATTTCATCACTATGACTCAAACCCAAACCAATGTGTAGATAATGTAATCCGAAACAAAGTATCGCGAACTCAAACAATAAAAGAATGAGGGACTGGCTTTTTTTCATAAATAAAAGATTTTATATTTTTGAATACCAAATAAGAAGAGTGGTAAGGCCTGTATTATTTCAGGTTCACATACTGCACATAATACACTATTTTAGCAACTCTGTAAAAAAAATGAGCTGATTTGCTCATTTTCTTTCTTATGAAACAAATAGTTTTACTACTTTTTATACCTATTACCCACAGATATCCGAACAAGTTCTTTTTCTAGTTTTGCCTGAATTCGTGCAAAATCAATATCGAGCATATTCTGCTTTTGTGCCATAAGTTCTTCAGCTCTCTGTTTTGCTGCTTCGGCACGCGCAATATCAAGATGCTCAACACGTTCAGAAGTGTTTGCAAGCACAACAACCTCACCCCCTGGAGACACCTCCACAACACCATGTGATACAGATAATACTTGTGTACCCTGGTCTTTTTCTACCAAAAGCTCTCCAGGAATAACAACAGAAATAAGTGCTGCATGGTCTGGCAGCAAGGTAATCACCCCGTCCTTTGTTGGTACAGAGACCGAGAGCACTGTATCATCGTTGTATGTCACACCATACGGTGTTGCAAGAGTAAATTTCATAGAAATATTATAGTATCTATCTATTTTTTCAATGTCACACCCGTAATAACAATAGGATCAACCGGATTATCCCTTCCGTCTGTTTGAGCTGACTCAATTGTCGTAACAACCTCCACACCCTCAACAACATAACCAAAATTTGTATGTCGCATATCTAGATGTGGTGTTTCTTCTGCAGTCACAATGAAAAACTGAGACCCATTTGTGTTTGGTCCGGCATTTGCCATAGCCAGAGATCCGCGAACAATCTTGTGTGTGTTAAACTCATCACCAAAACGATACTCTGGCCCACCTGTCCCATGCTGCATTCTATCTGAACCTTTACTTAACGGATCACCACCTTGAATCATGAAATTAGGAATAACACGATGAAATGTAGTGTCATTGTAAAAACCTGACTCAGCGAGGTTAAGAAAATTGTTTACTGTAATTGGTGATTCTTCACCATAAAACGCTACAGTAATATCCCCCTTATTAGTATGCAAGACTGCACCAGAATAGGTTTGGCGTAAATCTTTATGATCTGGGAGGTGAGTTGTTTTTTCCATATGTTTATTTGCATTAATACTCTCTTTAGAATCTATTTTTTTTGAACCATTAGTATTGTTAGTACTTGTGGGTATTTGTGTGCCACAGCCAGAAATAATCAAAACCATTATTATTATACATACACGGGTGACATGTTGTTTGTTCATAAGAGAGAAAATAAGATTAATCTTTTTTATCTTTTGTAGCTGCTATAACATCATCAATTGAACCTTTCATGTAAAATGCATCTTCTGGCTTATCATCATGAAGTCCATCCAAAATTTCACGAAGTGACCGTACAGTATCTGCAACTGGCACATAAACACCAGCCATACCAGTAAACTGTTCTGCAACAAAAAATGGTTGTGAAAGAAATTTTTGTATTCTTCTTGCACGTGCAACCGTTGCCTTGTCTTCATCGGATAACTCTTCCATACCAAGAATAGCAATAATATCTTGTAAGTCTTTGTATCTCTGTAATACTTTTTGAACACCTTTTGTAACAGCATAATGTTCTTCGCCAACAATCTGCGGATCCAACACAGTAGAGGTAGAGTCCAATGGGTCAACAGCCGGGTAAATACCAATTTCAGAAAGCGACCGGTTTAATACAACAGTAGAATCTAGATGAGTAAATGTTGTTGCTGGTGCTGGATCAGTTAAGTCATCAGCAGGTACATAAACCGCTTGCACAGAGGTAATAGATCCTTTGTCTGTTGAAGTGATGCGCTCTTGTAAGGCGCCCATCTCTGTTGCAAGTGTTGGTTGGTATCCAACCGCAGAAGGCATTCGACCAAGCAATGCACTCATTTCTGAACCGGCTTGTGTAAATCGAAAAATATTATCAACAAACAACAATAAATCTCTACCCTCTTCGTCTCTAAAGTATTCTGCCATTGCAAGAGCAGAAAGTGCTACACGTGCACGCGCACCTGGCGGCTCATTCATCTGCCCAAACACAAGAGCCGTCTTATCTAAAACACCCGACTCTTCCATTTCTCTATATAAATCATTACCTTCTCGGGTTCGTTCTCCAACACCAGCAAACATGGAATACCCACCATGCTCTGATGCTATGTTTCTGATCAATTCTTGAATGATAACAGTTTTTCCAACACCTGCACCACCAAATAATCCCACTTTTCCACCCTTCAAGAATGGTGCAAGTAAATCAATCACTTTAATACCTGTTTCCAAAATCTCTGTTTTTTGTGACTGACTACTAAATGATGGTGCCTTTCTGTGAATTGGATAACGTTTTTTTGGCTTTGGTGCCGGTTTTTCGTCAATCGGAGCACCGACTACATCAAACATACGACCCAATGTACAGTCTCCAACCGGCACTGAAATTGGCGCCCCGGTGTCAACCACTTCAACACCCCGAGCAAGACCGTCTGTTGTGCCCATTGAAATAGCACGGATACTATTTGAACCTAAATGTTTCTGAACCTCAAGCACCACCTCTTTGCCATTAGCCTGTGCAGTAAGTGCGTTATATATTTTTGGGACCACTTCTGGAAAGTGTACATCGACTACAACACCAATGATTTGTGTAATAGTTCCTATATTTTTTTCTGGCATACGTATTTTTTCTGTTATATTATCTTATGATAAAAATTATTCTAAAGCTGCAGCACCCCCGGCTATTTCAGCAATCTCTTGTGTAATGGCTGCTTGACGGGCTTTGTTATACATTTGTGTTAGCTCTTCTTGCATCTCACCTGCCACCTCTCCGGCATTTTTCATAGCAACCATTCGAGCACTATGCTCACTTGCCGCACTTTCCAATATGCCGTGATGGATTTGCGCATCTAGTAGCATTGGCAGTACCGTATTTAACACATCTTCCCTTGTTGGTTCTAAGTGATAACAATCAATAGGTAATGTCGATTCTTTTTTTATATCATCTGAAACCAGACCTTCTTCAAGAATTTTATGTAAATCACCACTTGATACAGGTAAAAGTTGGCGGACTTTTGGTACCTGCTCAAGACCAGAAACAAAGTGATTATACACCATCACAACCTTATCATATTTTTCTTTTACAAACAGATCCTGAATCATTGCACTAATCGGGTATGTGTCTTTAACCCCTGGCTGCTCATTAATATCATCAAATACTGCAACCACCTTCATATTACATTTTTTTGCAATAGGAACACTTTTTCTTCCTATTCCAAGAACATCAATCTCCATCTCCTTGTGTTGACTGCCAGAAAATTCACTATCTCCAGAATATCGTAACAACCGATCCTTCTCTTCTATAACTTTCCGCACCTTTTTGACAATATTTGCATTAAAACCGCCGCACAACCCCTTATTCGAGCTCATAACAACCACAAGAACTTTCTCTACAGTTCGCTTCTGAATCAGCGGACATTCTGGTTCACGAACTTCTGCCAGACTATCCAAAATAGCAAGTGCACGAGCCGCATACATCCGAGTGTTTTGTGCAGCATCTACCGCCTTTTTCATTTTTGCCGCAGAAACCATCTCCATCGCTTTGGTGATTTTCTTGGTGTTTTGAACTGATTTTATTCTCCCTTTGATTTCTTTTGTGGATACTGGCATACTTTATTGATTAATAAAAATAGCTCGACTATTTATGCGTTATACTCATCACAAATACCCTTCAAACCATTTTGCACATCGTCATTCCACATCCCATCACGAATACTTTCCAGAATAGCAGACTTAGCTTTTCGCGCAAATGTAATAAGTTTTTCTTGCTCACTCTCTATATCTGTTACAGGAATGTCATCAAAATAGCCGTTTCCTGCTGCATAAATAACGAGCACCTGCTCTTCGACAACCATTGGTGCATACTGAGGTTGTTTTAATAATTCTGCAAGTCTTTGACCTCTGTCAATTTGTTTTTTTGTGTCTACATCAAGGTCGCTACTAAATTGTGCAAACGCTTCAAGTTCACGAAACTGCGCAAGGCTTAATTTCAATGAACCAGCAACTTTTTTCATTGGTTTTTTCTGTGCATTTCCTCCAACACGTGATACAGAGAGCCCAACATTTAGCGCAGGTCTCACCCCTTTGTTAAAAAGTTGAGTTTCTAGATAAATTTGACCATCTGTAATGGAAATAACATTTGTGGGAATATATGCCCCCACATCACCTGCTTGTGTTTCAATAATTGGCAACGCCGTAATTGAACCGCCTCCATTTTTTTCGTCTAAATTGCAGGCACGCTCAAGAAGTCGAGAGTGCAAATAAAACACATCCCCAGGATATGCTTCACGTCCTGGTGGTCGTCGAAGAAGCAGAGACATTTCTCTGTATGCCCAAGCTTGTTTTGTAAGATCATCATAGACAACAAGTACATCTTTGCCTTTATCTGCAAAATACTCTGCAATTGTTGCACCTGTATATGGTGCCAAAAAACTCATTGGCGCTGGCTCACTAGCAGCAGCCGAAACAACAACAGTATAATCCATAGCATCTGCCTCAGTAAGTTTAGAAACAATCCGTGCCACTTTTGATTGTTTTTGACCAACAGCAACATAGATACAAATCATGTCCTGATCTTTTTGATTAATTATGGTGTCTATCGCAATTGCTGTTTTTCCTGTCTGACGATCACCAATAATAAGCTCTCGCTGACCTCTTCCAATTGGAATAAGCGCATCAATCGCCTTAATACCTGTTTGCATTGGCTGATTCACTGGTGTACGAGTCATTACACCAGGAGCTACGCGTTCAACAGGATACTCCTTTTTTCCCTTAATGGACGCTTTACCATCAATAGGTTCCCCAAGAGCATTCACCACCCGACCAATAAGTGCATCTGACACAGGGATAGACATAATTTTTCCTGTACGTTCAACAACATCCCCTTCTTTAATATTCGTATAATCACCAAGAATAATAGCACCCACGGTGTCCTCTTCAAGATTTAGTGCTAGACCACGGGTGCCATCCTCAAAAACTAACATCTCTTGTGATTGGCAACCAGACATCCCACTCATTCGTACAATACCATCACCAACCTCAATTACTCGACCAACCTCTACAACCTCTGGTCTCGTATCAAAATCATTAATTTGTTTTTTTAGCTTTGCAACTACTTGATCTGTGTATGACATATAATAAATGAAAAATATAATAGTTATAACTGATGTGCCATTCTGTTAAGAGCAGAACGAAAACTAGCATCGATGCGCTTTCCTTCAAAAGCCACAATAACTCCCCCGAGGATTGAAGGGTCTACCACCTCTTTACTCATACCCTCATCAAAGGAAAATGTTTTAGCAAGTTCTTTTTTCTGTTTTTCAGACAAAGGAAAGGTTGTGGTAACAGATGCCGGGATTACACCCTCTGCCTTCTGTGCGTATTGCATAAATGCATGAACAATATACGGTATTTTTGCCTTCATTTGCTGCGTAACAACCAAGTTTAAAAATACTGCTATCGCCTTATCTAGATCCTTTTTCTGACAATCCCTAGTAAGTAGGTATAATATTTTACCCATTTGTTGTGGTATAAGTTTGGGCATATTATTCGACACTCTTAAGAATATCAGTAATGTTTTTTGTACTCTTCTTGGTGTCCATCTCTTTTCCAAGAAGTTTTTTTGTTACGTCAATAACCAAAGATACCGCTTCAGTTCTTATCTCTTCTTTCATGTGTATTTTTTCTTGTTTAATGTGTGCCTTTGCCTCAAGAACCAACTTCTCAACATCTTCTTTTGCTTTACTTCTCATTGTCTCGGCTACAGCTTTTGCCTCATCGTGAGATTTTTCTACTATAACATTCCCCTCTTTCTTTGCTTGGCTTATTATTTCTTTTGCCTTTTTCTCCGCAACCTCCATTGCCGTCTTTGACTGAGTAAAATTATCAAGCCCTTCTTGAATCATTTTTTTTCGTTCATCAATAACACGCAATAGCGGAGGAAAAATAAAACGCTTCACCAATAAAAAAACAATAAAAAAATTAATAAGATTAAATAACCCCATTCGCCAATCAAAACCCACTTTTGCCAATGTATCGATAATAAATTCCATAAGATTATAAGAATAACGCAAGATGAAAAGTTCTATAAGAGAGCATCTCTCTTATACAACTCCACACCCGTCATTTAAGACAGGTTGAGTAAATCAAAACTACACAATAAAGAATGCAACGAATGCATAAATAGCTGTTGACTCAGCAAGAGCAACTCCGATAATCATCTTTGTAAATATGCTTCCTTCCATTTTTGGGTTTCTCCCCATTGCTTCAAGTGCTTTACCAATAAGATACCCTTCACCGATACCAGACCCAAACATTGAGAGTGTACACAACCCTTTTGCAATAAGTTTTGCTGATTCTATTTCCATATATAAAATTACTAAATGCACAATAACTGTGCGTAAATTAATTACCATTTCAAAGGTGTTTCACACAAACACCCTTAATAAGATAATAAACTATATATCGCTTGGTCTAACTGCTAAAGAATAATATGCCGCAGTAAGCGCACCAAAGACAAGTGCCTGTAATACACCAACCAATAAATTCATCGCAAGCCATGGGGCAGGGATAAGTAACGCAAAAGACCCAAGGAGAATGGCCGCTAACACATCTCCAGCGAACATATTTCCAAACAGACGCAATGAAAGCGAAATTACTTTTGCTATTTCAGATACTATATCAAGTAACCCGATAAAAAAATCTACAATAGCTAAACAACCAGCACCGAACCCCTCTCTAAATCCTAAAAAGACTTCTTTGAACTTGAAAAATTTTCCCAAGTGTCCAAAAAATCCCCACGAAACAATACTGGCAATATTAGTAAATATAATCATCGCAAGTGCAATACTAAATGTCATATTAAAATCATTTGTTGCAGTACGAAACATCTGTGTACCATCAAACATAAAAGAAGATACACCAGGAATCAGTGCAATAAGGTTACCAAGTCCAAGAAATATAAACAATGTACCAATAATAGGGAGAAGTGTGTATGCCGCACTACGCGAACCCGCAACTGATGTAAGGATTCCCAGGATAGCCTCAACAAACAACTCAAGCCCAATCTGAAAACGACCTGCACGTTTCTTTAGTGCCCAAGAAACCCAAATACTCATAATGAGTATGCAGAAAAAAACGACAAGACCCATGAGCATGGCGTTTGTTATTGGAACACCAAAAAGCACTGTAACGGTTTCTGGTTGTACATGTGGTTGTGTTGTAGGTACTCGAAAAAACATACATTATTTAAGTTTCTTTCTGCTGCTCTGACTCCTCTTTTGCAAGAGCGGCAAATTCTTTGTTAAGTTTTATATATAGGCGAACAACCAACACCCAAGAAAAAATGAAGGATGCAAGCAAGCAAGCGAGCGTGCCATATGGCCGAATGCTATAGTGCAAATCAATCTCTTTGCCGGCAAAATATGCTATAGCAACAGGTATGCCAAATAATAATAATATACGAAACATCAGCATAAATGTTTTATGCACTAAAACCTCCTTTTTGGTACTCATCTCAGGCATATTTCATATAGTAAATTCACAAAAAGTATACCAAAAATTTCATAAAACGTCAATACAACTGTTTTTTTAGTCACAGTATTGACAATTCCTACATTTTTTGCTACACTGAACCAATCTGCTATATATGTATTTCTACAAAAAAGGAGTTACCCGTGGCTGAAACACACACACCAGAACCTCAGCTAT
>JABJHO010000013.1 GCA_018661775.1 Candidatus Magasanikiibacteriota bacterium | reverse complement strand
TTTTGGGGCAGGTAGATATACCATGCTCGAGCTTATTGAAACCGCCATAGCAGTGGCGGTGGCAGCAATTCCAGAAGGGTTGGTCATTTCTCTTACGGTTATTTTGGCAATTGGTATGCAGTATATATTAAAACAAAAAGCATTGGTGCGGAAGTTGGTGGCTGCAGAAACACTTGGTTCGGTTTCGGTGATTTGCACAGACAAAACTGGCACACTTACCGAAGGAAAAATGCGCGTGAGTCATATCATTACTGCAAGTGAGCAAACACATGCGAGTCAGTTTAAGGCAATACAAAAAAAAACGAGCACATTCACAGAAAGTGCGCTTGCGCTGCGTATAGGGGTACTGTGTAATAATAGTGTATTGCAAAACCCAGATGACATAAAAAAAGAATGGAAGTTTATTGGAGATAGCACAGAATCAGCCCTGGTGCATGCAGGTATGTTGTCAGGAGTACAAAAACATCATTTGGACGCGGTGTTGCCAAGAAATGCAGAAATTCCATTTTCTAGTGATTACATGTATATGGCAACAATGCATAATGTAGAAGAAAAACAGATGGTCTATATTAAGGGTGCGCCAGAAGTTATAATAGAAAAAGCCGGTAGTTATCAGGATGGTGGTACAGTAAAGAATATAACAAAAAAACAAAAAGAGTGGTTTATTGGCCAGGCAAAAACATACGCTTCGCAAGGGTACAGAACACTGGCAGTGGGGTATATTTCGTATACAGCAAAAAAATCATCTATTACAAAGAAGGATATCAAGGATATCGTGTTGGTGGGGTTGTTTGCGCTTTCAGACCCGCTACGTAGTGAAGTAAAAAAGACTATTGCACTCACAAAAAAGGCGGGGATACGTGTTATTATGATTACAGGAGATCATGTAAAAACCGCTCAAGCCATTGCATATAAGCTAGGTCTCCCAAGTGATGATATGCATGTGTGCGATGGTGCTGCACTTGAACACATGTCAGACAAAGAGGTGCGGAAGATTGTTACGCAGGTGAGTGTGTTTGCGCGTGTTGATCCAAAACATAAAATTCGTATTGTGCAGGCATTGCAAAAAAATAATGAGGTCGTGGCAATGACCGGAGATGGGGTTAATGATGCACCGGCAATAAAAGCAGCAGACATTGGTGTGGCTGTGGGTTCTGGAACGGTGGTGGCAAAAGAAACTGCCGATATGGTATTGCTCGATGACAGTTTTAGTACGATTGTGTCGGCGGTCCAAGAGGGTCGAGGAATTTATCAAAATATAAAAAAAGTGGTAGTATATTTACTCGCCGGAAGTTTTGCTGAAGTGATTATGATAACAGGAAGTATTGTGGCGGGGTTACCAGTTGCCGCACTACCAGGGCAAATTTTGTGGGTTAATTTGGTAGAAGATGCGTTTCCTGTCATGGCGCTTGCTTTTGACAAAGGCGATAAAGAGAATATGCACGATAAGCCAAGAAAAAAAGGCGAACCAATAATAGATTCAACCATGCGAACTATGATTATAGTAAAAAGTATTTGTGCTAATATAATATTATTTGCACTGTTTGTGTATTTTTATACCACCACAAACGATATTGCACTTACCAGAACGATTGTGTTCGTTGGTTTTGCTGTTGATGCACTATTTTTTATCTTTGCCATTCGGAGCATGCGTCACATGTTGTGGCGAGCACCTATATTTGATAACCCGTATCTTATTTTGTCGGTACTTTTTGGTTGGGCCATGCTGCTTCTTGCGGTATACTGGCATCCGCTTCAAAAACTTTTGCGTACAGTACCACTTGCACCAGAACATTGGGTGGTCATGATTTGCTTTGGGTTGTTTAATTTACTGCTTATAGAATTAATTAAAGGAATATTTTTGGTTAAACGCCAAAAACCTATTTCACATGTTTAAGTCTAATATATATTTGTATGATTGAAAAAAAATACATTCATGGTATGAGGAAATCATATCAGGAATATGCCACAATACGTCGAGATGTTATTGTTCATGCTGGCGATGCATTACACTTGGCAAAGCGTGCAATTTTTGCCATGCACCGGGGTGACCTAAAAGAGGCGGAGACAAAAATGAATGACGCAAAGAAGATGTGCATTGCACTACAAAAGAAATATAAAAAAACTCCAGTATTTGTAGAAGAGGGGTCGTATAAGGCGGCACTCGAAGAATATGTTGAAGCGCGTCTTTTGCATCAATTTATTACAAAAGGGGTAATAAAAAAGATATCAGATATTACGATTTCATCAGATGTGTATTTGGCAGGACTTTGTGATGTGCCAGGAGAATTATACCGGTATGCCATTGGTGCGGCCGCAAAAAGAGACGTGCAGATGGTAGAACAATGCACTGCTATGGGCAATGAGATTGTGGGGGAGTTAATTGAGTTTAATTTTACCAAATATTTACGGACAAAATTTGACCAAGCCAAACAGGCAGTGCACAAACTAGAGATTGTGCAGTATGAATTATCTTTAAGAAGTGGAAAGGGGTGTCAAAAGTAAGAAGTATGTATGTGTGCGTCTTGTATAATGTATAAAACCACTATTATTGGTGGTTTTGTGTTTGCTTTTTTCTTTTGTTGTAGTAGAATACATAGTATATGACAGTAAAAGCATTGCTCAAAAATATGGTACCCAAAAAAATACGTAATCTTCGTCATCTGTTTTTTGCGTGGTGGGGAAGTGTACAGTATAAAAACCCGTCAAAATCACTCTTTGTTATTGGAGTTACCGGCACAAGTGGAAAGTCTACAACGATTCATTTTTTGCGCCAAATGCTCGAAGGTGCAGGGTTTACTGTTGGGTCCCTTTCTACTATTGACTTCTCTGTTGCTGGCATACAACAACTCAACGATAAAAAAATGACCATGTTGGGGAAAACAGCAATTCAGAAATTTCTTCGTGATATGGTTGAAGCACAGTGTGATATTGCCATTATTGAAACAACTTCAGAAGGGCGAGTACAACATAGGCACCGGTGGATTGCGTATGACGCAATGATTATTACTAATTTATACGAAGAGCATATTGAATCACACGGGAGCTTTGAGAACTATAAGCAGGCAAAAAAAGATATATTTTCCTATGTTTCTAGTCTTGCACCAAAAAACAAATCAGGGCTTTCTAAAACATTGCAAAAGGCGTGGTCTGGCGAAACAGTGCCAAAGGTATTTGTGTTAAATACGTCTATGCCACAAGTAAAAGAATTTTATGATTGTAGTGTAGGGGAGAAATATTTGTGTACGGTTGCAGGGGAAAAGAAATACTTTACACCAAACACTGCCGACAGAGAACTGATTTTGGATACTGTGTGCACAAAGAAAGAGGGAATATCGTTTACACTTAATAAAAAAGATATTACCACGGCCAGTATCTTTGGTGAATTTAACGCCATGAATGTTACACTTGGTATTGCAATGTTACAAGAGTTCGGTATTTCTTTGGAGCAGTGTATACATCTTATAAAAAAGATTGCCAGCCCCCCTGGTCGGGTTGAATTTATACAAGAAGCAAAACAACATGGTTTTACCGCAATAGTTGACTATGCATTTGAACCTGTCGCTATTTCTGGGTTATATGAGATTGTTAGTAGGCTGGCACCCAAAAGAGTTATTCACGTATTTGGTTCAACAGGTGGAGGAAGGGACGTGTCTAGGCGTTTTAGTGTTGGTAGGCTTGTTGGAACAAAGGCAGATATCTGTGTAGTTACCAATGATGATCCGTACGACGATGACCCAGAAAAAATAATTGCAGATATTGTGAGTGCAGCTTTAGATGTTGGGAAGCGTATAGATGAGACGTGTTTTGCTATTACCGATCGTGCAAACGCTATTCAAAAGGCTGTGACACTCGCAAAAGAGGGTGATGTGGTGTTAATAACAGGAAAAGGGTCCGAACAGGCAATGGTTTTTGAAAACGGACGAATGGAGCCGTGGGATGACAGAGAAGAAGTGCGCAAAGCTATTGCAATGCGCTAAAGAAATACTTGTTACGTATTTTCTTTGTATATGGTATACTAGTTTCATATGATAAACAAAAGGAAGCAGTCAACATTTTCACAATTATATCACTCAAAACTCTTTGTATATATCATTTCTGCAACATTGCTGTTTATGGTTGTTGGGTTTGTGAATGGGGTTTTACGAGATTATAATGTTAACCAAGAAATTAAACAATACGAAAGAGAAGTTGCGACTCTACAAAAAAAACGGCTTGAGTCTATGGAAATCTTAGAATACGTGTCGAGCGATGCATTTGTTGAGGAAAAGGCAAGAACAGAACTGCAAATGAAAAAAAGCAAAGAAAGGGTGGTGTATGTGCATCGTGGTGGTACGCAAGGAGATGTGGTGGTAGAAAAGGAGTATACAGCAAAACAGGCAAGGGTGTTGCAAGAAGTTGCAAATCCAACAAAATGGTGGTATTATTTTACACATAAAGAATTATAATTATTATTTCATATGGAAGAAAAAAAAGAGTGCACACAAGAGTCTTTGGTTAATTGCGATACGCCAAAAAAAGATTGTCAGAAATTAAAAGGCTTACCACTTTTTGTGCTTGGTTTGGGCATAGGTGTTGTGGTTTTGGGTGCGGTCTCTTATGGTGTAACTGTTAAGCAGGTAAAGAATGTGTCTCAACTGCCGTTAATAGTAAAGTCTGCAGAGATTTTCTCAGTACCAATGGCAAAAGTAAATGGCAAAAGTATTTTATATACCGACTACCTTGCCGATATTAGTGTGTTGACTAACTTTTATAAAAAAAATCCAGAGACACAGCAAATTTCAACCGAAGAGGTCTCTAATATAGTGGTTGATAGGTTGGTTGCTTTGTCACTTATGCAAGATATCGCAAAAGAGTTTAGTATAGAGGTAGACGAGGAAGAGGTTGAGAGTCAAAAAGCACTCATTGTTGAGCAGTTTGGCGGACTGGAGGCGGCAGAAAAAGAAACACAAGAGGTGTATGGTTGGTCTTTTGACACATATGTAGAAAAAGTGATTGCACCGTTTGTTCTTGAGCAAAAAATCCAAGAAGTAATTAGTGGAAAAACAGAATTAGCTGGTCAATATCCATTGGAGCAGGTACGAGCAAGGCACATTCTTTTTCCTTTACAAGAAGGTGCTGGTGACGAGGTTGTAATAGAAAAAGCTAACGAAGTGTTAGAACGAATCAAAGGTGGGGAAGATTTTGCAGCACTAGCACAAGAGTTTGGGTCTGACGGTACCGCGCAAAATGGTGGAGATTTGGGATGGTTTGGAAAGGGAGATATGGTGTCAGAATTTGAAGAAGCGGCATTTGGTCTAGAACCAGGCACTGTTGTGGATGAATTGGTGCAAACAACGTTTGGTGTACATATTTTAAAAGTAGAAGAAAAAAGAAATGCCACTGATGTGAATAAATTCATGGCAGATAGGTTTCTCAAAGCAGAAAAAAATATCTTAATTAATATTACCAATCCATTTTTAGCGCTAGAAGAGGCGACAAACACACAAGGGTAGTACACTTGTACAAAGGACCATACTATACATGTTGTTAGTATGGTCCTTATGTTTTTTTGTAAGTATGCCATCTTAGCTCAGTTGGTAGAGCGACGCACTCGTAACGCGTAGGTCATCGGTTCAATCCCGATAGATGGCTCAAGAATATTATTATACACCTTTTTTAATATATGATATACTAGTCGTATATGATAACATTATCAGAGGTAAGCAAACAATATACAAAAAATAGTACCGGATTAAACGATGTCTCTCTACACGTAGATGCAGGTGAATTTGTGTGCGTGGTAGGACAAAGTGGCACAGGAAAAACTACACTTATTAAACTCCTTATTGCAGAAGAGCAGCCAACAGGTGGAAAAGTAGAAATTGGAGGGTGGGATATTACCCGTATTAAGCAGCGAGATATTCCATTGTTACGCAGACAGATAGGCGTAATTTTTCAGGATTATAAATTATTAGAAAAAAAATCAGTTATAGAAAATATCGCATTTGCGTTGCAGGTTTCTGGTGCCACGCACAAAAGAATACAAGATACCGTGCCTCGTGTGTTAGATATTGTTGGGCTTACAGAAAAAAAATATGCATTTCCACACCAGCTTTCTGGCGGACAAAAGCAGCGTGTAGCTATTGCAAGGGCACTTGTCCACAGACCAAAAATTTTGGTTGCTGACGAACCAACAGGAAACCTCGACGCAATCAATGCCAATGAAATTATAGAGATTATTAAAAAAATAAATGCATTTGGTACCACGATTATTTTGGTTACGCATGATCGCGGCATTGTTAACAGGCTCAGAAAGCGCGTCATCACTCTTCATGATGGTTCGGTGGTATTAGATAATACTCATGGAAAATATCAATTATAAATATGGTATCTTTTTTTCGTATTGTAAAATTTGCTCTTGAGGACATTTTTAGAAACTTTAGTCTTTCTGTAATGACTGTGGTTATTT
>JABJHO010000055.1 GCA_018661775.1 Candidatus Magasanikiibacteriota bacterium | reverse complement strand
GGGTCCTATTTTTGCCAATGAAACCATTATCTGTGATCTGTTTCCACGAGATATGAAAACGGGCCATTTTTCTGACATGACTCGAACGTACGTCAAAGGAGAACCGTCTGAGTATGTACAAAAAATGTATACTTCTGTACAAAAAGCACAAGAGGCAGCCATAGATGCGATTCGCCCAGGTATTGTGATGGAAGATGTGCATCAGGTCTGTGTAGACATATTTTTACAAGATGGGTTTGATGTTGGCGATGCCGGATTTATCCATGGTACTGGACATGGGCTTGGTATAGATATTCACGAATCACCATACGTAAAGTCCGGAAGTAAAACGGTTATAAAAGAGGGTATGGTATTTACTATTGAGCCTGGACTGTACTATCCAGAACATGGTGGGGTTCGTATAGAAGACGTTGTGTGTGTGCGGAAAGATGGTGCAGAAAACCTTACGCAATACCCAAAACAGTTGTGTATTGTGTAGCGGTGTTTTGTGTTCCTAAAGAAGGTGGTATACTGTTTTTATGAACAAATTTGAAAAAGAACTCAATCCCGAACAGTATTCTGTTGTAACTTCATCAGCCGGAAGTGCACTGGTGCTAGCAGGTGCTGGATCGGGAAAAACACGAACCATTGCGTATCGTGTTGCATATCTTATTGAAAAAGGTGTTTCTCCTTCGGCGATACTTTTGTTAACGTTCACCAATAAAGCGGCAAAAGAGATGGTTGAACGCATTACTTCGCTTTTGGGGGATTCTATCCGTTTACCTTGGTCAGGCACATTTCATAGTGTAGCGTGTAAAATACTTAGGCGCTATGCTAGGAATATTGGATATGATAATAATTTTACTATTTTAGACAGTGGGGATAGTGTTGATTTGGTAAAACTGTGTATCAAGGCACAAGGGGTAGACACAAAAAACAAGCGATTTCCTTCAGCAAAAGTGGTGTTATCTATTATTTCTTTTGCACGAAATGCATGTGCCCCTATTGTCGATGTACTTGAAAAAAAACATGTACGCTGGGTAGATTTTGAGGGAGACATTAGCGCAATAGCCATTCGGTATCACGAAAGAAAACGAGCTGCTGGTGTTATGGACTTTGATGACTTGCTTGTGTACTTCTATCGTTTACTTCATGATTCGCCGGAACTGTGTGCTGTACTATCAAAACAATTTCACTATGTTATTGTTGATGAGTACCAAGACACCAACACACTTCAAGCAGGAATTTTACGACTCTGCTCTTCATTTCATAATAATATTTTGGTTGTGGGTGACGATGCACAAAGTATTTATTCATTTCGTGCAGCAGATATTGCCAATATTTTGGATTTTGAAAAGACGTACCCAGAGGCAAAAGTATTTCGTTTGGAAACAAACTATCGGTCTACACCAAACATTTTGGATGTGGCAAACTGTGTGCTTGAGCAAAATACAAATCAATACAAAAAAACATTACGAAGCGTACAAGATCGTGCGACAAACCCAGAGGTTCATGTTTTTGCTGACGGAAAAGAAGAGTCTGATTTTGTTGCGTATCAGATTAAAGATCTATTGGCCGAAGGAATAAAACCCAATGATATTGCGGTGCTATTTCGTGCAGCATTTCATTCACAAGCACTTGAAATGGTGCTGATGCGATTGGGTATACCTTATGAGTATCGTGGTGGTGTACGGTTTTTTGATAGGGCACATATTAAAGATGTTTTAGCTTTTTTGCGTATTATAAACAACCCAAAAGATGAAATGGCATGGACAAGAGTTTTGTTGATGCAAGTTGGGATTGGCCCTGTAACAATACAAAAAATATTACAACATCTGCAGATTGGAGATGGTGCCATTACAGAAGAATCATTATTGTCTGTACCTAGTATTTTATCTGCAAAAGCAAAAATTGGATGGAATGATTTTGTGATGATTTATACAGCAGTGATTGCTGCTGATGTTACAGAGCCGCAACAGATGATTGGTAGACTACTTGATTCAAAATTTTCTGAATATTTGGAATCAGAATATATAGATTATCGTGATCGGCTGCAGGATATTGATCATTTGGCTGTATTTTCAGCCGAACACAAAGATCTTGCAGCATTTTTGTCTGAACTTGCGTTGCAGGAACAGTTTGTGCAAAAACAGAGTCTTGGGCAAGGAAGGGTTTTGCCAGAAGAAAAAATAATTCTTTCAACTGTTCATCAAGCAAAAGGGTTGGAGTGGCACACTGTTTTTGTTATTCACATGAGCGAAGGGCAGTTTCCCAACGAACGAGCAAGTTTTGAAGCAAAGGGTATGGAAGAAGAGCGGCGTTTGTTTTATGTTGCTGTAACTCGAGCAAAAAAACAACTATTTTTTACCTATCCTGTTACGACACACAGGCATATGGCTCTTGGAAAGCAAAGTGTATTTTTAGAGGAGCTCGATCGTGCCCTTGTAGAAACATACGGTTTCTCTGGTTCTTCGTGTTTTTTGGATACCTATGATAGTGATGATTCCTCCTTGTGTTTTACTGACCCAAGTGACGAGGTTGACGACATAGAATATATTCCAGAAGGTGAACCATTTGGCAATACTTCAAATAAGGGGCGGCGAAATCTTTTGAGTAATTTTTGACAGTTGTGTAATTATATTAGTTTTCTTGACGAAACACCTATTTTCCGCTATACTTTGGGCATTTATTTGTAATACATACATTATGCCAAAAAAAGAACGAACTTATGTTATGGTTAAACCAGACGGTGTTCAAAGATCATTAATTGGTAACATTGTTAGTCGTTTTGAGAAAACTGGACTCAAGATAGCTGCACTAAAAATGGTGGTCCCAAAAGAGGAACAGTGCTGGGAACATTACAAAAAAGATGATGCTTGGTTTGAGGAGAAAGGCGCGCTTATTGTAAAAGACAGAGAAGCAGCAGGGCTTGCTATAGAAAAAGAAGCGATTGAATATGGAAAAGATATTATTCGTCAACTTGCTACGTTTATGACTTCTGGTCCGGTTGTTGCAATGGTGTTAGAAGGAAATCAGTCAGTTGCAATTGTTAAAAAACTTGTTGGTGGTACAGAACCGCTTACGTCGGACGTTGGAACAATTCGAGGAGATTACACACTTGATTCTTATGCGCTTGCTGGTGTTGACGGAAGAGCGGTAAGAAATTTAATCCACTGCTCAGACAAACCAGAAGAAGCAGAAAGAGAAATAAAGATTTGGATGAGTGATGATGAGATATTGCAATATCGTCTTGTTTCCGAAGAGATTCTTTATGATGTAAACTTGGATGGTATTTTAGAATAACAAATAATAGCATAACATAAAAACCGCATTAATTGGTGCGGTTTTTATAATACAAACTTGACATATGCTTTTTTATGGTTTACCATAAATAGTGCCCCCAAATGCTTTTGAGTTACCGGGGTCTTACGACAAATGTCGTTTTTTTGTTCTTTTAAACAGATGAAAGGAAGAGGATGGATCAGTTATTATTATCATCACCACAAGAAGAGGTGCGTGATGTACGAAAGACTGCTTACGAAAATCGCAGATGGCATATTGAATTTTTGGCAGAATGGTTTGATTTTGCGGTCACTAACGATTGTGTTTCATCTAGGCACACAAAAGAACTGTATAGTTTTTTTTGTAAAACCATACATTCGATTGATGAAGAGAGTAGGCATAAGATATTTGGTGCGGTTCTTGGTAAGGTAAAAGAAATAATCTATAATACTCCACATGAGGGTTGTGTTTTTACAGAACAGCCTTATGTTTCTTGCATAATTGATAAAACTGCAAAGAAAGGGGAAAACATAGATTTAATGTTTTATGAGCATGGATTGGTGGTAATTTCTTCTGAAAATTTACCATTTCCGCTGTATTTTAAAAAATATGTAGTTTCATGTATCAAAGCATTGTTTACTGTATATGTTTTAAGGGGGGAGGCTGTTCAAAACCTAGACATTTGCGTTACTATGGAGGCAGTATACATAAAAATCCTTAAAAAACGCTCTGAAAAAATTAGCACCCTGTCATGCGATGTTATGTTTTCCTCTAATCGCCTGACAAGACAATGCTATCTTTCTTTAGCCAAATTTTTGTCCTATGAATTTTCTACATTGAGCATAGAAGGGTTGTGTGGATTTGTCAGTTGTATGGATAGGTATTTCAACTACAATACTGTTGGTCAGCAGCTATGTTTAACAAGTAGGAGCGTATACGATCTCGCAAAACTTATGTACAAAACCCATGGAGGGGTAGAGGTTTTAAAAGACGGTTCGTTAATAAGGTTTTTTACCGATGCATTAGGTGGTGAGCAGCGAGCAGAAACACATAAGCAAGGAGAAGTGTGTTTGTTGAGAATCTTCTGTCTTTATCTAAAATTTTGTATTACACATAAGATAACATTAAGAAACCATGGATTTGCCCGTTGGGTGCTTTCTTTATGTGATAATGATCCTATCGGACCCATGTTTAAGACTTTACCTTAATTCTTATTTTGTGTTATACTACCTATGATCTCAATATGTGATGTAATCATATTCTACAACAATATCTCTTGGGGCGTTCATATCGCATTTACTCGTGGGTAAATGTTGCGACATCCCACCTATTTTTAGGGATACTGATTCGTCACTGAGGTTGGGATCATAAAATAGACCGGAAACGGTCTTTTTTGTTTTCTTTCCCTCCATGTGTTTTGTGGTATACTATTACTATATTTTAACACTATGATAAAAAAATCTAAAAGACTATTGATATACGGAATAGTTTTCCTTTGTCTTGTTGGTATGGCTGTTGCGTATATGAGGAATAATGCGTTGCCGTTTATTATTTTTAATACCATTCAGTTTTATTTTGCTGGCGATCCGGCAGAGGGGGTGGGGTATGTGCCGGTAAATGACGATGATTTTACTGTTTCTATTTTAGCGTCAGGCTTTAACGCCCCAACTCGCGTAGTGCTGACTCCAGATAGTGCACATCTCTTGGTAACGCAATTAACCGGTGAAGTGTTGGCACTTTCTCGGGATAATGGCGTTTGGAATAACACACCCAGGTTGGTGGGAAAAATAGAAACCTCAGTACCAGGATTTCCCCCAGAAGAGCTTGGTTTGGTTGGAATGGTTTTTGCCAGTGATTATGAAGATACCGGAAATGTTTTTTTCTTGTACACATATAAAAATAGTGATGGTGGGGTAGAAAATCGAGTAAGTATTGTTTCTCTTAAGGAGCGTTTTGGTAGTCTTGTGTTTGCTACAGAGCCTCAGAAAATATTTACGGCAAATGTTCCTGGTAATTTTTCTCATCAGATTACTGACGGGATTGGTGTTGAGGTGGAAGGTAAATCACACCTACTCTTTTTAATTGGTGAAGGTTTTGATGCAACACGTGCACAGGATCTTGCGTTAGAGGGTGGTAAGGTAATGTTGATCCAAGTGGACGGCTCCAACCCGTTAGGAATGCGACCCTATCCAAAACATCCCAAGATACAGGCGGTTGGTATACGGAATGCATACACAATGGCTCAAAACCAGTATGATACACGAAAACGGGTGTTGATTGGAGATACTGGGCCAGACACAAATGATAGAATTATGTATGCACCTCTTTTTTTAGAAAATCGTATTTCGGGTACGCCATTAAATTTATCTTGGGACGGGAGTGTGGACTCGTTAAAACGAGCCATTAGAGATCCTTTTGAGACCGCAATAAAAGATATTGTTCTTACTCGTTTACCAAAGACAGAGACGTTTGTTGGATTGTCGGTGCATCCGGGCGGTGGAGTTATTCCACCTTCTACCGCCAAAGAGCAGTCTGTATTAGCGCTTGTTTTTGGGAAAACAGGATCAAAGAAAAATAGTCCAGGAAAGGCGCTCTGGCTTGGGCAGTTGAAGCAGGTAAGTCATCAACCAAAAATCACATTTACACCAATCATTATTCGGTCACCCGAGGTAGAAGGGTCTATTGGTAATCCAATAGGTCTCACAGTTGATTCACAGACTGGTGATATATTTTTTGC
>JABJHO010000037.1 GCA_018661775.1 Candidatus Magasanikiibacteriota bacterium | reverse complement strand
TTCAACTGCAGTTGAAGGAAGTGAACTGCTTGTTGGTAGTATAGATATTACTGTTGATGTATCTGACGATTCTACTGTTGGTAAAACATTTTCTGGTGTGTCTGAACTTACATCATTTTTCTGTGAAAATCCTTGGCCATCACGAGATGATATGCCATATAATAATGAGGATTATAATTTTAGTTTCTACTATTGTGCAGATGCTGGGTTAAGTGGAGAACGTGTAGACGATTTACCATTTTTGGTGACTACAACAGTTGCTATTGTGGATGTGTTAGCAGGACCTCCTATTGAAGCACAAAAACCCTTATACAAAAAAATATTCCCATCAGACAAAAACGAGGATGCAATTGGTGTACAAGTATTCCAAAATCCAAATGCATCAACCACAAGACAGTGGTTAGACTTCTATTTCCCAGGAACGGTAGACAATATGCAACCAGTCAGTATTTCTGGTTATGGTGGCTTTACCAATGGGCACACCTATTATGTTGCAGCTAGAAATATGACAAATGATGAAACTCTATACAATAATATTTACTCATTTACTATAAATAGAGACGCGCAAGAAAATACCAAACAAGTCTTTACGCAAATTATTGATACGCTTGAGTTAAACAGCAATCTTTCAAATTTTAACTTATGTTTGGCTGAGGGTGTGGTTTATGAAGAAGGGAGTATGTTTGCTTTATCACAAGATTTGAATACACATATTACCGATATAGGCTGTAGTACTGATTTTGAGTGTCGCGATGCGTATGGAAATCCTCTTGCTCAAACAAATGGTGTGTGTTTTAGTGCCCGAGACAAAATGGCACGAGACATTGATCGACTCGCAAGTCTCAAAAATCTTGAAAACAGTATTGAGCGATACAAGAGTGAACGCGGACAATATCCACAAATTGTGGGAGGAACATTTGTAGCACAATACACCAACTCTCGCTGGCCATCATGGAATATTTTGAGCCAAATGATTGGTGGTGCACAAATTGACCCAATCAACGCATGGACACAATGTAGTCGGTGTAATGGTGGGTTAATTTATGCTGATAATCCTGCTGGACAAATTGCTCCAACATATGACAACCTCTGTGAATTGCGTGTTGCTTGTGGTGAGAATGATTCCGCTGTTTTATGTCAGAGTACTATTAATAATGGTGGTAATCCTACTTTTGGTGAAGAAAATTCTGAACTATTTAGCGCAGTCTTCTCTTGTGCAATGCACGCAAATTCTTGTGAAGATGCGGCACGGTGTTATGAGGTTGATCCGGTGGTAAATACCCGGTGTGGATTGCGTAATTACGAGTCAGGAGAATTTTTATGTGCAGAAAACGAGCAAGGATTTTTGGAATGGCGAAAAATAGAGAGTCAGGCCTGTGCTCAAGCAACAGAGTGTGCGCTTGGTTTGGATTGTGCTGATAACATATGTGCACCAAACAACACTCTTCTGGCTGACCTTTCTCCTTGCCAAACAAATGATCAGTGTAAAACTGGTCACTGCGCCACGCTTCTTGGTGGTGGAGAAGGGTTGTGTGTAAACAGAGGTCAATGCATAAAAACAAATGGAGCTGGATTGGTTCCGATTAATAGTGACGAAAGTGCTGATGGTCAGTTTATGTGTGACAATGGTGAATTAATTATAGATCAAAACAATAACCGAATTTCAGATGCGAAAGAAAAAGACTATCAAGGAGCAGCGGCATGTCAATCAGATATACAATGTCCTGGTGCGCTCAATAGTTGTGAGGACTTGGATCAACAAACATGTTGGGACGCGGCAAATACAACTGTCCACTGTCCGGCCTTGTCACAAATGTTTGAATATGAGTCTCTTGGTGCCAATGCATACAAAATTCACGCACCATTAGAATTTTTTAGTGGCGAGCAGGCAACAAGCACACCAAATGCTGCCGGAGGTGTAGGCTTTGATCTCTCTAACAGTTTTGAAACAGCACTATGGTGTGCGCAACCAAAAGGTGGTGAAGGTGGTTCAATTTGTGGTGATGGGATTGTTAGTGGTGGTGAGGGGTGTGATATAGCGAGTTATCAAAGAGAGGTGCAAGAGTGTTTAATTATTGAAGGGGAGGACTTAAATGGAAATGGCGTTATTGATGTGAGTACGGGATCTCAAACACAATACTGCTCAAATGAGTGTACTATTGCACAAACAGAATGTGGTGTAAGTGCAACATGTGGCGATGGTGTGGTTGACGCGGGTGAGCAGTGTGATGATGGAGTAAATAATGGGCGGTATGGTTCTACTTGTTCGGATGTTTGTGTGGTAGATGAGGGTTTTGGTTATTGCGGAGATGGTCTGTTGCAGGAAGAGCATGAGTTTTGTGATATAAGTGAAGGTCAGTGTCGTTTCTCATATCAAGAGGAGGGGGTGATTAAGCCAAACATCTTTTTTGTTATTGACCATTCTGGTTCATTAGGCCAAGGAGGACTTGACCAAGTTGCTGAATTTGCCAATGGTGTTAATGGATCAGGGGGTTTTGCTTCTTTGTATCACGATAAGGTGCAGATAGGTGCGATACGTTTTCCTAATATCCTTAATATGGGGTGTGGTTCTGATGAAAGTAATTATAATCCAGTAGGAGAATATGATGTAGCTCAAATTAGTAGTATGTTTACTTTAATACAAAACGGTCAAAATCTTACACCAACACCGAGTGTTATGCAAGATGTTCGTTTGTTTGGATTATATGAAGATGCGAGTGACCCGTTAAATGATTTGCGTGGAAAAAAAGTTATTTTAATTACTGACGGAGACCCGACATGTGATATACCAGGGGATGATTGTACAAATGACCCAGTTTGCGTTAGTGTGCAGAATTCAGAGGGTTATGCTGGTGCTGTGGCGAAAGAACGGCGTGTGCGTCATACGGTGGCACAGATTGAAGCACTTTCTGCATTGGGTGTAGAAACATATATTGTTGGGTTTAGTAGTGGGGCAAATCAAAGCTATTTAGAGAGGTTTGCAAAAGCAGGGGGTACCGATACTTTTTATGCGGCTGACAATGCTCAGGGTCTACTTAATTCTGTAGAAGAAATTATTGGTTGTACAGATTATTCACTAAGGGCTGGAAATTCTTGTTCCGCCGACTGCCAGGATTTTGGAGGATATTGTGGCGATGGTATTATTCAGCGATCACAAGGTGAGCAGTGTGATGATGAAAATTATATTAGTGATGATGGGTGTAATATTTATTGTAAAACTGGTGCCGTAGCCGAGCAGCCTCAAGACATTAATGGGACATGTGGTGATGGTGTTGTCCAAAATCCAAATAATAATGGAGAAGAAGAGGTGTGTGATTTGGGTGATCAAAATGGTATTGCCTGTGACCCAGAATATGGTGAATCATGCACATACTGTTCTCATGATTGTCGAGAAAATCTTACAGTTGACCCAATTGCACAATGTGGAGATGGAAAAATTGACTTTATGCGAGAGGGGACTGCGGGTGAGCTTGTTGAGAGGTTGTCTGGTTCAGGTGTTAATTTTTCAAACCTTCAGGTGGATTCAGGTATAAATGAAGGAAGTCCGGTAGACATATATGAGGCTTGTGATTCGCCAGCGGTTTCTGGTGATGTACGTGTATCTAGCTCGTTAATACCAATAGCCCCTTCAGTGGCTGGGGAGCCTCGTATTTCACAACTGAGCTCTGCGGTGAGTGTATTTAGTAGTCTGTATTTGGGACGAGACGATAATCCTGTCTTTGAAGAGCTTGACAACCCATCTCTAAGCTGCGAAACACTCTTTGAAGATGAGGATAGTCCTGTGTTAAACCGTAAGTGGAAAGTGCTCAGGGATAATCAGGTGGCAGTTGGAGAAATTAGTTGTAGTAATACATGTGACGCACTAACTATTGGGTGTCATATTTGTGGTGACGTAACAGAAGAGATTCCACCATATACCGATAATGAGCGTGCGGAACCAAAAGTGAAGGTGCACAATGTGTTGGGGTTTAATCCACAGTGGTATGACGCACTTAGCCCAAGTTTTGTTTTTAGTAAAAAAGAGGGTGAGCCTATTTCGTTTTTTTCTGTACAAGATCAACAAGAGCAGAGGTTATTTAGTTTTAGAAGATTTTCTATGAGAAATGATCTGCCAGTTCTGGAACCCTTGTATATTGGATCCTCTCTTCAATGTAATCGCACACTCTACCTACCTTCACCTATTCTTGGTTTCGGAATATTTAAGCCAATGTATGGGGTCCAATTTAATAATTTGGGTCACATCTTTGACTTCCCAGTAAACAACGAAAGAGACGAAGTAGAAAATGAAATATTTGTTTCTCCGGCGGTTCCACCAGATACGTTTAGGGTGGTGGTTAGGTTTTACAAAACAGATCCGACTGTTTATGCTGGTAATGTTTTTAGCGACGAGTACGGGGGGTTGGATGGTGGCTTGTTGACATATAAAACAGTTCCTGCCAAATGTCTTCACCCAGGAAAAAACGCAAATGAAGAGTATTATAGACCTGTTGCTTTTCTGGGTGGTGTGTTTGGGCCGTGCACAGATATGGATGGCTCTTTTGTAACTGTACATCAGCCATTTAGGGGGGTGGGTGTTGACTTACCTGCTTTTCAAGACTACGCTCAGGCTACTACCATTACCAGTCCACCGGCAGCCGGTGAACCATTTGCCTTTTTTGTGGATAGTTATGCAGAAAATAATCTTATTAATGGGGATGTGGTTCGATCAGGGGTTAATAACAATGTAACCGTCGAACTTTATCGTCATCATGAGGGGCAAAACCCAGAATTTTCTCTCTACAAACCAGACTATGTATTCCGTATGAATTTGGCTGAAGGGTCAAATAATCTTGGGGCGCGGTATTGGCATGTCTTTAATCTTGTTCATAATGGCAGTGAGTATGTAGTACAAGAAGCAAATCGTGATGGGCAGGTGATAACTACAGATAATGCAACGCAATATACATCACATAATGGATCTATTGAGACTGATTACGTTGACGTGCTCTGTAATGTGCCAGATCAGGACTGTGAACGGTAGTCGCCTGTTTCCGTACTTGAATAAAATATGCTATACTTAATGATATGAATGATTTTGCACCACAACAAGAAACTCCATCACCACAGCAACCAAATTTTCCCAATCAATCAGGTGGTGGTGGATCACAACAATCAGGGTTATCCACAAAAACACTTATAAGTATTTGTGGTGGTATAGTGCTGGCTGGATTAGTGATAATTGGCGTATACCAACTTGTGCAAAAAAATGGATCTGATAATACAAATGAGCAAACAGAACATGTGGTTATGCCCAAAACAGA
>JABJHO010000036.1 GCA_018661775.1 Candidatus Magasanikiibacteriota bacterium | reverse complement strand
TATTTTTAACAAATGTTGTCATTACTGCCACCAACATGGTACCGGCCACAAGTACTCTACTTCCACGCCCTCTGAGTTTTTCAAATAATGTTGGTACTCTTTCCTGTATTTCTTCCTCTAGTTCTTTGTTTTTGCCACGAAGTTTTTCAATAAGCCTGCTAAGCATACCACGTTTTTTTTCTGTTTCAGCAGATTCTATAGCAACTTCTTGTTCCATTTCTGTGGTTTCAGAGAATTCTCCGCTTTCTCCTTTTGCAAACCATTCTTTGTCTGTTTCGCTCAACCCTTCTTCTTTTACTGCAACTCCTTGTTCCATTTCTGCGGTTTCTTGTGTTAAAGTTTCAGTTGGAGGATTGATTATAATAGACGGCGGTACTTCTTTGGGGGTTATCTTTTGAGGGCTTTGCTTGACTGTTCGCGTTTTTATTATTTCTGGTGAGTTGTAAGATCCTTGTAATATTTTTAAACTTTCGTCTAGGCTTCCTTTAAATTCGTCTCTAGTCTTTTTTAGAGTACCCTGTTCTATTGTTTGGGGGATAGTTGCTATTAAACTTTGTGTTGTTTTGTTTATATCTTCTGCAGAAAGAGTTTCTATGTTAACTTTTCTAAGGTCATCTCTAAAACCTAGAAATGTCCCCTCAATAAAAGGTGTCGCTTCTTTATTACTCTCTTTCCTTTGTTTCTCTTGATAAGTTAGATCAGCATCCATCTGCTCAAGCGCTTTAATACGGTCAACAAAAGCATAAATTTCTTTTGGATCCCCGTCTTGAATATTGTTATTTTTTGCTTCTTCCCTAAGATTCATTGTAAGTTTGTGTAAAAAAGGAGTGAGTCCTGCAAGTCGGTCACTGCTTTTATCTAAACCAAGGAAGTATTCGAGGGATCTTTTTGCACCATCTTTTCTTGTGTTTTCTTGTCTCGTTTTTCTATTATCTTCCTCATGTTTAATTCTATTGCTAACCTCTTCTTTTTTCGCTTCTTCTCTATTTTTCCTTTCTGCCCCCTGTTCTTCTATAAGAGCCGCTCTTTGTGCTTCACGTTCATTGCTTTCTTTTGCTGCCGCGTCTTCAATACTACTATAAACATCTTTCATTGCCTCTTCGAGGGGGGTTGACAGATTCTCAGGTTTTTTCTGACTTGGTAAAGGTAAGTCTCTTAATATTTCACTTATCTTTGGATCTCTTGGTTTAGTAGTGTGCCTCTCTAAAAGACCTTCTGGTGGTGTCGCTGATGTAAACAGGTCTGGGTCTGTCGGTTGAGACTTCAAAACATCACCCAGGTCTCTATTTTGTGGCTCAGGATTAGGCTGAGGATTGATGGTTTCTCGATTCATATGATTATGACAAGTTATAATAAATAAATATGACTCTTTGAAGATGGTATATTGTGTATAGTATACCACACTTTTTACAAACAGTGCAGTATAGCATAAAAACATACTTTTGTAAAGTATTGTGCATACTAAATATTTACCTAAAATAAGGGAAATATGTGTAAAGTTGGCTTTAATTAGCAGAGAATTTTGCCTTTTTTCTATTTTGTCGATTTCTGCAAGATGGACTAAATTGTGTATATAAAAAAACACACCAATTGTATGTGGTGTGTTTTCTGTTTCTGTGTATTATGCGTCAAATTTTACGCTTGGTCCCATGCTGCTAGTAAGGTACATGGTTTTTATGTATGTGCCTTTTGTACTATTTGGTTTTATCTTTTTGAGTGTTTCTAGAAATGTTTCTATGTTTTCTTGAAGTTTTTGATTGTCAAAACTTACTTTCCCAACAATTTGATGAATATTTGCTGTATCGTCATTCTTAAAGGCGGTTTTTCCTTTTTTGAGGTCGGTAATCATTTGTGTGACATTTGGTCCAACCGTTCCTGTTTTTGGGTTTGGCATTAAGCCTCTTGGCCCAAGAACACGAGCGGCAACTGCAAGTTTTGGCATCATTTCTGGAGTAGCTACTGCTACATCAAAATCTGCTTTTCCGGTAGTTTTTATGTCTTTAATCTCTTCTTCTCCCAAGACAAGGTCTGCACCAGCGTCTTTTGCTGCTTGCTCATCGTTTGCTCCTACAAATGCGGCAATGCGCGTTGTTTTTCCTGTGCCATGCGGCAATACAACGGTTGCACGAATTTGTTGATCACCCTTTTTTGGATTAATACCAAGGCGAGCATGAATCTCGACAGATGCGTCAAATTTTACCGTGCTTGTTTCTTTGACCAAAGCAATTGCTTCGTCCAAAGTGTAGACCTTTGTTTTGTCGACCATGGTCTGCAAGTCCTTCATTCTTTTTCCCATACTATATTAATGATATTACGTGGTACAAGCCCCTGAGTGATCAAGGTTCCACATTGTGGGTATATAGTATAGTATATGGGATTGTTTGTCAATACTAGAGGGTCATTTTTGTACAATACGCTGGTAAAGATGGTGTGAGGAAGTCGCTTGGGCAGGAGTTGTCAAAATCATGGCTTGGGTAGCATACCAAATTACCATGTTCATTGTAGAGTGATTTGAGGCATTCTGTGCAGTGTTCATCTACAAGATAGAATGAGGTGCCATTCTTTGGGCAATAATACGCTGCTACGGTTTTTTTGCTGTCTGAATCAAAGAGGGAGAGGGAAGTGGTAAGCCAGTCGGGCGTTGCTGATTCGCTAGGTTCTGGTTGTGCTGATCCGGTGGTTTGTGTAGAATCTTTTTGTTCGCTTGTATTTCGTGATCGACGTGCTCTTGAGGATCGTTTTTTCTTTGGTCGTGTATCAAATTCAAGACTTTCTGTTGGGGTAATAGAGGTGTTTATTTGGTAGTCGCACGGACCTTCGTGTTTGGTGGCAACCGCGAGCTGTATTGCAATGCATGCATTGGCATATGTTCTGTTGTCTGTACCACAGACTGGATTTGCAATCGTACTACACACGGCCAATTCTTTTTCTTCGGTAATTTCTTCTCCAAAAAAACTTAGAACCCGTTCTTCTTCACACGTATCTTGCAAAAAATCTATCGCAAGGCAGGGGAGTGTGCTCCCATTGTCGCAGTAAATGTTTGTGCGCAAGTCTTCGTTTTGTACAATTTTTACTGTGTATCCGTGGTTTGTGCAAAATACATACGCCTGTTGTTCTAGCGTCATGATGACATCGTCTGGCACTGTTGTGTCGACGTTTTTTTTGGCGCACCCTGCTCCAACAAGCAGGAATATGGCACAAAAGATGATAAGCCGTGTATATGTCATATTATAGTGTAACAATATTTTGAGGATTTCCTTTGGTAAATGAGGTAATATTTTTAATAGAAGTGTCTATAATGCGTAATACCGCCTCTTTGGAATTAAATGCAAGATGTGGAGTAACAATGGTTTTTGGGTGGTCAATAATGATATTATTCATAAGGCAAATCCGTGCTTCTTTTGGTGAACAGGTTTTTTTCTCAATCAGTCGAAATGTGTCTTCCAAGAGGTCTTCTTGTTCAAGAACATCTAGTGCTGCTCCTTCTATAATGCCAGATTCTATGCCCCAAAGCAATGCTTCTGAACTAATTAAGCCACCACGTGATGTGTTAATTATGGATACACCTGACTTCATGGAACTAATTGTTTTTTTGTTTACAAGGTGATGAGTTTTTTTGGTTAAAGGTGCGTGGAGTGAGATAATGTCACTGGTTTTCCAGAGTTTTGATAATGGTACATAGGTGAAGTGTAGTTCTTTTTCAAGTGCTTTATTTGGGAATGGATCGTAGGCAATAATATGTGCACCAAAACCCTGAAGCATGCGAATAACGTTTGATCCTATTTTTCCGGTTCCAATAATACCAATTGTTTTTTCGTACAGATCAAAACCGCGCAACCCATGATAATCAAATTCACCTGCTTTTACGCGCCGCACTGCTTTGTGGAGTTTGCGAGACAAAGAAAGCGTTAGGCCGACAGCAAATTCTGCAACCGTTCTTTCGCCATAGCTGGGGACATTGCAGACGGTAATACTACGGCGTTTTGCCGCTTTGAGGTCAATATGGTCATAGCCGGTTGAAAGAGAAACAATCAGTCGAAGTTTTGGGAGTTTTTTGATAACCGCTTTTGATATTTTTGAGTCAACAAATGTGCCAAGAATTTCTGTATTTTTGTTGAGGTTATTGGTGGTGAGAGTGTCTTGGGAAATGTCTACTCGGTATGCACGTTGTAACTTTTGCTTTAAGTGTTGGTGGAGGTCTGGTGTGAGTGACAAGTAAAAACTACACAATGGTTTTTTCATAAGAAGATATTTTTCTATAGTATACCAAAAATTATTACAAAAGGCGAGAAAACATGAACAAAAAAACACCAAGGAATATCCTTGGTGTAAACAATGTTAGAGATGCGCCATGCTACTACATGTCTTCTGTGCTGCTTTATGCCACTTATTTGTCATAATTCTGTGCCAATAGACCATTGACTTCACAATAGCGCCAACAGACAGACCAATCCACACACCTTGTGCACCTTGACCAAGAAAAAAGCCAAAAAACCAGACAAGTGGAATAATAATAGCCCATGTAATAAAGATACCGGTAATTGCCACAAACGTTGTGTCGGTAGTGCCACGTAAAATACAGCTTCCTGCAATCATGGCACCATCAAATACTTGGAACAGTGCAGCATATACAAATAAGTGTTTTACGAGCTCTATCGTAAGTGCTTCACGAGTAAATAGTATGGCAATTTGCCCGCCAAAAAGCACAAAGACCATTGCGCAGAATGCGGTATAAAAAAATATCAATAACATCGTTTGTGTAGATATGTATCGTACTTTTTCAAACACATTGTTCCCTATGGTATTTCCCGCAAGCACCGCAGATCCTTCGCCAATAGCTTTTGCTACAAGAAAAGAAAGTAATAGAATCCGATCAACAATATGATGCGCTCCCATTTCACGATAAGAAAAAGAAGAAAGCCATAATCCTATTACCACGTATGCCGAACATTCTAGAAAAAACTGCACACCCTGCGGCACACCAACACGGAACAACTCTTGTATGTGCTGTCGTGTAAAGCGCACCAGAAGGGGGCCTTGGATTTTTTGGTAACCAATAATAATACCAGCTTGCACAACCACACCAATAAGTGTGGCAAAGACAATGCCATGAAGGCCAAAATCGGTATACTCTTGCGAGACATAATTAAGTGCACCGTTGAGTGTGTTTCCTATAAGCGTTGCAATCATGGTCACTTTGGTGTTGCCGATACCATATTGATATTCACGAACACAATTCTGAACAAACAGTATTGGATATCCCCAAGAGCGCAGTGTAAGGTACGTAATGG
>JABJHO010000049.1 GCA_018661775.1 Candidatus Magasanikiibacteriota bacterium | reverse complement strand
TCCTTGTTTTTTGATAAGATAATCATCTTGAATATACCCATCTATGGCATACCCAAAAAATGATAGCGGTCGCTCATAAAGTGTATTAGTACCAAATAGCGACGGAATATGTTCTTCTATGTGCCTACTATCTATAAGCGTACCGTTTGGCCCTACAAACCCAACCAACTCTCCTTTTCCGGGAGTAAGAACAATGTCACCTGGGACAGAATCTCCTATAAGTAAATGATCATATCTTGTGACAAATATATCATGCACGCTCTTTGTGTCTCGTTTTACTACCCCATCTAGTACCAGTGGGTATGATGTGCTATGCCCCATACCAATAAGTGGTGAATAGTATGACAACGTTTCACTATCTACCATTGTCACATCTCCACGAAACGCGTCACCATCAATTTGCAAAAAGAGTAGTCCGGAATCCAAATCGGGTACCGCCTTGGTTACGTAATACACTGTTCCTTGGTAATCTACCACATGCCAATTTTTTTCTTCTGCCAATTTGTAGTTTGGTGCATACATCACAACCCACCCACCAGAAGACAGTACCACGCCGCCGCCAACAAAACCGTCTACTGGATAGAGTGTTTCTTTTACGACAGTCCGTGCATCATACACCTCTACCATGCGCTGTTCTACTTGTTTTTCTACCAGCGTAGGAAACGCTTTTTCTTCGTCAAAAACAGGTCGCGCAGAACGAAATGTGTATACTGGTGTTTGAATGGTAGCCCCTGGTACAAGCCATGCTATTGCAGAAAGTGTGACTGCTAATGCTGTTACACAAGTAAGTACAATAATTACACCAAACCATAACAAAGAGTGTGGTCTGTTTCTCCTAAACCCTAGAGTTTGCGATGATTTTGGAAAATGTGGCGGAAGAAATCGTCGTTTTGATGACATAGATGTGTATTAAACCCAACGAACAAAGAAAATAAAAAATAATATAAATAGTATACCATTACCAAGTAAAAAGTGCTGTTGTTTTTTCCAGATAATGTGTTTTTTTGATAACCTAAATCGTACAAACAATTGTATAATATACCACAACCAGGTACAGATACAAGCCAACAACGTGTAGGCAAAAGGAAGAAGGTGCACAACCCAAATATATTGTGCCATAATACACACAATAACCAAGGCCCAAGAAAAAAGTGGTTGCCAATGGGTATCAAAATACAGGCGCCATACCATCATTGAGCATACACCATAAATCAGTGAACCCAAAACCATAAGCAGCACAAAAGAAAATGTTCCGGGAAAAAATGTATAAAACGCAAAGAGTAATACCAAAAAAGCAAAGCAATTGAATGTCCATACAATCATCATAAACCTAAAAAATGCTTTTTTACCAAGCCATGTAGAAATATGCGCTCGCACTCCAAACGCATAAATACACCCAAGCACAACAGCCGCAAAACAGGTAATAAGTATGCGCAAGGAGGTAAAAGACATAACCCCCAAAAGCCCAGTAGTAGAAACTATTGTTGTGAGTGCAAGTGTAAACACCCCCTCTTTCCACTCAAGATGTTTTTTTGTAAGGATATATGTGCCCACAAAAAGACCAACCCAAACAATGAGTACTGGCCACACAACCCAGTGAACAGGAAAGAACTGTATAAGCAACAAACTTGCTAGCGATATAACTGCAGCTCCCCCACCTATAATGTATTCCCATGCATACTTCATACAAATAGTTTTGATAGTGTGATTTGTGAATAATATATTAGGTTAAGTATACAGTATTGTTTTTATAGAGTAAAATAGGTATAGTAAAGAAACAGACACGGATTCTAAAGAAAATTCCTATGATTTATGCAAGAAATAAAAAAGCGCTTCACGAATATGAAATACTCAAGACCTTTGAGGCAGGTATCATGCTCTCTGGTCAAGAAGCAAAATCAATACGAAGTGGCGGCATGAAATTGCTTGGCGCCCATGTTGTGTTTCACAAAAACACACCACAGCTCCTCAATGCTCATATTGGGAAGTATGCATTTGCCGGAAATGTACCAGACTACGACCCAACAAGAACACGAAATCTCTTACTGAAACAAAAAGAAATTAGCTATTTACGTGGAAAATTAGAAGAAAAGGGCTTGACAATCACCCCCTTAAAGGTGTATACTAGTGGCCGTAGAATTAAAATTGAAATAGCCCTTGTGAAAGGGAAAAAACTCCACGATAAAAGGCGCAGTATAAAAAACCGAGATGCAAAAAGACAAAAGGCGCGCATTTTAAAAGGAGACTTTTCTTAAGTAATCAAAGGGGATGACAGGATTCGATAGACGGATCCGTTATTCATATGTGCACCGAGGTTGTCTTATCCTCGTAAATCCTAGGACACAACGACAATTGCAAATATTGTTAGTCGAGTAAAGAACGCTTTTGCTTCTGCATTTAGCGCTCCAGCACTCGCATCTGCAGTGGCGTAAAACCCACCGCTATCGCACACAAGATACTCAATATTGTGACCGCGGTATCAACCTATTGAGTGTAGGGTGATTGCACTGTCTGTTGCAGCCACCTGAAATAATTACAGGCACCCGATGTGCTATTTTGCCATTTTCTTATACACGTCGGTAAACAAAATGGCTATGTATGTAAGTCATATGTGTAACCCGCTCTAGACCCGAGTTCAATTCTCGGCATCTCCACAATCATATATATTATCGTATTGTTTCTTTTATATTTTATGCGAATTTCTCGAAAAAAACGTCCCAAAAAAAGTGTTGTCCCTCATTATAATATTAATGAGCGTATTGTTGCACCCGAAGTTCGTTTACTTGGTGAAGATGGGAAAAATCTTGGTGTATTTTCTACCAAAGAAGCAATTCGTATGGCAGAAGAAAACGAAATGGACTTGGTAGAGATCAACCCAAAATCTGACCCGCCAGTAGCACAAATTCAAGACTTCAAACATTTTCGTTACCAAAAAGAAAAAGAAACAAGAAAACAAAAAAGTAATACTCATGTTGGAGAATTAAAAGGTATCCGTTTATCGATGCGTATTGGAAAGGGTGATATAGATACTAGAAAAAAGCAGGCTGAGAAATTTTTGAACAGAGGAAACAAGGTGCGTGTTGAAATTATCCTGCGTGGCGCTGAACGATACAAGACACCAATTGCATACAATGTTATTTCATCATTTTATACACTCTTGTCCGAAGACATGGATATCAAGTACGAACAAGAGGCAAAACGTCAAGGAAACAAAATTACCGCTATTATTACAAAACAGTAAACCACAGGCACGCCCTTGACAAAGAGCGTGTTCTTTATTATACTATCCTCACTATCAAAATAGTCCGTATTTGAATAATACTACATGTATGCCTAAAATGAAAACCCACAAAGCCATTGCAAAACGGTTTAAAGTAACAAAAACTGGTAAAGTACTCAAATGTACCGACGGTCGAGGACATTTTAATGCTCGAGAGACAGGAAAGGTACGCAGAAACAAACGAAGAGACAAAACCATGTCTACTACCCTAAAACAGACGATTGTACGAGCTATTTCAAAATAGTGACAACATACAATCAATAAAATAAATGTAAATTATAGAATTATATGTCACGAGTAAAACGTGGGCTTAGCCACATGAAGAAACGTCGCTCCCTAATGAAACGAGTAAAAGGGTTTGGTGGCGGAAGAAAAAAACTCATCAAACTTGCAAAAGTAGCAGATATTAGAGCAGGAATGCACGCATACCGCGATAGACGTGTAAAAAAGCGAACATTCCGGCAACTATGGCAAGTGCAGATAAATGCAGCAGCAAGAATGCACGGTATGAACTTTAGTACATTTATTGGTGCACTAAAATCACACAAGATTGGATTAAACAGAAAGGTGCTCTCAAAAATTGCACAAGAAAAGCCAGCAGTATTTGAAAAAATTGTTGAGACAGTAAAATAAAAAAACACTAGCGCTACGCTAGTATTTTTTTTATATTGCACACATAACACCTGTTACAAAGAGTAAAAAACTTTGACATACAATCCGTCAGTTGCATGTTTGACGGAATTGCGATACGATAGAGTATATGCACATAGAAACATCACCAACAATTAATAGTTTGCTCAAAAAAATTTCTACATACGACCAGGCTGCAGACCTGGACATTATCCGTCTTACGTATGACTTTGCCAAACAGGCACATGAAGGGCAGTTTAGAAAATCAGGCGAACCGTATATCATTCACCCACTTGCAGCAGCACATATTCTTGCCGACATGCGTATTGATCCGGTTATTATTATGGCTACCCTACTTCATGACGTACCAGAAGACACCAGTGTGACACTTGATGATATTGCAAAAAACTTTGGTGATGAAATAGCTTCGCTTGTTTCTGGAATTACAAAATTAGGAAAACTAAAATACCGTGGAGTAGAACGTTACTTAGAAAATTTACGCAAAATGTTTGTTGCAATGGCAGAAGATATTCGTGTAATGATTATTAAATTCGCCGACAGAATACACAACCTCTCGACGCTTAGTTCGCTCCCACCGCAAAAGGCGTACCGTATTGCACTTGAAAGCTTGGAAATATATGCACCAATCGCCGGACGTCTAGGTATGGACCAAATGAAAAGCATGCTCGAAGACCTTTCTTTTGCATATGTCTTTCCAAAAGAATATCAACGCACCATTGCACTACACAAAGAAAAAATTGCTGGTAAAGAGCAGTATTTTCATGAAATCCAAGATATTGCCACAAAAGATATCGAGAGCGCTGGAATACCACTTATTTCACTAAGCGGAAGAAACAAAAAACTCTATAGCTTTTATCAAAAACTTATCAGAAAGAACAATGAAGTGAACAAAGTGTATGATCTTATTGCTATTCGAGCCATTGTTCCTACTGTTGCTGACTGCTATGCCACGCTTGGGGTGTTGCACAAACTATGGAAACCCTTAAGTGGTAGATTTAAAGATTATATCTCACAACCAAAGCCCAACGGATACCAATCACTACACACCACCGTTTTTGCCAAAGACAACCAAATTGTAGAATTTCAAATTAGAACAGAAGACATGGAAGAGGAGGCATCATTTGGTGTGGCTGCGCACTGGCACTATGATGAGCACGGAGCAAAAGCACCAAAAAGAGAGGTGCAATGGGCAAAAGAACTTGCAGAAATACAAAAAGAGATGCTCCACAAACTCTCTGACCTAGAAGAAATAAAGGTTAATTTTTTACAAACAAGAATTTTTGTCTTTACTCCAGCAGGTGACGTTATTGACTTGCCCGAAAATGCCTCTCCGGTAGACTTTGCCTACCACATCCATACAGACATTGGAAATAAATGTAGCGGAGCTATTGTTAACGAAAAAATGGTTCGTCTCGACACCTCACTAAAAAATGGTGATGTTGTTGAAATACTTACAGATAAAAATAGAAAGACCCCAAATGAAGATTGGCTCAAATTTGTAAAAACCCACTCTGCAAAGACACATATCCGAAACCATCAAAAGAAAACAAAAATGGCAGCATGGCTCAAGGCTGTGCTACCAAAAAAATAGTATCTATTGTCTATGCGCAGTTATGCTAACTCTTCCAATAATCTTCGCAACTCATCATTAGAATGAAATGAGATAGTAATGCTCCCCTTTTTTCCTCTTTGTATAATACGAACACGCGAACCAAATCGTTCTTCAAGCACCTGTTCTTGGGCAACAATATTTGGATCTTTGCGAACAGTCCCTTTGCCAGACTGTTTTTTTTGTTCATTTGCAGCCTCTTCTACATCTCTGGTATTCATTTGTGCACCAACCATAGCATCAAACAGTGCTAGCTGTTCTTTTTCTGAAGCAATACCTAATAATGCACGTGCTTTTCCTACAGAAATAACACCCTCTGTTAAGGCTTGTTGTATTTTTGCAGGAAGCTGAAGTAGTCGCACTGTGTTGGCAATCAACGGCCTACTCTTTCCAAGCTGATCAGCCACAAGCTGCTGCGTAAGACTAAACTCATCAATCAATCTATTGTAAGAATTTGCCTCTTCAATAGGGCTTAAATCCTGTCTTTGAATATTTTCAATCAAGGCTAGCTCGAGCTTTTCTTGCTCACCAGCTTTACGCACCACAACTGGCACCATTGTTAAGCCAGCAAGTTTTGCCGCACGCAATCTTCGTTCTCCAGCTATTAATTCATATCCTTGCTCTTTGTCTCTTACAACAATTAATGGCTGTACAATACCATGTTTTTGTATTGAACGCCCAAGATCTTCTAATGGTTTTGTTGCAAAGTGTTTTCTTGGTTGAGTAGCGTTTGGTGAAACTTCTGCAATAGACACATACAACACTCCTCCTTGACTTGGCGTATCTAGCTCAGCAAGACCAGGTACTGGACCTTGTGTACGAACTTGTTCTTTTTTGCTTGTTTGTAAAATCGACCCCAACCCTTTTCCTAAAGCCATAGTAAAAAAATTATTTTGCTAATAGTTCACGAGCAAGACGTGCATATGCCTTTGCACCTTTTCCTCGCTTATCATAATGAAAAATTGATTGCCCAAAACTTGGCGCTTCAGCTAATCGTACATTACGTGGAATAACTGAACGAAAAATATTGTTTGGAAAATATCTATATAGCTCATTCATAATATCTTCGGAAAGCCTTGTGCGCTTATCAAACATGGTTAACACAGCTCCTGCAATACCTAATTCGGGCTTAATATGCTCTTTAATAAGTCCAACAGTCTGGATAAGCTGCCCCAACCCTTCTAATGCATAATACTCTGCTTGCACAGGAATAAGAATTTCATCACCTGCCACAAGGGCATTAAGTGTTAACAGACCAAGAGAGGGTGGGCAATCTATAAGTATGTAATCATAGGAATGTCTCACTTCAGAAACAATATCATGCAATTGATACTCGCGCCGCTCTACGTCAACCAATTCAATATTTGCACCAGCAAGGTCAGCCGTACTTGGGGCAATTCTTAATCCTTCATGCGCCGTATTACGCACGACATCAGATAATCTTTTTTGTTTTGACAAGACTTCGTATATTCCCCCTTCTACCTCTTCTCTTCCAAACCCAAAACCGCTTGTTGCGTTTGCTTGTGGGTCCATATCTACTATCAGTACAAATTTTCCCATGTCTGCCAGAGCTGCGGCAAGATTTATTGTTGTGGTAGTTTTACCTACTCCGCCTTTTTGATTTACTATTGAAATAATACGAGACATACAATTCGGTTATATTTTCTCTATTATACAGCAAATTGACAAATAGCTCAATCTTTTATATAATAGCTCTCAAATGCCGTCGTGGCGGAACTGGTAGACGCGCACGACTCAAAATCGTGTTCCTTCGGGAGTGAGAGTTCGATTCTCTCCGACGGCACTCTTACAGCAAGGTGAAAACCTTGTTTTGTGTTTGCAGCTTGACAAAAATGCTGTTTTGTACTATGATAAACAAGCTTTTTTATTTCTAAATAAGCCACAAAGGAGGCTCATTACAATGAAACTTTTGATAACACTTATTCTGTTAACCCCTTTTTATGGGTATGCAACACCTTCTCCTGTTGCTTGCACAACACACACAAAACCTTCAATGGAGCAACTGATCTCACAATCACAAGCCTACCAAAGAGAAAAACTTTTTACACACGCACTTGTGTGTGTACGAGAAGGGTTAAAAAACCAACCAACTGCTAATGAAAAGATTTCACTGCTAATCGTTGGTGTGCAAGCAAGCGAAACAGGACTTAACCTCTCAAGTGGAAGTAAGAACTACACAGAAGCACAGAAATATCTACTCTTTATTCAGCATGCCAGGCAGCGCATGGCGCAAGTCTTAGGCAAAACCCGAAGTGGAATAAGCGCTACTAACACAGACACAGCAAAAAGAATAATAGAAGAGTGGAAGCATTTTCGTTCCACAACACTTGTGCTTGCGCAAAATCCAATTGCTGGAATACAACTTAAGCTAAAAGGAATGGTCGCAAATAAAAAAAAACGGATTGCAATTAACAGTGCTACGTCACTACTTCTAACAACCAGACAAAGATCTACAACAGTTGTATTAGCAAGAAACAAGTTTCACGTAGGTCTCACCGGGTCTAGAACAAAAATAGTAGACATAAGAATATGTAGCGAAAAACTTTCCAGTGGTAGTATAGGAACCCCTGAAAACAGAAATGGGCCATGTATAATTTATCTTGAAAATAATCCTGGACTATTTGTACAGCAATTACCCCCACCGACACAAACCGCGCAAAAAACCCCATGGGGAACTATTCTTGGAAGTACAGCAGGGGCATTCCTGATTGGTGGCCTCGTTATGTGGATAGCAACACCAGAGAGTGTCAACATACCTCCATCAGGGAGAGGGAATTACTCAGTTCATTAAGTGTGAAAAACAACCCATCGCAAAGTCGATGGTTTTTTTATACCAAAACATGTGCTGCAATTCGTGTAATCACCGTAACAATAGTTGCCGACAATGCAACACCCAGTGCAATCAATGGAAATGCCTCTTTAAACCGTATATTAAATACAAATGCAGCAAGTGACCCTGTCCATGCGCCGGTAAGTGGAAGTGGAATACCCACAAACAATACAAGCGCAATCTTACCATAAGTCATATAGTGTTTGTGAAATTTTTTTTCTGCCTTTTCTAATTGCTTTGTTACCATAGTACCAAAAATCTTATACCGCATGACAATTTCATGAATGCGTGGCATAACATATAATATAATGGCTGTTGGAACAAGATTACCAACAACCGCAAGAATCCATGTCGTAATCACCGGTAAGTGGTATATTTGCAAGCCTATAGGTATGGCAGCGCGCAATTCTGTTACGGGCAACATGGACAAGAAGAATACTCCCAACTCAGGAGGGAAAGACGAAACAAGTGCTATTGGGTCAAAATGAAGCATATGTATTATTAAATAGTATCTTAATAAGCTTGTTTTTTAAGCACCTCGCCTGCAACACCAAGGGCTGTTTTTGTATTTGGCCACTCATACGCAGCAAACACTGCTTTTGCAATATCTCGTGCCTCTGTAAAACGTGCCTCATGACTTTCTGCACCCAAAACCACTACATGTATCATGTTATCCTCCTTGTCACCCAACTGCATAGTAAAATTATATCCTGATTCGGTAATATATCCGGTTTTTCCACCCACAAACGTAGAGATTTCATGAGGAATCCACCCCAATAACAACCAATTTGTATTCCAGGCTTTATGTGTTGCATCTTTTTGGTCACTATATAACACGATCTCTTTTTTGTGTAACCCCGAAACAATCTTGTCAAAACGCAGCGCCTCTTCAAGGAGTAAGCTAATATCTGCTGCGGTAGAAACATTGGTACTATCCAAACCAGTTGGGTCGGTAAATCGTGTATACCCCATACCAAGTTCCATTGCCCGATCATTCATTCTACTCACAAACGCATCCATACCCCAACCAGTTGACTCTGCAAGAGTGTATGCCGCCTTATTTGATGAGGCAACCAACATACTTTCCCACAGTTCTTTTGCTGTATACACATCACCTGCGTACATGTGTGTATCTAGAACAGGTGCTGTTGTTACCGCAATACGCTGTTCCCAGTCAATACCATGCTCCAACAACACAAGTGCAGTCATAAGCTTTGTAATACTTGCCATAGAACGAACCACATACTCATCTTTTGTGTATAGTGATGCGCCAGTTTTCACGTCTTTTACCATAATCGCCTGTGCAGTGATATCTTCTGGAAGCGTGAGTATGTCCACAATCACAGGCAATGGTAGTTTGGGGACCACTGGCTTATCAACGACAATATCCATGGCTTTGACCGGCTCACTCATATTAACCGAAATTGGCAATAATGTGTGCGCAGAAAAACGTACCGCCAAAAAAGAATCTTTGCCGTTCATAAAAAACAACACACCTGTCAATATACTACCCACAATCGCAACACCAGCCACAACTTTTACTGTTGTAGATGTTTTACGTGGTTTTCCTTGTTCTATGCCTAAATTATACTCCATACTATTAATTATTTTCTTCTAGTGCTTGAGTAATATTCTCATGCGCAGACAGTGTCTCGTATTCTGGCAAATCAGAAACTTGAGTGATTCCAAGATGTGACAGTGCAGCAAAAGAAAGCACAAAAGCTGGCAGTATGCCGTGTGTGATTTTTTGCTCCTCAATAAGTCCACGAATATGTAAATTCCGTAAAATCACAGCACAATTCACTCCACGAATCTGCTCTAACTCCGGCTTTGTTATGGGACCTTTATATGCAATAACAGTGAGTGTCTCAAGTTGTGCTTTTGTGAGTTCTCCTTTAATTTCTGCTTTCACCACTTTTTCTACGATCATACCATGTTGAGGATTTGTTCCCATTTTAATCGCCCCATCGTGAAAAAAAAGATGTATACCAGATTCATCATGGTTATATTTTGTTTCAAGTAGTTCAAACGCCTCTTGCACCCTCTCCTCTTTTACCTCAAGCAATATTGCAATATCTTTTGGGGACAATGCTTTTTCTGCCACAAACAGAAGTGATTCAAGTTGTGATAATAATGACATATGTTTATGTTGAAATAATTATATCTCCATACGTGTGGTCTTGTTGTAGTGTTACATCTTCTTGTTTGACCAATTCTAGCACTGCCAAAAACCCTAAAATAATATCGCTCTTTGTTTTTGTGTTCCCCACCACCTGAGAAAAATGAATTTTTGATGCACGACGCAATACCTGCCTAATTTCACTAATCTTTTCTTTTACCGATTGTGTTTCTTCCATGCGTACTTGTGGCAATGGTTTTCTTGGGGTCAAGCGCTTTACAAGACGAAGCATCGCATTGTGCACATGGTATTGTGTTGCATTTTTTGGTGGAACAAATTCTTCATTTTTACGCAATGGCTCGTGACGAAAAAACCCAATAGTGCGCTTTTCCCAATAGCGCTGTATATGTGCGCTAGCTTCTACAAACGCTTTATATAGTGATAATTGTTTTTCAAGAGATGGTCCATCTTCTTCTTCTGGAAAAAACTGTGGGATAAGTTGTCGTGATTTATGTAATACTAATTTTGTAGCTACCACCAAAAAATCTGACACATCCTCGGCTGATATTTCTGCGTGCTGTTCAATATACTGCAAATACTGCTCGGTAACCACCGACAATGACACGTCACTAATTGCCATCTTTTTATCTTCAATAAGAGAAACCAATAAATCAAAAGGTCCTTCAAATGTTGCACTTGTAATATGTACACTACTCATATCTTTTTCTTATCATACAATAATAGACACGGGCAATATCTTTTGCCACAGAAAATCCATCGTGAAGCAAAGAAACACCTCCGCTTTTTTCTATACATTCTGGCTTTATTTGTACAGGCATTTCATGCACACCAAGACCTAGAATCCGTGCAATAACAAACATCTCTATATCAAAAATCCAGCGATGTGTTTGGAGTCGTGAAAAAATATCTTGCATTACTGTGGTACGAAACACTTTCATACCGCATTGTGTGTCTGAAATATCTCGAACAGTCCGTGGAGTACATAAACGGAAAAGATACTGTGTGTACTTACGATACCAATGATATTGTGGCACACTCACCTCTTCTACCGCCCGACTTCCGACAACCATATCGACATGCGAGTTATCATGCAAATACACACATGCCTTATTCACCGCATCTATGCCGTAAGGAAGCTCAACATCAGTAAACCCGATCCCTTCATAATTTTTACGCCCAACCGCTGTCAGGCCACATGCTATAGCCGCTCCTTTTCCTTTGTTTTTAGTATATGACAACATGCGCATTGGTAGTAAACTTTTTTCTATATTCCGCTCTATATGCCGCTTTGTCGCATCAGTGCTCCCATCATTTATCCACAAAATATCAAAAACCTTGCCATGTGTACGAAAAAACACCTCTAATTCTTTTACTGTTTGGTCAATATACTTTGCACCATTGTACACTGGAATAATAATGAGAAATTGTTTCATATAACAGATCAAAGTATACCACAGATTAGTTAAGTGCAATAGGATGAAAACGAAGTGACTCGCCATCATAATATGCCAATATCAGCCTATCATACCCCTCTTCTTGCGGGACGTGTTTATGTATCGTAAAGCGTATTGCCGTACCAGAGTGATCTTTGTGGCGAAAATTATCTAAGTAAAACGACCCAACACCACTCTTAAACGTTCGGAATCCGGTAAAATATCGATTATCTTCTTTGTGTGGTAAAATCACAAATTGTCCATCCCCCAGCTCTTCCACATACACCACCGGACCCACCGCTTCCAATCTTTTTGGTTCGGTATATAGTGGCACCCTTTCACCACTCATCTTTTGTCTACTTGTCTCAAGATGTATCATTTCAAATACCGCATTACGCATAAGTTCTACACCAGCAATATTGTCTGGCAACCCAACAAAAACTACATAGTCTTTTGGGGATATATTTGCCGCAACGATATCTGCAAGTATATGCTCTCGCACAGCGGCACTCTGCTGCCACACAAGCAATTTAGTATTGTGCTGCAAAAAAAGACCTCCACAAAGTATACACAGAATAGTTCCATAAACGTACGTATGTTTCCAGAAGAAGTAGGTTATGAGCTGTGCGAACAAAAGACAAAAAAATACTGACATCACATATCCATACCGTTCACCATTGTTACTTGTCTGGTCAAATAGCAGTGCGGTAAATGGAACGCTTATTGCACAATAAGACAAGAAGAAAAAAGAAAATACAGTCCGTTCTTTTTTTTGTAAGAAAAAAAATACCCCACTCACACCAACTACACCAGCGACACATACCCACCATATTTTACCTATAATAAATGATACCGCATATTGTCTATATGGTGAACCAAACAACATACTTACAGAAAGCTCAATGAACATGTGTATGTGTTTGACTACCACATGAAACACTACAATACCTTCAAAAAAAACAAGCACCAATTGAATCATTTGTGTTACTTTTTCACCATACAGAAGGTCGCCCGAAAACAACAATGAAGCAAGTGAGAAAATATGTGAATATGTCGCCCTAGTGCTTGTTTGATCCCCATAATATCCTATGACATATCCTACAATACTTTGTCGAATAATAAGATACAAAAAGAGTACCAGAAGAAAAGGAAGTATTCTCTTTGTTGCGGTGATACATCTTTGTTTCAGTGAGCCAATTGCAGAAAAATATATATCAGCACAAAAAAATACCAACGGAAATAGTATTGCTGATTCTTTAGTAAAGAGCGAAAGAGTAATACTCACCAAAGCACATACGTACCACCAGGAATTCGCTCCTTTGCTGTACATACCATACCCATAGAGTGCAATAACAAAAAATAGAGTTGCCCAAAGATGTGGCATTACAGCAATCCACGCTACTGAAGATGTGTGATTTTGTATAAGTAAAAAAAGGAGCCCTGCAATATATCCTACTCCTGGTTTGCCTGTAAACAGTTCACCAATTTTGTGCACCATATATGCGGTAGTCGCATATACCAAAAGTACAACAATATGATACATCCATGCGTGCATGCCAAAAAGATGGTATTGGAAAAACCACAACACATCCAGCACCGGCCCATACGAACCACCAAACACTTCCCCAACATTATTTGAAAGAAAAAAGTACCAAACATT
>JABJHO010000025.1 GCA_018661775.1 Candidatus Magasanikiibacteriota bacterium | reverse complement strand
CGAATAACGTGGCGCGGAGACCTCCGCCGTTACACTCCATTCCGCTACGCGGAACTCCGTATAACAGCGGATATCCAAAATTTCTTTCCACAAACCCTTCAGGATGTGTTACAATAAACTCAGGATTATCCGCGCCACGTTAAGTGAAATGTGGTCTTGGTAGTAATATAACAGCATGAAAATTCCAAAGTTTCTAAAACCCAATAAGTATAAAATTTTTGTAGCAATTTTATTAGGCATTGTAGGTCTAATATTTACATGGCTCTCATTTTATTTCAAAGCACCAAATGAAGAAGTTCAAAGTATAGCAAACATAATATATGTAATTGGAGGAATTTTCATGGCAGTGCCGATATATCTCCACATGCTAATAACACCTAAAGGACTATTTACTGGAACAAGCTATCTGATAACTTTTGGGCTTTTTTATTTGCTTTGGATTTATCTTTTAGCGTGTGTTTTAGTGCTTATTGGAACTAAATTTAAGAAATAGGTCGCACATCACACAACATGCCCTATGCGGCTACGCTTCCGATGGTCGCTAGTCTACATTTGTTGGCTGTCACCCCTTGGGGGATTATACAGCCAACAAACATCGCATAGTGCGAAACGTTGTCAGAACTTGAACAAGAAAACGTTGGCACTTTTGATATTGTTTTTATGGATATATGTGAAAATAAAGACTCCTCAGAAAACCCTTCTTACTCCGAAGAAGAAAAATAAAAACTCTTAAATGATTTGATGATGGTTGGCGAAACAAAACCGCTAAGCTATCTTCCAATCTCAACTTTAAGGGAAATTTGTGGTGTTGAACCACAGAAAATGCGAGAGGAGCTTGAGGAAAAAGGGTTAGCTGTGATTGAGTTTACTCAGGAAGAAAGCGGTGTTGGTGGTGGAGCTTTATATACATACGATAGAGATGCCTTGCGTCGTGTTTTAGAATCAGGCAGGTCTACTCTTGAGAAAAATAAGTGGCCAACAGAACCAGATGAGTTTGTACGAAATTTAAAAGTTTTTGCTGAAGATCCAGATCTATATAATTTAGTTATGCAAGTGTTTGCAGATCCCAGGTTGAAGAAGGATTAAAATTTTTTATAAAACTTGGAAACAAATTGGTAAAAGGTGGAATGGGTGGTGGGAATAATAACACTGTTCTTATTAGGGATAGTTTGGGTTTTCTTGTTGTGTGTAATTATTACAAAAAAACAATTTGTGGTAATTATATTAATAATATATTTTATTATTTTTTAATAAGTATTATGCTAAAAACAAATATATCAAAAAATATATTCTGGTTATATTTTTGGGTGTTTCAATTAGTTATATTAAAATATTTATATTTCAATAGTTATTTGTCAATAGTTGTTTTAGTAATTTTTTTAACTAATTTAGCAGTTGCATGTATGCTTATTTCAGGAAGTTTAAAAAAAATCAATAAACTATACTATGGAAAGTGGAAAAATGTTGCTGAACATATAGTTAAGAAAGAGATGGGTAGTCAAAAAAACCAAGAAGAGCATTGGAAAAAATTGTCAAAGATAGCTCCCAAACTAAAATTAATAAGAAATGTTATCGCTGTATATGGATTTATTTTTATATTATTTAATGGGTATTTGTTATTTTATCATTATTTAAATTACTTAATAAAGGTAGGATTAAAAATTAGCGATTATTCCTTGTTCTATCCAAATACTTTATATATTTTTTTCGGTGCAACTATCTTATACTTATGGGAATTGGGTATTTTAATTTATTTTAAAAAATTAAATATGTAGTTGACAATTTATTGTCAACAAGGTGAAGCATAAAAAAATTGTGGCAAACCAGTTGCGAATAACGTGGCGCGGAGACCACCGCCGTTTCACTCCATTTCGCCACACAAAACTCCGTATAACAACCGATATCCGACATTAAAACGATCGGATTGTCGGCAAAAATTAGCTAAAATAAAAAAATGAGGTATACTATTCCTCTTTTTCTTTTAGGTGTGCTACATTTACTTTTGGTCCTATTTTCGGTATACTCCACATATCTCTACTTCACAAAAGGTGTAATGTATTACACACATCTTTAATGGATATTATGAAATTTGTTATACGTATTCGTGCGCATATTATAAAATACATAGCATGTGTTTTCGCCCTTACTCTTTTTGTGTTTCCGCAGATTGTATCAGCAGAAGGTGATCAATATCTTGATGGTAAAATACAACAGGTAAATACTGAAACTGGTGTTATTACTGTTGTGCTACAAAATGACGGGACTGTTGTTGAAATAGAAAATAATGAAATAGGAATTAGTGGATTGGATTTTCAAAAAGGAGATACGGTTGTGGTAACGCAGTCAGAAGATCTTGATGGAGAACCATTTTATTACATTACAGACTTTAAGCGATCTTCAACACTTGTGTGGCTCTTTGTGTTGTTTGTGTTATTAACTACGATTGTTGGAAGGAGAAAAGGGTTTGCTTCTTTGTGTGGTATGGTGTTTTCATTTTTTATACTGTTTTGGTTTGTTATTCCTCGTATAATGGCAGGAGGAAATCCAATTGTATTTTCCATACTCGGTGCGTTTATTATTATTCCTGTCATTTTTTTACTCTCGCACGGTGTAAACAAAAAAACTACTTCGGCAATGATTGGAACCATTATCGCCCTTATCATCACCGGGGTTTTGGCGCATGTGTCTATTCATTTTTCCAAGCTTACTGGTCTTGCAACAGAAGAGGCGGGGATGCTTGGGGGGTTGGGAATTGGTGTCGAAAATATAAAAGGCTTATTACTCGGAGGTATAATTATTGGACTTCTTGGTATACTAGATGATGTTACGGTGACGCAAGCGTCTTTGGTGTACAAACTTAAGGAAACTAACCCAAATCTTTCCAAGGCGGCGTTGTTTGGCAAAGCAATAGATGTTGGTCGAGATCATATTGCTTCTGTGGTAAATACCCTAGTATTAGTTTACGCAGGAGCGGCAATGCCACTACTCTTGTTATTTGTTGATAGTTCATTATCTTACGAACAAGCTATTAATGTTGAAATTGTTGCCGAGGAAATAGTTCGCACGCTCGTTGCAACAATCGGGCTCATTTTGGCAGTACCAATCACTACGTATATAGTGTGTTATAGGATTGGCTCAGAGAAGGGTAAATGATCTGTGTATTGCGTGGCAGGTAACACATATAATTTAAAATTGACTAACAACAAAATTTTTACATAGACTACAAACGTTCTCTCCTTTGCGTATACTTTTAATATACTATCTTACATGTTATGACCAAACAAAACACAGGAATACAAACCGAATACGAGGCAACATTTGTAGACATTGATGTTGAACATATTCGAGAAAAATTAAAGGCGCTTGGTGGTGTATTAAAAAGACCACAGTTTATGCAAAAAAGAACGGTATGTTCCTTTCCAAAAGGCCATGAAATAGAAGGAGGTTTTTTGCGCGTTCGTGATGAAGGTGACAAAATAACCATGAGTATAAAAATAATGGAAGGCAGTGGTACAATAGAAGGACAAAAAGAAATTGAGTTAACGGTAAACAGTTATGCCGATGCCACACAATTTTTACAGACGATTGGTGCTGAGCCAAGATCAGAACAAGAGTCAAAAAGAGAATTATGGCAATTGAATGATACAGAAATCATGATAGATTGGTGGCCATTTTTGGAACCATTTATAGAAATAGAAGGGCCGTCCGAAGATGCGGTAAAAAACGTGGCAAACATTTTGGATTGCAATTGGGAAGACGCCATTTTTGATTCGGTCGATGCGATATATAGCAAAATATACAATATTTCAAAAGATCGTGTAAATAATTATACGCCAAAAATACTCTTTAACATGGAAAATCCATTTACGGAATAGTTTTGATAAGAGTAAATATGTTTAACCTCTAACCACTTCTTGAATTTTTTGGATTTTTGTGATAAGATCTTATTACCTTCTATAATCAACACCTCTGTAAGAGGAGAAATGGAGAATGCCGTGCGGTATATAGCAATTTGTTTTACACTGCTCTTCTGTAATAATTCAGATGCCAAACCCAAAAATGCAAACAAGGCCATGAGGGTTGCACAGACTATGTGTAAAAAGACAGTAAAAAACATTATTTTTTACAAAAAGTATGAAAGCGATGGTGTCGAGCTTGTGTTTGTGAGAAAAAAAATACGATACACAGTTTTCGCTTCTTGTGGTTCTGGCGCCAAGTTCCTTGCGGTGTGGGTAAGAGAAAATGGCACATATCACAGCAATACCTTAAAAAGTGTGTCAGACAATAATATTGACGGAAGGGTTGATTTTGCTGGTGCAGGCAAGGAGCTAAACACTATGCGTTATATTGGTCCTGACTTTTACGATGATAATAGTGTCGAAGGGGGGGAGTATTTTGCGTATTGGCAAAACTTTTACTTACACGCAATTAATGAGATTTTTGCCCATTTGCATAGTGTGTAATATATAAATACGTTTTCGTTCATTTTTCCATACAACTTCCTTCGGGCGGTTGTTTTTTTGTACAAAATTATTTAGTGTATGGTTTGGTGTTTTTACTATATTTTACGCAAACAGTAATATATGGTATATTGAAAATAAAATAATACGCATATGAGCCATTCAAACCCTGAAAAAGGTGTGCCTTTTATAGAAAACAAGGAAGAACCAAAAGAAAGAGGAAATGCTATTGATGATGATTTTAACTATCTTGAAGGTGAGGGTGTGACCGAACTGTCACTTGAAGAAAGAATTCCGTTTATTATTGATACTTTCGATACGGTTTTTAATCCTCCTTTGCATGGTTTTAATAGCTACGAAGAATATGTACGATATGTGGAAGTGGAGAGTGGTGGGAAAATCAAACACTATCTTTTGCCAGATATTCCAGGAGGAGAGAGTGGTGGAGATATAAATACGATTCGCGAAGGGTGTGATTGGAGAGTAAGGTATAAAAAAACACAAGAACGCATGTTTGTTCGTGTGGGTCAGGGTGAAATGTGGGTGATACCCAAAAAAGAAAACCCATATTTTCTCATTTCTATGTCGGAATGCAGTGCTATAATTGGATTCAATAATGAAAATATGGTAATAGCACATATTAGCTATTCAGCAATAAATGAAACAGAGGCTGTTATGGAATTTATGAGAGATAATAACATTCCTTTGGAGAATATACATGTTGTGGCGAGTGTAGGGAAATATCAAGAAGAAAGATCTAGAGAAGAATATACAAAAAGAGTGGTTAATAAGGAGTTTTACACGAACCTTGGAATACCAGATTCACATATTCAAACCTTTGGGTATATACCTCGTGATCGTACTGCCAGAGGAATGGTTCAAACAAATCTTACACAAATCATAGGGAACCCAAATGAACTCCTTAAGTATTCGTTTGATTTAGAACATGTTGTGCATCACGGGTTGTCGGGTAGAGATGAAAAGGTGGGGGATTATAGAGATGTTACGGCTGTACCACTTGTGTTGGGTGTATAGTGAACAATAAAGATCAGCTAAGTAAAAAACACGCCAAATGCGTGTTTTTTTACTATGTGTAATACCCTAATTCTTCCCTAATTCTTTTTTATAAAAATGACTATACATATTCATAACCGCAAGGAAGAGAGCAATAACGACTGGACCGATAATAAATCCAGAAATACCAAAAAGTGCAATACCACCAAGTGTGGAGAAGAGGACAAGGAGCGGGTGCATTTCTATGTCTTTTCCTACCATTGGTGGGCGCAATATATTGTCTATGTTTCCAATCACGATAACACCAACCAAAAGGATAGTAACACCTTGCCACGTGTTGCCAATAATAAGCATAATAATACCGGCAGGAAGCCAGACCAAAAATGAGCCAATTGCTGGAACAATCGATAATATGGTCATTACAACTCCCCAAACAAATGCACCTTCAACTCCGGTAATAACAAAGAGTAGCCACCCAAGAAAACCTTGGATACCACCAATAATAACCGTTCCTTTGAGTGTGCCACGAACCGTGGAAGTGAAACGTTGATAGAGTTTTTTTTCTTGCTTGTTGCCAATTGGTGATAAATACATGAGCCGTTCCAAGATCTTTTTTCCGTCTTTGAGGAAGTAATACAAACAATACAACATGATAAAGGAAAGGAATGTAAAACGTACGGAGTTTTGTGTAATACTTTTTATATTACTAAAAACAAATTTACTTAATGATTCTGATGTAGCAGAAGCATATTCTGGCCAGTTTTGTTGTGCTGAAATAATAGCAGGACCAAAAGGAAGTGATTCTAGTTGTGCTGCTGTGTCGGCTATTTGTTGGCCATAGTCATGTTGGCTAATTTTTTGATAAATAGCCGTTGATTCGTGCACAAGAAGCGAAGATACCAGGATAAGCGGTAAAAAAATGGTAACTATAACACATACAATGGTGATAATAGCACTGAGTGTGGGTATTTTAAGGTGTTTCTCGAGCCATTTGTATGTAGGGTGAAACATAACCGCAACAACCGCCGCCCAAAACAACGGAAAGAAAAATGGTCGTATGAGATATGCGGTACCAAGGCCAAGCAACACAATGAGGCAGAAAAAAAATGCCGAACGAATTGTTACGAAGCTGATTTTGTGTGTTTTTTGCATAAACATATGAACAAAAATAGTGATACTAGTATAGCACAAAAGAGAGGAACTTCCTAACGTTTTGGTTTCGGGGTGACAGTGTGGTATACTTATACAATATATATAAGCAAGAAATATATGAAAAAGGAGCCAACGTACAAAGATGCCTTTATGCATGGTTTGTACAGTATAAAAAAATACACATCTTTGTGGTTTTGTGGTTTTTTTGCAATGTTTTTAGGTCAGTTTGGTTTGTGGGATTTTTTTAGCTCTATGCACTTGGCACAACAGGAAGGTGTGGTAGGGGTTGGTCGAAACCTTCTTATATTGTCGCAAAGTATTCATGATGTTTCACTACTACAATTATCTGTTGATAAATGGGTATGGTTTTTTTGGCTCTGCATATTTGTTGTGGGCTTTTTTCTTTTAATTATGGTGCTTGCGGTTGTGTCTCAAGGAACTATTGTCTATGCTCTTGGGCAGCAATGTAAATTATTACACAAAAAACGGATAAACATAGAAAAGGCGTGGCAAGTTGGAGTAAGAAATTTTTGGACGTTGTTTGGAATTACGTTAATAAAAAAAGCGCTCATTTTTTTTCTTACGTGCGGTATAGGGATTACTTTGTTGGCGGCTTTACGGCAAGGTAGCACTATGTCTATTAATGTATTTTTTGGTGTATTTGCTGTTGCGGTTGTGTTAGGTATTATTTTGTCTTTTTTGGTAGTCTATGCCACCGCATATGTGGTTATAGAAAAATATAATATAAGAGACGCACTGGTTTCTTCTTGGCGCTTATTTTTGAACCATTGGCTCGTTTCTTTAGAGGTTGGGGTGTTGATGTTACTGTTATACATCGCTGTTCTTTTTGGTATCGCGGTAGTTGTGGTCTTGTGTACGGCCGAAGTATTTCTTCTTACCATACTGTCTGCACTTTTTGGTGGTATTTGGTTTTGGGTAGCGCTTGAGTGGTTGCTCGTTGCAATTAGTGTGGTTATTGCTGTATATTTTCTTGTTATGTTATATATTTTTAGTACCACCGTTTGGGTGTATTTATTTATGAAAATGCACAATACGGGGGTAAAAAGTATATTACAACGAAGTTTTTTATTTACAAAAAGAAAAAAATAATCTATTCTTGGAATAATAATAGTTTAATGTAACACTGTATGAATATTAATGATGATTTGCTAAAAGCACAGGATAATGCACAAGATAACAAAGAAGGAGTGGTCCCAAAATTACATATTGCAACAAAAAATACTCAGGCAAACTTTCAAAAGAAAATGGCAGAAGTTGCGCTGAAAGACAAAGAAAAACAGGCGAAAGTATTTGCACAGAGTATTGGTGTTCCTCATATTGATTTATCCAAGTTTCCTGTAAGTCAGAATGCATTGCGTCAGCTTGCAGAGAAGGAAGCACGCAATCTTAATGCTGTGTGTTTTTTTGCAAATCAGGAAGAGGTGCGTATTGGTGCTCTTGATCCATCAAAAGAAGAGGTAAAAGAGCTTCTATACCAAATTGAAGAGCGGTCTCATGCAAAAGGTGGGCTGTATACAATTTCTCAAAAAAGCCTGGATTATGTGCTGAATCTGTATAAAACATTACCAATTGTAGCACCCATATCAAAAGATGTTGCAATTAAGGCAAAAGACCTAGAGACAGTGCAAGAGGCAGTAAAAGACTTTGCGTCTTTTCAGGAGCTGATTAGCAATGTCTCCACCACGACGCTTGTTGCCTATATTATGGGTGCAGGGCTTAAGCTTGGGGCATCAGACATCCATATTGAAGCAGAAAAAGAGGGGATTGCATTACGTTTTAGGTTAGATGGTATTTTGCATGACGCAGCCACACTTGATTCAAAAAAATTTGGTGCATTGGTTGGGCGACTCAAGTTACTTGGGTCACTTAAAATTAATATCACAGACAATCCGCAAGATGGTAGGTTTGCCGTAAAAATACCCGATGGTGAAATAGATATTCGTTTGTCCACTATCCCAACTATTTATGGCGAAAGTGTTGTTATGCGTATTCTTAAGTCAACCGCAACATCACTGTCTTTTGAGGGTTTGGGGTTGCGCGGTGCAGCATTTGAAAAACTCAAACAAGAGGTTGAGCGACCAAATGGAATGATTGTTACCACCGGACCAACGGGTTCTGGTAAAACAACTACACTGTACGCTATTTTAAATAAGTTGAACACAGAAGAGACAAAAATTATTACGCTTGAGGATCCGGTTGAGTACAAGTTGGCCGGAGTAAATCAGAGTCAAATTGACCGAAGTAAAGAATACACATTTGCAGGTGGTTTGAGATCGATTTTGCGCCAAGACCCTGATATTGTTATGGTGGGGGAGTTGCGTGATTTTGAAACAGCTGATGTGGCAATCAATGCCGCACTTACCGGACATTTGGTTGTATCTACTATCCACACAAACAGTGCAGCAGGTGCAATTCCACGGTTTTTGGCAATGGGGGTGAAGCCATTTTTACTTGCTCCTTCGCTCAACGCTATAATAGGACAAAGGTTGGTGCGAAGAATTTGTGAATCATGCAAAGCAGAAACAGAAGTTGATGATCAAACAAAGCAAAAAATTACAGACATTCTTTCAAAGATACCAGAATCATCAGGAGAAAAGGTGGTAGATATTTCCTCGGTGACTTTTTACAAAGGAAAAGGGTGTGAGGTTTGTAATAATATTGGATACAAAGGAAGGTTAGGTATTTATGAGATTCTTATAATGAGTAAAGAAATAGAAAGCCGCATTCTAGGTGGTCAGGTTTCTGAATATGACATGCAGGATATTGCGATATCACAAGGAATGGTAACCATGGTTCAAGATGGGCTACTCAAGGTGGTTGATGGTATAACCACCGTAGAAGAAGTATTTCGTGTATCTGAATAATTGTGGTATACTGTACACATATGGTATACTATATTGTATATGGCATCAAGAAGAAGACAATCCTCACAACACATCGATCGTCCAGTGCAATTTTATAAGTTTATTGCACTTACCTTTCTTACGCTCACTATTATACTACTGGGCGTTATTGTGTTTATGTCGACAAAACAAGCATATATTACGGTTACCACAAAACCATCGCCAGTAGATATTTCCACAATCGTAACTTTTGGTGACAATGACGTAGCAAAAAAAATAAAACATGTTGTAGTAAAAGAGTCTTTTCCGTATACAAAGCATTTCCAACCAACAGGATCCAAAAAGACAGAAGGCTTGGCAACTGGTTTTGTGACATTACATAATACTTCTGGGGTAAAACAACCGCTTGTGGCAACAACACGGCTTCTTACAAGAGAAGGTGTGTTATTTCGTCTCAAAAAAGGTGTTACGGTTCCAGCCCGTGACACAGTAGAGCGGGTAGAGGTGTATGCTGACCAAGAAGGTGGGGCAAGTGACATTGGGCCGAGCAACTTTTCAATTCCGGGTTTGCGAGAAAACAGACAAAAAGAGGTGTATGCGAGTAGCGAAGAATCCATGTCAGGAGGGTTTAGAACTGTAGGCATTGTTTCAGATGACGATATTGAACAAGCAAGAGAAACTATACGAGCTTTGGCAGAAAAACAGGCAAAAGAGTCGTTTGCAAAAGAGTATCCAGAGCTAGAAGGGTTGTATTCAGTGGTTTCACTTACCACCTCCGGTAATGTGCCCGAAGGAAAAGAGGTGGACGGGTTTACACTAGAAGCAAATGTAGAAGTGGTTGGGGTGTTCTATAATAAAGATGATATGCGCTCTTGGGCAGGATTGCAGCTAGCAAAAAAAGCACTCGATGATGGAGAAGTGGTACGACCAAACGACCAAACAGACCCTATTGTTGTGTTTGACTCATATGACGAGAAAACAAATAATGCGACTGTTTCTGTATTTTATGATGGTACAGTCACACTTTCCCCAGAGCATATGGATTTAGACAAGACAATGTTTTTTGGAAAAACACGAGACGAGGTAAGGCGATATGTTATTTCGCTAGATCATGTGCACAATGTTGATGTGCGCTTTCAGCCAGCATGGATGCAGCATGTGCCGCATGTTCACGATAATATTCAGATTGTTGTAAAAGAGATAGAGTAATTGACAGGTAGTATAAGGTGTGGCATTATACGGGTATACGTTTGTACAAAATCCAGCCCAGCCAATACGTTCATACAGGAAAAAAAGGTCATAGACTGAGAACCTTTTTATGAAAACGATGGTATGGTACTAATTTTGGAGTATACAACAATACAAAAAAAGTAAAATAATCGGGTGGAACCGTCCACGTGGACCCCGGTATATAACGCAGAGTTAATTTGTGATATGTACCGGGGTTTTTTATATATTTATTAACTATATGAATGAAAAAAACATAGAAAACATACGCCATTCATTGTCTCATATTATGACAATGGCCGTATTAGAATTGTATCCTAATGCCGGACTTGGTGTTGGGCCGGTTATAGAAAATGGCTTTTATCAGGATTATGATTTGTCAGAAAAAATTTCCGAAGATATATTACCAAGACTAGAACAAAGAATGAAAGAACTTGTTAAGGAAAATATTGCCTTTGAGCAATATAGTATGGATGTAGACAAAGCATTAGATTTTTATAAAGACGATGAATACAAAACAGCACTTATTACCGATTTACAAGAAGCCGGTGAAACAGAAGTAAGTTTTTATAAATCTGGTAATTTTGAAAATTTATGTAAAGGACCACATGTTGCAACGACAAAAGAAATAGATAGACGTGCATTTGCTTTAACAAAAATAGCCGGAGCATATTGGAGGGGTGATGAAAAAAACAAAATGCTTACAAGAATTTATGGTGTGGCTTTTGAAAACAAAGAAGCATTAAAAAACTATTTGGCAATGGTTGAGGAGGCAAAAAAACGAGATCATAGAAAATTGGGAAAAGAACTAGATTTATTCGCTTTTTCTGATTTGGTTGGTGCAGGTTTGCCACTGTTTACCCCAAAAGGAACAATTATTAGAAATGAACTACAGCAAGCTCTTCTAGATGCGGGGAAGGAATATGGTATGCAGCCGGTTACTATACCGCACATTGCTAAAAGAAAATTATATGAAACTTCTGGACATGCAGATAAGTTTGGTGATGAGTTAATAAAAGTTGTTAGTCATTACGATGAGTTTGTTATGAAGCCGGTGAATTGTCCGCATCATACACAAATTTATGCTTCTCGACCACGCAGTTATCGCGATTTGCCTTTGCGTTATATTGAATCTACAATGCAGTACCGCGATGAAAAGCCAGGTGAAATTGCTGGGCTTACTCGCGTGCGTGCTATTACATGTGATGATGGTCATACTTTTTGTACTGGAGAACAAATAAAAACAGAAGTGGCAAATTTGTGCAAGATTATCGAGACGTTTTACACAGGTCTTGGCTTGTATGGAAAGCATTGGGTTTCTTTGTCTGTCCGTGACTCAAAAAATCCAGATGGGTATATTGGTAAAACGGAGGACTGGGATATGGCAGAATCTATGCTTGAGGAAATGGCAAAAGAATTAAAATTAGACGCAAAAAGAGTAGAAGGTGAAGCGGCAATATATGGTCCAAAAATTGATTTTATGTTTGAAGATTCTTTGGGGCGTGAATGGCAGTTGGCAACAGTCCAGCTAGATTTTAATATGCCCAAGCGTTTTGGTTTGGTGTATACAGACAATGAAGGTAAAGAATCAACGCCCGTAATGATTCATCGCGCTATTTTGGGTTCATACGAAAGATTCATGGCAGTTTTGATAGAACACTTTGCCGGTGCATTTCCATTATGGCTTTCCCCGGTTCAAGTGCATGTTATTCCGGTTTCTACCGAAAAACATTTGGCTGGCGCAAAAGATTTGGCAAAAGAATTACAAAACGCTGGTGTTCGCGTAGAAGTAGATGAAGCAGACGAAACGGTTGGGAAAAAAATACGAAAAGCGGCAACACAAAAGGCGCCATATATTTTGGTGGTAGGAGAAAAAGAACTATCCGGAGAGGATTTGTGTATACGAAAGCGTGGCACCGAAGAGCAAGAAAATGTATCAAAAAAAGAGTTTATTGAAAAAGTACAAAAAGAAATTAGTGAAAAAGTGGCGTGGTAAAAGATATCAAAACAAAAAAGACACATAAATTATCGTGTCTTTTTTGTTTTTATTACCCAGTCTTCTTTTGGCTTGAATTGTGTCTTTCGATTATCGTGAGTCGTTTTTGTGCAAATAGGAGGAGTCCGCGCTGTCCTGGTGTTGACGTCATGTAGAATTTTGCTCGTTGCGCGATATTCCAAGGTTGTTTGAGTGAACCATTTGGTTTGAGTGTTACACCGAGTGTGTCTTCTGTAATTGCGATAACTCCTTCAGCAGTTTTTGCGTGCAGCAACATATCTCTAGGGCCTTTTGCTTCTGGTTCTTTTTGTATAATATATGCTTTGGTTTCGTTGTCTTTGGGAGATGAATCAGTATTTTTAGTATATTGTTTGGAAGAGTTCACCGCTTCAGTATCTTTGTAATGCACTTCAGAACTCCATGCAATCTCACTCTTTTCCGAAATGTGATGTGGTTGTGGTCTTGGTACGGTCGGAGCAATGTCAGCTTTTGGGTGTTGTGTAAGAAATGTTACAAGCGGAAGTGTTGTGTTAATTTCTGAAAATGAATTATCTGCAAAGAGAGTAACCGTGGTAAGGTTGTCTACTTTTTCTACACTGAAGTATGTTGGTGTGCGTACATCTTCTGAGACAAAAACATACGGTGTTTGTACGTTTAGCCTGTGTTGCGCCATGTATTCACTTTCTTTGTGTTCACGAATGGTGTGTTGTAGTGCCAAAGCGGACACTTCTTTGTGTTTATCGTGAGATGGTGTTGTTTCTGTCTTGAGTTTTTTAAATACAAAGTTATTGTTATGCACATCAAGAAAATCGTCTATAACATACGTTCCGTGGATTTCTTGCTCATTGTATGTTTCGTCAGAATAATACGTAATAATAAGCCCTGTTGTACCGTGACTGACGCGAAAGTGGAGAACCCCTCTATCTAGAGTGTGTTTTGGAATACCAACGTGTTTGGTGTCCGGGATAATATCGAGGTTTTTAAGTATCTGCAATTGTCTGTGTACCTTTTTTTCTTGCTCTGTGGAGTATGAGAGTTTTTCTGTATTGTTTTTAGAGGTTTCTGTGTCAATTTCGTGTTGACTAAACACAAAGTCATTGGCAAATGCAAGTAATGCATCAGCAGAGAGAGTGTGTTTTTTTTCTGTAAACGTATTATCTGAGAAAATAGTAACTTCTAACATGTCACTACCTTCTGTAATACTGAAGAATACATTGCTTGTTTGTGTAGAAGATGGTTTTGGAACGGCAATGTATTGCGTATCAAGAGTAAGCTTGTGGTCCGCAATACTTTCTATGTGTTGTATAAGTTGTTCTGCACATTCTGTGACTGGTGTGTATAGAACCTCTTGGTTATACATTTCCGGTCTTATAATTTCATTCATACGTACTTTTTGTAAACAATGTATATATCTCTTTTGGAGATAGAATAACATTAGAGTATAGCACATAAGTTTGCCTTTGTCAAGATGTACAAAAAAAAGTGTATTATGCTAGGAAAAGCAAAGAAATTATACAAGCACCTAAGAATCTGTGCACTATTTGTGGACAATGTGTTGATGGACTGACGTATTCTATATATTGGACCAAAAAAGACCCATATCCGGGTCTTTTTATCGTGAAAATAGTCGCTTTAACCATGGTTTTCTTGCTGACTTTTGAGGTATACGTCTTGCCGTTGTTATGCGTGGGGTATGTTTCTTTTGTGCTGATTCTGTGGCAATAATTGCAAGGCGTTTTTGTGCAAATAAGAACAAACCTCTTTCACCTCGAGAACGCTGCGTACGAAATGCGATTCTTTGGAACATGTTCCAAGGATTACTCAGAGATCCGTTTGGCTTTAGCGTAATATTAAACGATTGTTCAATATTCTGGATTATGTCTGTGGTTGTGGTTGCCTGTAAAAGTCTTTGGCGGAGTGATTCTTTTTCTCGTACAAGCGAGGTAACATATGGATTTGGGTCTTTTGGTTGTGGTGGTTTTTCTGTGTTTTCTCTCTGTTGTATTTTTATGTGACGTGTAATTCCCTGTTCTCCACGAAAACGTTCCGGAAGTGCGTCAAAATAAGATTCAGATTCAGTAGATGCTTCTGTTGGTTTTTGGTCAGCTCCGACACGTTTGCTGTGCACGTGCTCTGGGGCGAGTTGTTTTCGAGATTGTTCAGGCTTATTTTTTGGTACCACTGGAGTAATTGTAGCTTCTGGGTAGTGACGCATAAAATCAGACATACTTTGCGTTGCTATGCGTTGTGTAAATGAGTTATCTGTATAATAATGCATGAAACATGACTCACTTGTCTTGGTTTGTTTGATATACGCGGTTTTTTTTGCTGTGTCACTTTGCGCAGTATATGCCTGTCCGGGTATTACCGTGTGTCTTTTGTTATATTGTGCAATATCATGTGTTTCGAGAATCTTTGCTAAGGCAACATCTTTTGGTTTATTGCCAGGAAGAGCAGAAAAAGAAAAATTTTGAGAAAAGTGCTGCAAAAAGTTTTTGAGTGGGTAATTCCCCAAGTGGTGTGTTGTGTTGTCGGTGTTGTCAGAAAAACAAGACACAAACAAGCCATCTTTTTGTATTTCTAGAGAAAAGTGGAGTATACCATGTTGAGACCCTGCCTTAGGTATTGCAACATGTGCAGCTTCTGGAACAATACCATGAGCATCAAGAAGTGTGCGGTATTTTTTTATATATGCATTATCTAGAATATCTTCTTTTTCTTGTGCAATTGCAAGAGGTTCCGAAGAGAACATTAGGTCGGTAGGGGAAAAAGTAAAGTTTTCTACATAAGATAAAAGTGCAGAAACAGGAAGAGTGGTGGTAACCTTGGTAAACCGACTATCTTCAAAAACTGATACAATAAGGTTGTCATTTCCCTCATCTTTAATATGGAAATAAACACACTTTTTGGTATCTTTGTTGTGTGGTGTAGCGGTATATGCAATATTTTTGTAGAGTTTATATGCAGCTAGCTGTACCTCTAGGTTTTTTGCTTTTTCCAAATCTTGTGTGGTAGTTTTGGTATCATAATCTACCCTTTCTGGAACAAGAGCTTTTTGTGGTATATCGTGTTTGTTTATTTTTCCCATACTAAGGCAATATATTAGAACAAGATACTATACCACAAAAACACAATTATGTCAATAGTGTCTGCATATCTTATAAAAATTACCTACAAAAAAAGACCGTTTTAATAGGTCTTTTTTTGTGGACACTATTCTAGTCCCGCTACATAGTTTTCCCAGTCTCCTGTGTTTTTGAAAAGCTTAAGAGCTTTTTTGATAGCTTTTTGAGCTCTTGCTTTCTGGTATGGTACAACTCCTTGTTCTGCCAAAGTGCTAATTTCTTCTAAGAATGTACGTGCTTTACCTTGATCTAATTCTTTGTTACTTAGAATGAGATCACACTTTGTCATATACGAAGACACTTTGTCTAAATATTCTTGAGCCTCCTGAATATTCTTCTTTGCCGTTTCGCTCATAAGACTTTCTGGTGTAATGCTTCGTAGTGTACCCAGTAGTATGTCAATGTCATTTTCATAGAGGCCAGCTTTTAGTTTATTTCTAAACTCTTCAGTCTCAAATAATTTCTGAAATTCAGGATCCTTCATCACACTCTTGAGTGGT
>JABJHO010000010.1 GCA_018661775.1 Candidatus Magasanikiibacteriota bacterium | reverse complement strand
CTTGTGTGACCAAAAGAAACATTTTCGGATACAAAAATACCATCGCCATCTGGGCCACGATGTTTTATTTTTTTATTCATTTTTTTTATCAACTCTTCATCTGAAAAATTGAAGCCATTAATACCGCACATAGGAGAAAACTTTAATATAGTCCATATTGAAGAATAAATGTATATTTTCCCAGACTTAGCAGATTATACATAAAAAGATTCTGTAACTCATAGAATATATAGAGATAGTAGTAAAAACGCTATAAAACACCACCTCTCTCTAAAACAAAAAGCACATGAGCAGCATCATCATAGGGTATTTTCATTTTTTTCACAGAAAACCCCACAGACTCAATATCTTTTTTCGTTCGATCTAAAGAGTGGCCCTTTTTACCTGTCTCCCAATAATGCTCACCATTAAACCTGTGTGTTTTCCAAAAAAAGGGAATCTTACGAAAAAAGACCAACTTATGCAAGAGAGGTATTTTAATATTAACAAGCAAAACACCACTTGCATTTGGCAAACCAAGTACGGCAGAGCCTCTTGTGACTCTATAAATCTCTTTCAGAGATTTTATAAAAAATTTGTAGGGCAAGTGCTCTAAGACCTCACAACACAAAACAAGATCAAAACTTTTTGCAGAAAAAGGGATGTCATGAACTGAGGCTACCACATCAGGACTGAGGCTCTCATCTATATCAAGTGTAACAACCTCTATACCATTTTTTTTAAGGATGTCGGTTACAACACCTGTCCCGGGACCTATTTCTAAGACTCTCTGAGGTTGATAGGATAAGACAGTCTTGATTTGATACCAAAAATTCAACCAAGAATCCTTTTTACAGTAATTCTCAAAATCATAATGCTCTTTCCCCACCTGAACCAACGGAACAAAATCCATAAAAACTTGGTGTTAAAATATATACTAATAAAAAACTTTTCAAATAGTTCTCAGAATAACATCAACCAGACGACTCAAATCATGTCCTTTTTCCACCAAAACCCTTTGTTTCTTGAGGACACCTTGATCAAACATTCTACCCAACACTTTCGAGAAAGCACCATACAAATCCTTTCCGTCACCCAATCTGTAACAGAAATCACCCAAACCAATAGTTCTCAGGAGGTTTTTTGACGCATCGTTGGCTGAAAACACATACAACCCACTTGCCATGGCCTCCAACACAGTCTTGTCCAAACTACCAGTATTTCCCGTGTGAATAAAAATGTTATTTTGAGCCAAATAACACTGCACCTGATCAGGAGGAACCTCTTTCTGAAAAAAAACTTTTTTACCTAAGTGCAACTCCTCAACCCTTGACTTGAGCCTATTAACATAAGCTTCGTCTAACACAGTCCCAATTAAGGTCATTTCAAATCCAATCCCATTCTTATCCAAAAGACCTGCAAATTCCACTGCATCTTCAGTATGCTTTACCGGGGAAAATCTTGCCACACAAATAAAACGTAGATTCTCTTTGTCTACAACCTTTGGGGAAAATGAAAACGCAGCAGTGTCTATCCCGTGTCCAGTAATATGTAACTTATTTGTTTTTAGTCGAAAACTCTCTTTGGTTCCGGTAAAAATGTTATGAACCAATCTTTCAGCAATACGAAGCTTAAGATTTACACTTTTATGCATGTACCAAAGCGCAATTTTTTTCTTCAACAACCTCCAAAACAAACCGCCTAAAACCACATACTCCGGATTCATGTGAACAAAAACCTTATCATACTCTTTGCGATATTTCCAAATATAGGTATAAAAACAAAAAAGATATTTCAATCGTGAAACGCCATGTTCTTTTCCTAAACTCAACACCTTAACATTATTGGGCAAGCTATACTCACCCTTTTCTAGGCAAATCACCGTAACCATTTCACAATGCTTTGCAAATTCCTCAATCCACCTATGAAAAAAACCTAAAACACTATCGTTTTTGTCTACTTTTTGTGTACAAATTAAGAGTTTCATAGTATTGCATTCTTCCACCCCTCCACATACCTCTCCAACACCTCCTCTTTAGTAGGCAAACGTTTTACTGTCTCAAGAACTCCAGCAGAAAGTTTTTTAAGATAAACAGGCTCTAGTATAACCCTTTCAATAGCGCTTCGTAAAGCAGAAGTATCATTACTGGCCACCACAACACCATTTTCGCCATCTTTAACCACCTCCCCTGCAAGCCCAACATCGGTCATAATTGTTGGCACACCATATGACCCTGCTTCAATTACCACCCTTCCCCACCCCTCACTATTTGACGTAAGGAGCAAACAATCAGCACCACCATACACACGCCCGAGTTCTTCGTTATCACACCATCCTAAAAATGAAACACGCTCTTCTAGTCCTAACTCTTTTACCCTTCTCTCTAACATATCTCTTTCTGGTCCATCACCTACAATAGCCAAAGACCAGTCGAGTGTGCTATCTAGCCCTACAAAAGCCTGTAGCTGTAATGCAATATTTTTTACTGGCACGAGTCGGGAAACCGTAATAAAGCGTCTTTTTCCTGGGACAATCTTTTTTGTACTATCTTTTTGTACTTGCACATTGGTATATATTGGGACAACCGTAATTTTTTGTACCATAACACCAAGGTCTTGTACTTTCTGTTTCATTCTGTTACTCACCACACGAACCCCATTTGCCTGCCGTATGGTCCAATTTCTCAATATATTACGAAAAAAAGTTTCTTTATCCCATCCGTGAACCTGCACCTCTATACCACTACCGTGTTTTTTTCCAAGGAGTACTCCGATTAAACCAGTAAAAAACGGATCTTGGGTTGTAATAACGCCGTATTTCCCCTCTTTTAGTATTTTTTTTGCCAAGCGAAACAGCGTAAAGAACTGTATTATTTTGTTTTTTCCTCCACTACCAAAGACACAAACATTATCCGAAAGTGTTATCTCTTTTTTTTCATCACAAGGGACAACAATGGTATACATATCCACAACGCCACCAAACCACGCCATACGCTGTGCTACTGAAGAGTTCTTTTCAAGTATTTTTGTATCAAGACTTAGGCTCAAGATTTTCATACCTTCAATTTATAATACATTCCTTTCCCTTTTCCATGAGATTCAATATATCCTAAGTCAATAAGTTTTTTAAAATCCACATTTCGAGTAGAACGCGCTCTTTCGGTTAGCTTAGCATAGTCACTATCACGAATAAATCCATTTTCTTCTATAAATCTAATAATACTTTTGTGATAAGTTTTAATCTCTGTCTCTGGAGTAATATTCTGTTTATTTAATTCTTTTTGTACTCGTAATAATTCATCAATAATTCCATCAGTAAAATATTCAAGCCATAACGTAAAATCAACATCCTCATGAATATCATAATAATTTCCCTTTACACCAACCATTTCAAAATACTTTTGTACATTTTTATTATAATAATTTTCAAAACTAAAAAGATCAAAAAGATCAAGCCCAAGGCTCGCCAAAAGAACTTGGGTTAATAAACGTACCGTCCTACCATTTCCATCAATAAATGGATGAATTATTACAAATTGTTTATGAAAGATACCAGCCAGTAATAAAGGGTCTAAATTTTTATTTCTTTTTACAAAAAAAACTAATTCTTTTAATAAGTCTCCAGCTTCATTATGATCTGGTGGCCAATAAATTGTTTTACGCACTATAGGATCATTCACAAATACTGGTTTTTGTCGAACTTTTCCACAATCAAACTTAGGTACTAGTCCATCTGTCACCTTTTTATGAACATCCAAAATAAAAGAAAAATTAAAACTTATTTCTTTTTTAACATTATCTTTCAAATCAACAAGTGCCTTATTATAATTTAAAACTTCTTTTTCACTATCTCGTGCATGCTCTGGTTTATTTTTTAAAATCTTTTTAACTTCCGTAATAGGAAGTGGGTTTCCTTCAATACTCGTAGAAGAAAAGACTGAAATTTCATTTGCATTTTTTTCAAGCTCAGCTAAAACTACTTTTGAAAAACGTAAATGATTTAATTCATAAACAAGTTCTGTAATTCGCTTAATATTTGCAAGAAGTTTCGTACTTATATTATATTTTGGATCAAACATATAAAAAATTTAATATATCTATAGACATATTATAGACAAAAAATAGACAAAAGTCAAGTTTTTAAAACTTGTACTAACTTATCAAATAAAACTTTTTTTTCAAAGCGAACAAAAAACTCTTCTACTTTTTTCTTTTTCAATTCAAAACCTCCATTCATAATCATTTCAATCTTTTCACCCAAAGCCTCCTTATCATTATAAGAAACAAGAATACCATTTACACCCTCCTTTACTGCTTCTGGATTCCCCCCAACACGTGTTGTAAGAATTGGACAATGCATCATAGTTGCCTCAAGAAGCAGGTGAGACAATCCTTCATATTCCGTATTAAGCACAAATAAGTCTGAAGCTCCTAAATATTCCAAAACTTCCTTATGACTTTTTCTCCCAAGTAAAAAAATATTTTTTTCTAATGTTAAATTCTTTATCTTTGTTTCCATCTTTATTCTCTCCGGCCCCTCTCCAATAATATAAAGATTCAAATCTAATCCTTTTGCCTTGAGAGTACTTACGACATCTATAAGACTAAGAAACCCTTTCCAAGGGACAAGACGCGCCACAGAGAGCATTGTGAAGCCTTTTAACCCATGTTCCTTTCGAAGTTCTTCTTTGTTTTTTTCTAATGGTGCAATATCAAGTGTATTATAAATAACCTGAATTTTTTCTGTATTTTTCACCCAATGAGAAACAATCATTTTCAAATAATTACTTGGAACAAAAATTTTTTTAGCATTCTTTGCTACACGCTTTTGCAAAAATCGCATCAGCTCTACAGAAAAAGCATATCTTTTCTTTTGAAAATCATCAGGATTTTCTTTTACACCAAAACGCTGTTTGCCTTGTTCCCAAGCATAATCCCCCACAACCTTCAAAATATATGGCTTTCTTATTATCTTACTCGCCAGCCAAACAGGGACACCCGAACTCACAGGATCTTGCACATAAATAATATCAAATTCTTTTCTTCTTTGCCAAACTTTTTTTGCGTAACAAAAATACCGCTTCCAAATTGGAGCATTTCTATTCACTCGAAATAAATATTCAGGATCTCCGTCAAACGAATCTTCATCTGAATATGATACAACTTCAATTTCAATATTTCTCTTTGGCAATTCCTTTTCTAATTCCTTTGTATACGTTGCCGGCCCACCAATATCTGGTGGATAAATGCCTGTAGCTATGAGGATGCGCATAAGGATGTAAATATATGTTTCATTCTCCCTGAAATATATTCCCAGTTATACCTTTCTGCAATAACCTCCATTGCATTGTTGTGAATATGTTTTTTTTCTTCGGCCGACAAGTGTTGAATGCGCACAATCGTGTCTACTATACTTTTAGGATTTTGTACTTCACAGAAAAACCCTGTTTTTCCATCTTCTAAAAAATCTGGAATACCACCAACTCGTGTGCCAATTGTTGGCAAACCTACCGCCATAGCCTCGAGAAACGCATTCCCAAGCCCTTCTGTGATTGATGGACGAACAAACGCATCGCTAGCATGTAGTATTTTTGGCAACTCTTCGTGTGACTGATTTCCCAAAAATGTTACTCTGTCAAAAACACCAAGTTCTTTTGCTAACCCAGCTAACCGCTCATCCAAATCCCCTGTGCCGCAAATCACAAAACACACATCCTTAGCAAGAAGTGGTAGTGCTTTTATCACGCTTTCTACATCATTTTTGATAACCAACCTTGAGGCAGTCACCAACAAAAATACATCATCTGAAAAACCAAAACTTTTCCGCACAGCAACTAATTCCTCGTCTGTATACTTTTTTGTAAACCGAGCCACATCAACACCATTAGGCACCACTTCGGCAACGCCCCCCACAAACCCCATGTCTTTTCCCCAATCAAATAAATACGTACTAATGGCTTGCAGCCCATCGGCGAGTAAGAAAATTTCTTTGAATTGTTTTTTAACAAATCGCACTTTATGCAAAATATAGTCAATTGGATCACCTTCTTGAAGCGTGAGTAAAAACGGTACATTCGTTTTTTTCTTAAACTTCCTTGCCGAAAAACCACAATAACTTGCCATAAGTGACCACACGCAAGAAAAATTATGTTTTTTATGCAAAGCAATACCTTTTATGTGACCAAATAGTGCCAAACACAGTTTATCTACCATGGGAATGCCCACACCAATCCTGTGAACGGTAATATTCCCAATCTGTTCTTTTTTTGGCAGTTTTTTATCCATCTTTGCTGTAACCATCACAAAATTATACTCATCTATTCTGTCAGTAATTTCTTTCATGGCAACTTCTGCTCCACCCACAAACGGAACATATGCGGTGGAAAAGATAAGAATGTTCTTTTTCATAGCTATACCAATGTCTCAACAAATTCAGCAATATAATCCTTTACAGATTTTTCTGCTTTCCACCCCAAATCACGCTCTGTTTTTTCCAAATCAATCGCCACAGTTTTTCTGTCTCCTGGTTTTTCTGGTAACATGGTAATTTCACCGCCATACATCTTTGCAATATCATGTACCGTAAAAGACTCTCTTGGCCCAAGACAGTATCCGTCCCCACCCCCCTTTTCTCCTGCCAAAATAATACCACGAACAATATCATCGACATGGGTAAAGCTTCGTGTTTGGGTACCAGGAGATACAACCGTCAGAGACTCTCCTGCTCGTCTCAATCGTTTAAAAATACCAATGAGTGTGGCATATGGACCCTCCTCCATTTCCCGACCACCAAAAACATTGTAAAAGTACACAATTGCATATGGCACACCAAACCACTCCCCATACCGTTGCACCAACTCAGTGTTTGATGCCTTTGTCCACGCATATGGCGACTGGTTTCTTCCATCTCCCCCATCAGCAAGTTTAGTGCTTGACCCTGCATATACTATTTTTTTTACCTTATTTTTGCGACAAAACTCAAGCACATTAAACGTACCTTGAATATTGTACTCCCAGGCTTTATCTGGTTCATTGAAGCTTTCTGATGTACGGGCATATTCTCCCAAATGATATATAATATCTGGAATTTCGGTAATATGTTTTTCTATGTCTTTTGTGTGACCCGTAATATATGTGACGCCCTCAATATGGTTTTCTTCTTTTCCTGTTGAATAATTATCTAAAGAGACTACCGTATTTTCTGTATTACTCGCCAACACCTCACATAAATGAGACCCCACAAAACCGGCTCCGCCAGTGACTAGTATTCGCATAAACGTATAGTTTTTTTGCTTAATTAACGCAAATATTGAATTATTATGATGCATGTATTATACTTACAGTACTATGAAAAGTCAAACCAAAAAACCTACACTATTATATGTTGTTACCCAAGGTCATTGGGGTGGTGCGCAAATGTATATTCATAGCCTTATTACCAGACTTACAGATGATTTTGATATCCATATTGCAATTGGCGCAGGAGAAAAAAACAATGATTTAGCCAATACATTAGCGAACATTGTGCCAATTCACGAATTAGACCACCTCAAACGCGCAATCTCACCAATACATGACACACTTGCACTTTTGGAGCTGCACAAACTCTACAAAACCATACAACCAGACATTATCCACCTAAACAGCACAAAAGCAGGAATTCTGGGAAGTATTGCATCAGCCGGCTGCAATAATGCAAAAGTGGTATATACCGCACACGGATGGGTTTTTCACGAACCACTACCAAAAATGAAGAAGGTGGTATATAAAGCCCTAGAAGCATATTCATCAAAACATAAGGACGCCATAATTACCCTTTCTCCACAAGACAGCCATGTTGGAAAACAGCTGGTAAAAAAACACACCACTATTACAGAAATCCCAATTGGCATTGCACCGGCAAAACTGCTTTCAAAAAAAGACGCACAAGATATATTGCAAAAAAAGATTGGTAAAAAAATAGACAACGATACCTTTTGGTTTGGCACCATTGCAAATCTCTACAAAACAAAAGGATATGATGTATATTTACAGGCTATAGCAAACATGGAAAAGCGGAATGACTGTGTGTTTTTTTGCATTGGCGATGGTCCAGAAAAAAAAGACCTTTTACGCCTAACAAAAGAATTACAGCTAAAGAATGTGTACTTTGTTGGCACAATAGACCATGCACGAACACTACTCAATGCTTTTGATACATTTGTATTACCATCAAAAAAAGAAGGGTTGCCATATACCATTTTAGAAGCAATGCACGCTGAAATTCCTATTATAACAACAAATGTTGGAGGAATTCCATCACTTATTACACACAAAGAAACTGGACTATGTGTTGAACCGTCTAATGCAAAGGAGCTAACAAAAGCACTTGACTATGCGCAAGACCACAATGATGATATGGTGAGCTATGCAAAAACTGCCAAAGAAACAAGTAAAACGTATTCTCTTGAGAACATGGTGGAAGAAACACGAAAACTATACAGCACATTGCTCTAGATCAAAAACCCATGAACCAAAAAACCCGCATTATTAGTGCGGGTTTTTTCCTTCTTAAAAAAAGATCTAATTTACTATCATATATTGTAACGTAGCACCATTGTCTATGTTAGCAGAGCACTTTACCACAAAATTGGTACTCGCTGTTCTAGTAGAAACAGAACAGGTGGCGGCTGTACCATTTACACCCACACTAACCCCAATGAAAGAATTTACCAAAACAGAAGCTGCATCCGCAGTGATTGTAAACTCACTCGTACCACCATTCGGATTCCAACCGCTATTACCATCAGCGATATTACCTTTAACAATCTTTGCTAACTCTGTACCACCACCCACATCAAAAGTTCCATCAGCAGTCAACTTTGTTGTACTTACATATCCTGTTGCATCAATGTAGGTTGAGGATACATTAGGCATGGTAACTGACCCTTTAGCAGAACCTATAGCTATAACATCTATTGCTGTGTTTTCTGTACCAATATTAATTGTATTTACATCAGTACCTGTACCAATGTTTATG
>JABJHO010000042.1 GCA_018661775.1 Candidatus Magasanikiibacteriota bacterium | reverse complement strand
TAACTAGTGTTTATCCAAACTTTATGCCTGTATTGTAACAACAACTTGTGTGTTATGCAAACTTTTGTTATGCTTTGTTTATGGAGGATATTTTACATAAAACTCAGCGAGTATTGCTGTTAAGAAATTACTCCCCTAAAACGTGTAAGGCGTATTTGCTATATATAAAAGAGTATATAATTTTTTCTAAGAAAGCTGGTCTAAAGAATAAGCAAGAAGCGATTGAAGATTTTTTGTTAGATAAACACAAGCGTAAGCAATCTCCGCAGACAATAAATCTTGCACTCAATGCGGTAAAGTTTTTATATACTGAAGTATTAAAAAATCCACAAAAAATTGACTTGAAATTTGCAAAAAGAAATAAAAAGCTACCGATAGTATTGTCGCGAGCAGAAATTGGAAAGATTATTGATGCAACAAATAATGCTAAATACAAACTCATGATTTCGCTTGGATATGCTTGCGGCATGAGAGTCAGTGAAGTGGTAAAACTAAGGGTGCTAGACTTAGATATTGATGAACTTGTCGTGCATATTAAAGGAGCAAAGGGCAAAAAAGATAGAATAAGCGTGTTGCCAAAGATGTTGCAAGATGATTTACGAAACATAATCGCTGGTAAAAATGCAGATGATGTTGTTTTTATTTCCAATCGCGGAGACAGTCTTACAACAACATCCCTTCAAAAAATGTTCCGCAAAAGCTTGGAAAAAGCAAAAGTGAACAAACCTGCCACGTTTCATTCACTCAGACATTCTTTTGCCACGCATTTGCTAGAAAATGGGACAGACGTACGATACGTACAAGAATTACTTGGACATGCAAATATTAGAACTACACAATTATACACAAAAGTCACAAACCCAAGGCTGAAAAATATTAAGAGTCCGTTATGGTAGTAAAACAAACCTAAGCATTTTGTATCCACCTCTTAAATGAAAGTAACGTAAAAAACCACAAATTGTGGTTTTTTTTTGTGCCGCGGGCGGGAGTCGAACCCGCACGAAGTTTCCTTCAAGGGATTTTAAGTCCCTCGTGTCTACCATTCCACCACCGCGGCATAATTATTTTATACTGCTTACTATAGCAAAGTGGGTTGAATAAGGCAAGTAATCCGTGTATAGTATATGGTATGCTTTATTTGCTTTCTAGGAGAAGGCTAGAACTACACATATTATGAACACACTTCCACAACACATTGCAATAATTATGGATGGCAACCGAAGGTGGGCCAAAGAACAAGGAAAACCTACCATGTTAGGCCATTCTACTGGTGCCAAAAACCTTAAGCGTATTGTGCAAAAAGCACTTGATCTTGGTATTTCCCACCTTACGTTTTGGGCGCTATCTACAGAAAATCTTAAAAGAGATAAGAAGGAGGTTGATCATATTTTTTCTTTGTTCGAAAAAATTACTGATTATTTAGATGATTTTTTGCAAAACGATGCAAAATTTCAAATCATTGGTGATATTTCTGAACAAATCCCAGAGAAGGTCCAGAAAAAACTTGCAGATATTGCAGAAAAAACACAAAATGCCACAAAAATGACCCTTACTTTTGCGATAAATTATGGTGGACGCGACGAGATTCTTCGAGCAACAAAAAAGATGCTTGCAGAAGGATTGGACCCAAGCACTCTTACAGAAGAAGCATTTGCACAATATTTAGACACCAAAGACATGCCAAACCCAGACATGATTATTCGTACTGGTGGAAACAAGCGACTTTCTGGGTATTTACCTTGGCAATCTACCTATGCCGAACTCTATTTTACCGATATTAAATGGCCAGCCTATTCTCCAGAAGATTTACAAGACGCAGTTGATTGGTATGCCGACCAACAAAGAAATTTTGGGAAATAGCCTGTACTATCTTGACAAAATACCAAAAATAATGTATAACAGTAGTATACGTTTTTTTTACAATAGACAAGGAAAGTAGTCGTGAAGTGGAGTAATCAACAAAGTCAACAAATACTAGAGAAAATTAGATACACGGAAGTTAGTGTCTGTGGGGAAAGTGTAAACTATTCCAACATAACACAAAAAATGGTCTGTCCAGAGTATACGAGACTAGAAGTCTGTAGAAGTTCTGCCAACATAGGTTGTAATTACGCCCGTTCAGGAGCGCATGCAATAGCAGAGACATTCCTTTTTTTTGCAAACATGGTACATGAGACAGAGAATCTGACCAATATACTACAAAAACTCTTAGATGTGCAGGACCTGGTAAACACGGAGCATCCCCATAACCAGAGGTATGCATTTCATGGCCCACATGTGGCAAAAGAGGCAAAAGGGTTTCTTGTTTTGGATAATTCCGCAAAACACACAAGGCAAGAACAGTACAGGCTTATACGGCGTATAACCGAAATGGAACTGTCTCCTGTGTACAAAAGGTTTCATCTTAGTAACCGGCAAGATACTGAAGGTTTTACAAATAGTCATATATATACACAACTTTCAGAAAAACTTTGGCGCAGGGGTTACCACCAAGCAAGCGACGACTGTGTAAGGTATGGTGCCCTAGTTCAAGATAAACTAATAACTGCAATGCGAGCAGCCCAATATCTTTTGATAGAAATGTCACACTGCGCAATGGAACATGGGCTAGAGACACAATCAGACACACTTCTTTCGCTGCTCTTTACCACAAAAGATCAGGTGGCAGATAAACTACTTGAAACAATAGAAGAATACCTTGAAACATAACATCGAATATTTATTTTATTCGATTTTTTTTGTATACTGTATATATCTATATAATATACATACCATATGATTCCAAAACAGGAAACCATTTACAACACACGTGAAACAGATGCAGAAAAAATAGCCAAACTCCAGGAGCATTTAAAAACAGCGGAAAAACTACATGCCGACCTTTCTCAGGCATTACACACAGAGGGTGACCAAGAAATAACACAAACAACGCTTCTTAAGATATCAGACATTGAGCAAGATATTTTACGCATGCGCAATGAATTGAGAAAATTAGGTGTGACAGGTGAAGAAATTACCGAAAAAGAGTGGCAATACATTGAGAGTGTAATTGATGTCGGTATTTCTGAGATAGGCACATATCTTGTCGTTGCTGCAAACGAAGCTGCGCATGCTTTTGCTCAACTACCCACAGACACAACAATAGACACCAGAGGGAAAACAAACCCCAAAGAAGCACTTACTATTGGTAACCAACTAAAGATTATTGAGTCATACCTAAGAGAGCTGCCAGAAGATAGTGCCCTGTGGCAAGAGCATATTACCAAGCTTTTTACCACAATAGACCAAACACCCAACACCCTAGAAGAGTCCCAAAAAAATGGTGATGATGAAGAATCTTGGAACAGTGCTATACACATCCACCCAAATATCAAGCAGTTCTTTTACTTCATTCTCCATAATGCCCGAGACAGAATACTTGAAAAACACTACTCAGACGAAGAGCTTGAAAAAAGGAGACAGCATCTTCCGGAACTCACTGAGGAACTTTTTAAGGAAATTCTTGATATAGAGCTAGAAATCGTAAAAAAACAAACTGAATCTATTACTCCAGAACTTTTACAAAAAAATCGCCCACTACTTGCAAAAAATATATTATTTGAAATAGCAAAAAGCATAGATGTATACAGAGATGCACATTTTGTGGAAGCACAAAAACACGAAACACCGCTAACACTGGGTTTTGATGAAATTCTTACACAAACAAAAGAATATACAAAAGACGGCATATACACAGACAAAGAAGGAAATACCATACCACTTACTATTGAAAACACAGAACCGAACCCAGAAGAAAGTGCGTACGTTAAAACAAATATTTCCGTACATTTGGGTGAGCCACACAACCTGAGCGTGGAAATCAAAGTCCCAGCTAAAGAACACATGCTGCACAAAGGGGGTTCGGCCAGAATTCTAGCCAAACTCGCATTTCAAGCACCTGTCTCTACCATTCTTGCAGAATTCCCACTCAATGATGTAGATATTATTGTAGGTCACACCGCCGAAGAAGCTCTCGATGGCACACTTACTAAAAAAGAAGAAGCGGCAAGAGGTGTTCTTGGCGCAGACGCAACAGGAGTAGATAGGCAAGAAATTACATCCTCTGTCGAATCTTTTTTAAGTGATATTCTAAGCACAAGAGACGTGGACATGAATGAAGTATTAATAGGAAGCAGTGGTATTATTTACTCAGAATCAGCTAAGCAGGCAATACAAACTGGCACTGTAAGCGGAGGCGAGCAGCCACAAGAATTATTTGGTAACCAAACATTTAGAATAACCGTAGACAAAAAAACAATTAAGCTCTACAGACCACAGGGTCTCTACCGGCTATGTAAGATTGTAGCAGAAGGCAAGGCATTGAGTTTTACAATACCCGAAATGAACAAAAGTATTAATCTAGGACCATACATCCTGGTGCTTGCACGACGTTTTGCAAAAAAACCACACGGTAGAGCGTTACTGGACAATTTATATTACATAGCAAAACAGTCAGGGAGTATACCCGATACCGACAAAACAATATATGACACCATTCATCGCCTACTAAAAGAATATCCAGATTTTGACCTGAGCCAAAAAGACTTAGACGAAGAAGGAGAATCAAAATGGCTCATTGGTAAATCTGGAAAATATATTAAACGCATGATGAGTAGAGATTTGCCAGCAGAACTTGTTGGTGGCTTTGAGCACAGTAGCGACACAACACCTGCAACTGTCTCACTAATAGGCAAAGAAAATGAGCAACCAATTACTGATGAAGAATTTAAGAAATTGCAAGAAATTTGTGGGAATTAGTTTACATATAAAAAAACCACCAATTGTATGGTGGTTTTTTTATATTACTATTTTTACCAATCCAATGTTCCGCCGGTTTTGTATTCTATAACACGTGTTTCAAAAAAGTTTTTTTCTTTGTTTAAATCAACTGCTTCACTCATCCACGGAAATGGATTACTCACACCAAACTGTTCTGGCAACCCAACCCGCGCCAATCTTCTGTCCGAAATATGCTCAATATATTGTTTAAAACTTTCGGCATTCATACCAAAAATTCCTTTTGGAAATACTTCGGCAGCAAACGTATATTCTAGTTTTGCTCCTTCTTTTACCATATCTACAACATGTTGCTGAAATTCTGGCGTCCAAAGCTCTGGCTGTTCTTCTTTAATAGTGTTTATAAGATTAATACCAAAATTTAAATGTTGTGATTCGTCTCGCATAATATACTGAATTTGCTCGGCACTACTTTTCATTTTATTTTGTCTTTGGAATCCAAATATAACCGCAAAAGAACTATAAAAGAAAATTCCTTCCATAATCAATGAAAATACAATAATATTTTCCAAAAACTTTTGATCAGATTCAAATGTTCCTGTTTTAAAGCTTGGGTCAAAAATACCATCATTAAATGTTAAAATAAATGACGCTTTATTGTAAATGGCATCTACCTCACGATACATGTTGTAAATTTCCCCACTGTCTAGCCCCAAACTTTCTACCATATATTGGTACGCATGCGTATGAACTGCCTCTTCGTAGGCTTGGCGTAACAAATACATTCTACATTCGGGCGATGTTACATGCCGGTATGCCGCCATCACAATATTGTTTGCTGCAATAGAATCTGCCGTGGTAAAAAACCCAAGCACTGTTTTAAATGCACGAATTTCGTCATCGGTTAATACACCTGGTGTTTTCCATTGCTCTACGTCACCTTGCATATTAATTTCTGTTGGTAGCCAGTGGTTTGCATTTCCGGCATTATATGCATCCCATGCAAATGTATGTTTCATTGGATACAATTGCACCACGTCTGCATCCGCACCGTTTATTATTTTTCGTGTATTAATATCTACACGTTGTTGTGTTTTTTCTATAGCCATAAGAGTATATTATTGTTATTCACACGCCTCACACTCTGGATCTTCTATTTTACACAGCTTTGGTTCTGCTTGCTGCGGCACAACAGTTCGTATCTTTGGCGCACTTTTTAGAGAAATTAATCCATGTATTGCACCTCCGGTGGTTAGTGTCTGTGTATTTGAGTTTTGTGTGGCATTGCGCAATGTCGACACATCTTTGGCGGTGCCATTTAGCGACAGCACGCCTGTTTTTTTTGATTCTCCTGTGTTTGCCCCAACCACATCTCTAGTATGGGTAACACCGTGATCCGCAATCTTAACAGTAGATTTTTCTACCTGAGACACGCCCAAACTACGCAAGTAATATGTTGTTTTCAACCCCATATCCCACGCACGTAAATAGATACTACTCAACTCGCCACCACTCTTTCCGTTATAAAAAATATTGAGTGACTGGCTTTGGTCAATCCATTTCCCCCGTCTTGCTGCCGCACGAATAATCCACTCAGACCCAATCTCAAACACTTCTTTGTAACGCTGCTTTATCTCTTCTGGTATTTCATTAATTTTTGCAATACTCCCATCATTATATTTTAACTTTCCAAGCATTTCTGTATCCCACAATTTCAACCCTTTTAGTTCGGCTACCAAATATGGATTTACCACAGTAAAGTCCCCAGCCTGGTTTGCTTTAACAAAAATGTTCTTATAAATTGGCTCAATAGTTGGTGTACACCCAGCAATATTAGAAATTGTGGCTGTTGGTGCTATTGCCATACAGTTTGAATTACGTATGCCCTGCTTTTTTACACGATCTTTTAAAGAACCCCAATCCATTGTTGAAGAAACATCTAAAGAAATAGGTAAGCCTCGCTCTTTTTCGAGTAGCGCTATGGTGTCAACAGGAAAGATGCCTCTATCCCACTTTGACCCCCTGTATGTTTCATACACACCACGCTCAGCCGCCAAGGCACTAGACGATTCAATCGCATAATATGATACTACTTCCATACTTTTGTCGGCAAACTCAATCCCCTCCTCACTATCAAAATTAATACCAAGTTGATACAATGCGTCCTGAAAACCCATCATACCAATACCAACCGGGCGATTTCTTGTATTAGAATATTCTGCTTCTTTGGTTGGGTAAAAGTTTAAATCAATAACATTATCTAACATTCTCATGGCAGTGCGCACAGTCTTTTTTACTTTCTCTACATCAAGTACACCACCAGTAATATGTCGTGCAATATTTATTGAACCCAAATTACAAACAGCTGTTTCTGCACTACTTGTATTTAGCGTAATCTCAGTACATAAATTTGAACTATGAACAACACCTACATGATCTTGCGGAGACCGAACATTACACGGATCTTTAAATGTAATCCATGGATGACCAGTTTCAAACAACATCGTAATCATTTTTTTCCACAAATCTTTTGCTTTGATTGTTTTGTACAACACCATTTCTCCATCCTTTGCCTTTTTTTCATACACCTCATACCGTGCCTCAAAATCACCTCCGTATAAATGGTGTAAATCTGGTGTTTCATCTGGAGAAAAGAGTGTCCAATCTCCGTCTGCTTTTAATCTCTTTATAAATAGGTCTGGTACCCATGCAGCAGTATTCATGTCGTGTGTTCGACGACGCTCATCTCCGGTATTTTTTCGTAACTCCAAAAAATCCTCTATATCCCAATGCCATACTTCCATGTATGCGCATGTTGCTCCACGCCGTCTCCCCGACCGGTTGATAGCAGCGGTCGTATCATTTGCAATTTTCAAAAATGGTACCACACCCTGACTCGGCACACCTGTTCCACGAATTAGCGCTCCGGTACCACGCAAATTTGTCCAATCATTTCCTATTCCTCCAGACCATTTCGATAATTGCGCATTGTCACCAATGCATTTAAAAATGTGATCAAGCGAATCTTCTACCGTAGTAAGATAACAAGAACTCATTTGTGGATGCGCAGTAGCTGCATGAAATAGTGTTGGGGTGCTTGGGAGATAGGCTAATTTACTCATGACCTCATAAAAATCTTTTGTGGTTTTTAATGAATTTTTTTCTTTTAGCGACAACCCTATTGCAACTCTCATCCAAAAAAACTGTGGTGTCTCATACACCTCTCCAGTCTCAGGATTTTTCAAAAAATACCTATCAATTAATGTTTGGGTGCTTAAATATGTGTGGAAAAAATCACGAGAAAAATCTAGTTCTGCGGCCAAACTATCAAGGTCGAAGGTAAGTACGCGTGGATCAAGTCGGCCTGTACCAACAGCCTTGTAAATATTTTTCACAAACGCAACTCGCAACTGCTCTTCGTACTTCTCTGCATCATACTCTTCACCGATAATATCTTTATATAGTGGAAACAGCAGTGCACGAGAAGCAGCATAGCCATACGCCGGATCATGCTCAATAAACGAACGCAACACCATCACAATGACACGATCAATCTCTTTTGTGGCAATATCTTCAAACACTTCTTGTCTACACTGGTTTGCGAGAATATCAATATCCACAACTTCCTCATATCCTTTGCAATATGTGCTTAAAGTTTTTTTAATTTTTTCAACAGAAAATAACTCTTTTTTTCCTGACCTTTTTATTATATACAACCCACCCTCTTCTATCTTTTTTACCGCTTCTTTTTGTTTTGCTACACGTTTTTTTGTGTGTTCATATCGGTATATAATGTAGTGCTTTGCTACATCAAAATATTCCCCTTCCATAAGGACGCTTTCTACAACATTCTGTACATCCTCAACACTCGGCACCAAACTATCAAAACGTTTCTCCAAAATCATAATAACCTTCTCAACCATATCATCAAGAAGTGTTTCCTGAACACCTCCTCGAATCGTAACAAAAGCTCTTTCGATTGCAAGAATAATTTTTTCTGTTTCAAAAGAAACAATACTTCCATCTCTCTTTTTTATTTGCGTAAACAAGGTTTGTTTTGGCATAATATAATAAAATACATAAGTAAAAAAAAGAGCTATGCAGAAAGAAAAAAATATTTCCTTATTCTGTTATGAATACTATATTTTGTGGTCAAAATTTATTTGAACCACTATATGTAGTAATATGAATAACTTCCTTAAGTATAACACAGAGAATAAAAAGCACCAAACAGGTAAATAAAAAAAATATTTTCCTAAATTAAGCTCCAAAAAAAAAATTATACACAATCTACAAACAAGTTATCCACAATCACACAAAAAAACTTTTTTGCTTGAGCACAAAACACATACATGATAGGATACCTACACTATGCAAAAACAAGAACCTCCCACAACAACAGATGAGCTTGCCCGTATTGTGGACCCAGAACAAGAGCCCGAAGAAACAATCCTGGAGGTGCCATTACGACCCACTTCACTTAGTGACTTTATCGGACAAGGGCACATTAAAGAACCGTTAAGCATTTCTATTGAAGCTGCTGCAAAAAGAAATGAATCACTAGAACATGTGCTATTTTATGGCAACCCTGGTCTAGGAAAAACAACGCTCGCAAATATTATAGCCTCAGAGATGAACACAACCATACAGACTACCGCTGGACCTGCACTGGAGCGGGCAGGAGATCTTGCGGCCATCCTCTCAAACCTAAACAAAGGTGACATACTTTTTATTGACGAAATCCACCGGATAAACAAAACCATAGAAGAGGTGCTCTATACTGCTATGGAAGACTATGCTATTGATATTATTGTCGGAAAAGGTCCGGCCGCCCGAACACTTCGTATGCCTGTTGAACGATTTACCCTCATTGGTGCAACCACTAAACTTAACCTTCTTTCTGGCCCTTTCCGTGATAGGTTTGGCCACGTCTATCATCTCAATTTTTACACAAACAACGATATTGAAAAAATTATACAACGAAACGCCATTCTTCTTGATATTGTAATACAAGATAAGGCTGAAGCGGATATTGCCTCTCGAGCAAGAAGGACTCCTCGAATAGCAAACCGGCTTCTCAAACGGGTACGTGACTATACACAGGTTCGGGCAAATGGTATAATAACCCCAGAAACAGCAACAACAGCACTAAACATGCTTCATGTCGATATCCATGGACTAGATCAAGTAGACCGTAAAATCCTTACCACCATTATCGAAACATTTAAAGGTGGGCCAGTGGGTTTAAGTACTTTAGCTGCAGCTGTTGCAGAAGACATAGAAACACTCGAGACGATATACGAACCATACCTATTACAGATTGGAATGCTTGAACGCACCCCCCGAGGAAGAAAAGTGACCTCTCTTGCTGTCTCACATATTTCTCAATAATACACTTTTTATGCCTGTAATCCCTCTCTACTCACTACTTATTGTCTATGCATTAATAATATTGCTATATATTATTTTTGTCATTTTTAATTTTCTCCATATTTTTGAAAGCGCCTCTTTTACAACAGTGAGCTTTATTGTGTCTTTTTTTATACTCATATCTACTATTATTTTGCTTGTTTTTACAGGAATTATACTGCACAAAGCAAACATTGACTGGAGCCAGTCTTTGTTTGATGCACAAACACTGTCCAACATACCAACTTCATCTCGCTCACCCTTTTAACCAAAAATTACTCTTATACGAAAAGTTATGGATACCGCTCACCTCATTAAACAAAAAGAAGACGAGAATATTCTCTATGTGTTACATCGGCATTGGTTTACCTTTTTGCCCACTTTAGTCACTATTTCCTTTCTTTTTGCTGTTCCGTTTGGATTATACATCCTTCTCTCAAACCTCTTTCCAGCTCTCCTACTCAATCAAGTGGTGTACACATTTCTTGTGTTAGCTGGCAGCACCTATTTTCTTGCCCTCTTACTACTCCTGTTTACCAAATTTAATGAATTTTATCTTGACGTGTGGATTGTTACAGACAAAAGAATTATAGACGTAGAGCAATGGACACTCTTCTCACGCACAATATCTGAGCTAGATTTGTTTCGTATACAAGACGTCACCGTAGATACTATTGGATTTTTCCCCACTGTATTAAAATATGGCACAGTCAGTATAAAAACAGCCTCAGACAATATTGGTATTGTCTTTTATGATGTAGCTGATGCCAATCCAATTAGACAGAGGCTTATAGAACTTTCAGAAAAAGACCGAAGGAAAGAGCAAGGTCTTGGTATAGATGATATATAATTATACTATGGACATCGCATGGTTCTTCTCTCTGCACCCCATTACCCAAGCAGGGTCAGTATATATTGTTTTGATTAATATCATTGCTTTTTTTTACTACGGTTTTGATAAAATGCGCTCTCGATATAATGACAGACGTGTTCCAGAAAAAACACTTTGGCTTCTTGCGCTCATTGGCGGTTCAATAGGTGCTATTGGGGGTATGTCTTTTTTTCGACACAAAACAAAGAAACTTAGTTTTCAAGCCGGAATTGCAATCATCCTTATGTTTCAGATTCTATTACTCTACGGACTATATAACTACGTACGCTAAGCAAGAACATCAACGCATAGCACGAAAAGGAGGTGATACCACCAAATACCACGCACACAACGATACCCACCCATACACATTATCAAGGAGTTCTTATGAATTCAATCCCAAAAATCGGTGAACAGCTTACCGAAGATCAATTAACGTTTTTGCACACATTTTCACAATCATGTCGCCACAGTATTTTGGACATGGTGGTTCAAGCACAAAGTGGCCACCCTGGCGGTTCTTTGGGCTGCATTGATTATCTCACTCTACTCTACGCCTCAATCATTAGCCAAACTGGAAATCCTGTGATTATCTCAAATGGTCATATTTCTCCAGCAGTATACAGTGTGCTAGCTGAGCTTGGGTATATAGCAAAGAAAGATGTTATAAAAGGTTTTAGAAAGGTACGCACCATTTATGAAGGTCACATCAGTCGACATGTTCCAGGTGTGTGGTATGGTACCGGCCCACTTGGCTGTGGTATATCTGCCGCAACAGGCTTTGCCTTGGCAGAACAAATCAACAATACCGACGGAAAAGTGTATGCGCTTATTGGTGATGGTGAAACACAAGAAGGTCAAGTCTACGAAGCAATGCACTTTGCCAGAAAGTATGCGCTTGATAATCTTATTGTGTTTCTTGATTATAATAATGTGCAGCTCACTGACAGTGTAGAGTTCATTATGCCAATGGATTATTATGCCACTTTCACAGCAGCTGGTTGGAACGTTCTTTCTGCAGACGGCCACAATTACCAAAATATGTGGGATGCTCTTTCTGAGGCACAGGCATCAAACGGAAAACCAACGGTAATTATAGGTCACACCATAATGGGAAAAGGAATAGAGTTTATGGAAGAAGCTGGGCGAAATCACCAAGCCACGTGGCATGGAAAAGCACCTACTTCAGAACAATCCACACAAGAACTTGCGCGACTTTTGCCAACCACCGAGCAAGCCAATACGATTGATGCGTTTCACCGACATATAGTATGGCAACCCTTGGTTCCGGTATTTCGCAAACCACTATCTCAAGTAGAAGTACACACTGGTGTTCCTCACGTGTATGCTACAGACATTGTTATGGATTGTCGTACTGCATATGGCAACGCTCTGCTTGATTTGGCAAAACTCAATCCAAACATTATTGCTATGACAGCTGACTTGTCTGGTTCAGTCAAAACGTCAATCATGCAAAAAGAGATTCCGGAAAGACATTTTGATGTTGGAGTCGCAGAGCAACAGATGGTGTCTTGTGCCGGTGGAATTAGTTTATCAGGTTTTGTGCCATTTTGCTCTACTTTTGGGGCGTTTATGACGAGTCGTGCAAAAGACCAGGCTCGCGTCAACGATATTAACAACACCAATGTAAAAATGGTGGCAACACATTGCGGTCTTTCCGTCGGAGAAGATGGGCCAACACATCAGGCAATTGACGATATAGGTTCTATGCTTGGGTTCTTTAACACACATGTTTTAGAGCCAGCTGACCCAAACCAATGCGATCATATTACTCGCTATATTGCCAGTCATTACGGAAATTTTTATGTAAGAATGGGACGGCACAAAGTGCCGATGCTTAAAACAGAAGATGGCACACCACTTTTTGGTAGTAATTATTCATTTACTCTTGGCGAAACAGCAGTCTACAAAAAAGGGCATGATGTAACACTCATTGCCGCAGGATCAATGGTTGCAGAAGCAGTAGAAGCGCTCGACCTCATGGAAGGACTCTCGGCAGAACTGCTTATTATAAGTAGTCCGCAAGTATTTGATGAAGTGCTTTTTGATTCGATCTACCGAACAAAACGAGTGGTGGTGGTTGAAGACCATAACCCAAAAACTGGCTACAGCGCACAGATTGCAAAAGAATTGTGCAAAAAAGGTATTGCTCCCAAAAAGTTTATACCAATGGGCGTAACGGCGTATCAAATGTCTGGCACCGCAAAAGAGCTATACGATGTGGCAGGAATTTCGGCCAAGCATATTGCGCAAGCCTGTAAAACCGTGTTGTAGACGACAAAAGATCAGTCCAAACGATCATTATACAAAAATAAAAGACCTATGTATTATGTAGGTCTTTTTTATTTCACACTTTGGGTATTGCGCCAAAACAATTCTATCTTGTGATGGTTTGGCTTAATGCGTCACTTGTTTTGACAACATGTCTGAGGCAAAAATACCAAGAAGCATGACACACGCACGCAATTCTTTTGCAGATATGTATTCTGGAAACTGCGCAAGCTGTGCTTTAACTTCTGCCTTGTCTGTGCCAAAACTCAAGCGAAAACGAAGTGATTCTAGTCGGCGTGTCACACACCTTGCCATGTCAAGAATGTCCTCAAAACTATAAAAAGAAGGGAAAAGGTGTACCTTGGTACGCACCATGTTTTGTGCCAAAGACACATACCCTAATAATTGCAGTGTGCGTGTGGTAACCCTCAAGTCAGTAACATTGTCCAAGTTGTCTGCCTCCAGCGACAACTCAAGCTTTATGCACATCATGTAATTATATAAATCACCAAGACTACCAATAGGTTTTGTTTCACACATTATAGCATTTCTCCCTGTTCTTGTGTTTGAGAAAAAAGTGTAAGCATGTCTTTGAGCCACGCTCTATCTCTTGTAATACGCCGGTAGACAAAAGAAAGTACACGAATCGGAAGATGATATTTCTTAGTTAACAGCTCACTATAAACAAATAACCGTTCCTGGTCATTATTATTTTCCGCTAAATAATACATTAGCATCTCATGTAACCACTCTTCTTGGTGTGTCAAAACAATATGTAACTTTTTCATATCAGCACGAATAGGCGCGGTAAAAAAACCATGGGAATGCACGAGAGCTCTTTTCATAAAAGCACGGTCATAGAGTATCGGTTCAAGATATAGAAAAATATCCCTAATTTCTTTTTCACGATGACACGGTCTTGCGCTCTTATCTATAATAAAAATATTGCACACAGACTCATGCTTGTTCTGCAAAAGAACAACTGATTCACGAACAACATCAAGCAATCCGTTAAGTGTTGTGTCTTTGTGGGTGCGCATAGTGACTAACTGACTCGTAGAAAATATACTCGGTACAGGATTAATACTCTTATACGCGAGTATCTCATTTTGTACACCAAAACCTTCCGTATCACAATCAATACTCAAAGAAAGAAATGCCAACAAAGAAACTAATACCAGCAATATAAATGAATTGCTTTTCATAGTACACCTCCTAGTGTGTATACAGTAATGTATGTAAAGAACGTATCTTCAGTCTAGTAAAAATAGGCTGTTTTGTCAAAAAAACACCTATTTCTAGGTATTTTTTTTACTTATTTTGGCCATTTTTAATTAGTCACTCTTCCGCCATAGTCACCTGTCTCAGTATTAACCAATATCTCCTCACCTTCTTTAATAAATATTGGTGCTTGAATGGTTAAATCATTTTCCAGAACCACCTCTTTTGTAACGTTCCCACTTGCAGAATCTCCTTTTACTGCTGGAGGTGCGGTTTTTACTGTGTATTGTACCTTAATGGGGAGCTGAATTGCCACAATATTTTCTTCATGAACCACTGCAATAACGTCCATGCCTTCTTTTAAATATTTTGCGTCATTTCCCAAAACATCTACAGAAACATCTATGGTTTCATATGTTTCTTTATTCATAAAAGAAAACATATCACCATTTTTATATAAATATTGCATGGTTTGCCTACTTACTTGAACCACGTCTACCGTTTCTCCGCTTTTGTAGGTAATTTCAATCGTTTTTCCTGCACTTATACTTTTCATTTTTGTTTTGGTAAACGCACTCCCCTTTCCGGGACTTACAAAACTAAAATCGGTAACTACGTACAAGTCATTGTTGTGACGAATGACGGCGCCTTTTTTAATAGCTGTTGTGTCTGCCATATAAAATTCAATTACTATATATCATGATACTATCACGTTTTGAATATCTTTACAACCGGTAAAAAGTTGTACGACCCTGTCTACCCCAAGTGCAATGCCAGCACATGTTGGTAAATTATGTACTGCGTCAATAAAACTGCTATCAATTTCGTATACTGGTTTTTTATGTTTTTCTCGGGTTTTTTGCTCTTTTTTAAAACGATCATATTGCTCTTTTCCGTTTGTGAGCTCAGAAAACGCATTGGCAATTTCTATGCCGTGAACATACACCTCAAACCGTTCGGCATAACGGGTATCTTTGTCAGAAAGTTTTGCAAGCGCCGCCATTTGTGCCGGATACTCATAAACAATAGTCGGATCATCTTTTCCTAATTCTGGTTCAATATAATTTAAAAATATTCGATAGAACAAATCTTCGAATGACTCTTGCTTTAACGGACTAAAGCCTTTTGTTACACATAGCTGAAACAGTGCATCCTGCGTAAGGTGCTCATCTAAATTAACACCAACATGTGTTTGCCAAAGCTCTTTCATCGAGACGCGGTTCCAAGAAGAAAAGTATGGTATATCTTTTTGTATTTTTTTTGCAAGCACCAAGAACAACGCTTCAACATCTTTCATTATGTTTGTATAATCAGTTTCAGTTCTATACCATTCCAACATGGTAAATTCCGGATAATGATTACCACCAAAACTTTCAAAATCTCGAAAACATTTTCCTAAATAAAAAATATTGGTGTAGCCTGCGGCAAGGAGTTTTTTCATCGCAAACTCTGGAGATGTATGCAGAAATCGCTTATATTCTTTCCTATTCTCATCGTGAATAGTAAGTGTCATTGGAGACAAGTATGGTTCTTGACCAGGAAGTCGCATAAGTGACGGTGCATCAACTTCACAAAACTCTTGTACCCAAAAAAACTCACGAATGGTTTTTATTATTTGCCACCGTAAATCTAAATTATTTTTATGTGCCGCAAGCTGGTCAAATGTATGCATAGTACCCATATGCTAACAGAATATAGTGTTTTGCACAAATAAAATACCACCTAGAAAGGTGGTAAGAGGTAAGTAAATATCCGGTACAGGTTTTTATACTACTGATTACACACTAGGGCACTCTGTGAGAATATTTGGGTTAAGATTGTGCCCAGCATACGTTTCAATTTGTTGTGCAAACTCACGAGCAAGATTTGCTGACGCAAGATCATATGCCGCAAGACTGTCCCACGTATCTCTTGGATTAAGAATCTTCTCATCCACCCCAGGAACGGTTACTGGTACGGCAAATTTAAATAATTTGTCAGTACGATACGCTACTTCATTCAATGCCCCAGACACCGCAGCAGTGACAACAGCGCGTGAAATAGGAATGTCCATGCGGCTACCAACCCCAAATGACCCTCCTGTCCAACCCGTGTTTACCAAGTACACTTGTGTCTTGTGTTTTGTTATTCGTTCACTAAAAAGATCAAGGTACACTTCTGGGTGGCGCGACATAAATGGTGCACCAAAAAAACGAGAAAATGTAGACTTTGGTGTTGTTACACCTGTTTCTGTCCCGGCGAGCTTGCTCGTATATCCAAGCAAAAACCACAGCAGCGCCTGATTGTGATTAAGCCTTGCCACTGGCGGTAATACACCATGTGCATCTGCCGTCAGAAAAATGATCGTATTTGGGTGGTCCCCTTTTCCGCCTGGCTCAACATTCTCTAAATGTGAAAGCGGGAATGACACACGAGCATTTTCCGTAAGACCTGTGTCATTAAAATCAAGAACACCGTTTTCATCCATTTTTGCATTCTCTATAATCGCACCATTTTCAGCATATGGTTTGTTTCTGTGAAATGCATGCCAAATGCCTGGCTCTTTTCTTTCAGAAAGATGAGCAAGTTTGGCATAGCACCCACCCTCAAGATTAAAAATTCCACCTTCTGTCCATCCATGCTCATCATCTCCAATGATTGGGCGGTGCACATCGGTAGAGAGCGTGGTTTTGCCTGTGCCAGACAAACCCAAAAATAGTGTGCTGTTTCCGTGCTTATCTGCGTTCGCACCACAATGCATAGGTAATACACCAAAATGAGGTAGCCAATAGTTAGCATAGGTAAACGCCAACTTCTTTATGGCACCATAATAGGCACACCCACAAACAATCCCGACACCACGATTAAAGTCTGTGGCAATTGCCATTCGCCCACCAAGTTTGGCGATATCTGGTTCTTTGTCTGGCACTGCCAATATAATAAGTTTTTTATTATTCAATTGACTGGCACGACTCCCTTCTGTTGCCTCACGAAACATGTTGTCGGCAAAAAGCCCAACACTTGATTTGTTCGTAATAACTTGCACAGGAATAGCAAACGTATCATCTGCCCCAATCACGCGATCTAGAACAACAATATTTGCTAGTGAGTCCAAGTGTTTGACCACTTTCTTTAGTAGCGACTCAAATGTGCTACGATCAATAGGGTTGTTGTTGGGTGATTCCCAATCAACATACTTATGCGATTCTCCGCCAGCCACAATGTATGTGGCCTTTGGGCTTCTTCCTCTTGAATGCTCTGGCGCGGTACGAACAAGCGCACCACATTGAGCGAGCAATACTTCGTTACCTGCCACTGATCTTCTGATCAGCATATCACGAGAATAGTCTACCCGAATCTTTCGAGCAGTAAAGATGTCCAGCTGTCTGTGTAAGTCATTCATACAAGCCTCCTACAAAAGTGAATGGAACACGTTGCTAGTATACCACAAACGATTTATGTTATGTCAACAGCATAAAGTGTAGAAGCTATTGACATATGTAACCGTTTCTTTTATACTTGTTACACACATGCGGATGTCGTATAATGGTTTATTATCTCGGCCTTCCAAGCCGATGATGCCGGTTCGATTCCGGTCATCCGCTCTGGGTAAGCATACTACCACCAATATAGCGGGATAGAGCAATTGGCAGCTCGTCGGGCCCATAACCCGAAGGTTCCAGGTTCGAGTCCTGGTCCCGCAACAAATGAATGTCATGCGGTAATAGCTCAGTTGGCTAGAGCGCTTCCTTGCCAAGGAAGAGGTCGCCAGTTCGAATCTGGTTTACCGCTCAGAGCAGTTATCAACACATGTATCTATACAGTGTTTTGCTCTTGAGTGAAATATGTTATACTTATAGCGTATTGAGAAAAATACAGTTATTCCCCGTAGCTGTATGGCAGCAAAAAACCCAGCTTCTTTATAAAGCTGGGTTTTTTGTGTATACTAGAGAAGTGAGAGGGTACAATTACTATTGTATCACATATTCTCATGTTTGTCAAGTATTTTTCATACACAACATCATTTTTTCTCTATTTTTTGGCTTATTTTAGCCAATAATAGGATTATTTTGTCACATTCCTTTTTATCAACCCATTCACACCTCTAGGAGAAAAAGATGTATTATACACCGCGATACTATTGACAAAAGCCTGTTTTTATGATATAATGCCGGTGTCTTCAATTTTCACTCTTCGAGAAAGGAAGTGTGTATGATATATTTAGGAAGAAGTTCTTTTAGGGGACCATCTAGTCCCCAAAAAACAACAACCACCACACCCTGGAAGGGGGGTGCGATATGAGTGGCGGATCATAAGAAGAAAGGCCCACAATTTTATTGTGGGCCAAGCAGACCAATACTATCACCGTATTGGTCTTTTATATTTTAGCATTCTCAGCAAGCTTAAATAGCATTTTTATTGTATTTGCCATGTCTTCATTTTCAATATACACTGCATACATTTTTCCTGTAAACGATACAGCAAACACCTTATTACCCGCCACAATAAGATTAGCAGCAAAACTATCGTGCTTTTTCTCATCAAGAAGTATTCTGCATTTTACGTTTTCTGGCTTTTCCGTTACTGGGTCTCCAAGGGCTATTGCCGTCACCTCAATCTTCTTCTTTTTTAATGCTTCCCTATAATCCTCTAAATCTACAGGATTCAGTATACTGAATAGCACTTTAGTGTCAACCAGCTCGTATAACTCTTCCCCAAAAGGTAAATCTTCAACAATCTCCGCCATCATTTTTACCCCTTCTTTTCCTTCTAACATTTTTACCACCGGACGTTCTCCACTTACTTGTAATTCTAGTTTTGGAATCATCTCTTTGAGGCTTTCAATTTGCTTGTCCAAATCTGCTTGTTTTTCTTTGGCATGCGTCAATAACATTTCTGGATGCTCCGAAGTATACAGTCGTTTTTTGCCTTGCATAACAGAAGACATGATACCTCTGTCTGTAAGCACACCAAGTGCATCATAAATAGCCTGACGCGAAAGATGCGTTGCTTTTGCAAGAGTAATAACTGTACTTGGCCCAAGATGCAGCGCAGCGAGATAGGTTTTTATTTCACTCTCAAGGAGCCCAAGGGCACCGAGTGTTTTTTTAATATCTGTCATATAATTATAGTATAGAAATTACGAATGTTTTTGTTTCTTGAGCCCTTTTACTGCCAACTCAAAGAGAAGTTTCATGGCATCTCGAATCTCTTTGTTTTCTATTTGAATTGTGTACATTTTTCCAGACAATGTCACCATGTTTATCTCTCTTTCACCAATAGAAATATTGGTATTAAATGATTCTATTTTATCCTCGGGTATAATATATTTTTGAGTTCCGTCTTTACTGTCTGTCTTTGGTTCACCTCGAAGAATTGCATCATAAGTAAGCCCCTTCTTCTTTGATGCATTTCTGTACAACATCAATTCTTCTTCCGTAAACACCTCATTTACCGCCTCCAAATCCGACACCTCATACATGTGTGTACCACGTTTTTGATGTTCAAGCATTTCAGAAAGGAGTTTTGCCCCTTCTTTTCCTTCTAACATTCTTACTACCGGTCTGTCGCCGCCCATTTGTAGTGTTAATTTTGGTACCAACCGTTTTAGATTTTTGACTTGTACACTCAAATCACTTTTGCGTTTTTTTGCATAGGCAAGCAATGTATCTGGATGCTCTGCCAAATAATGCCGTTTTTTGCCTTTTAGAACACTCGACATAATACCGTGCTCAACAAGCGCGCTCAAGGCATCATAAATAGCCTGTCGAGACAGTTTTGTTGCCTTTGACAGTGCAATCACCGTGCTTGGCCCAAGCCCAAGCGCCGCAAGATATGTTTTTACCTCACTTTCAAGTAACCCTAGCGAGGTCAATATAGTACGAATATCACTCATACAAATAAATAGTAGATAAATAAAAAATGTATTTTGTATTGAGTATAGCAGACATTTTACAAATAGTCAAGTATAGCTCACCCTGAGAAGTGTTAGTACATAATAAAACTACATATTATTCAATAGGATACTTTACGGTATTTTTTTTCATCTTTTCTTCTATTGCCTTTGACAAGTCAATATCAAGGAAGTGTGCCAGTTGAAACAAATATATAGCCACGTCAGCCACCTCATCTTGAACTTCTTCCTTTTCTTTGCTAGACACCACACCTGAATCGTTATTTTTATGTGCTTGAAAATGCTCTAGCAGGTCTGATGCATGAAGAGAGAGTGAAATGGTTAAGTCTTTTGCATTGTAATTTTTGGTCCAATCACGTTTTTGGCAAAAATCAATAATATATGTGGTAAGTCTTTGGATATCTGGCATACAAGCGTGTGGTTATGTGTAATAAATATGGTAAATAATTCGTATACATAGTATACACCATATTGTGTTGACAAAAGAAATATCGGGTGTTATACTAATCGCACAAAAAAAGTTGTGACGGATACATCCTGTAAGAGTGTTATATTATAACAAAGGGCCCGTAGCGTATTTGGTAGACTGTGGTCCGATTGTGTCGGACATGTGAGGAGTTTGTTATATTTTATGTTGCAATGTACAATACAAGGGCCCGTAGCTTAGTTGGTAGAGCGCCGCATTTGCAATGCGGAGGTCAGGAGTTCGAATCTCCTCGGGTCCACAAAAATATCCACCCAACTTGGGTGGTTAATACATAGTATGCCGAGGTAGCTCAGTGGTAGAGCAGTGGACTGAAAATCCTCGTGTCGGGAGTTCAATTCTCCCCCTCGGCACAATCGGGCTGTAGCTCAGTTGGCTAGAGCGCCTGGTTTGGGACCATGAGGCCGTGGGTTCGAGTCCCACCAGCCCGACAAAGAAAAACACCGAATGAATATTTGGTGTTTTTTTATTGCGGCGCGGGGGCTTGAACATGGGGGTGGTAGGGGGTGTTCCCCCTACATTTTGAGGGTGACAGCGACGAACATTATGAGGAGCGCCAGAGGGGCGGAAGCCCTTATGGAGCGCAGGGCGACGTAAGTCGACCGAGCAGTGAGATGTCCCACCAGCCCGACAAAGAAAAACACCGAATGAATATTTGGTGTTTTTTTGTTTTAGAAATATCTACTCATGTAACTCTTCGGTAAATTTCATTTCCATTTCTCTTTTTTGTTGTTTTTTTAAATCGGTAAATGTTTTCTTTGTCCACGACTTTTCGTGCAGTACGCTTGCCATCCAATTCCCGCTCAAATAGTGTGGTAGGTTTACATAGTCAGCACCCGCTTCATACAAATCATCCAAGCTGTTTTTATTGTATAAATTTCCAATACAGAGCGTTTTTTTACTTTTTTTTCTTACGTGCTCAAATAGTGTTATTTGATCATCGGCTTCTGGAAGTGTGGATAAAACGATCTTCGCTTTTTCTAATGGAATAGTTTCTAAAAACTCTACATCAGCTGCATCACCAAAATAGGCCGAAATACCTCTGCGTCGTAATTTTGCCAATGCTTCTGGATTAAAATCAACCACGGCAAAAGAAATTCCTTTTTCTCGCAACACCTCACACACCTTCCACCCAATACGGTGATACCCAAACACCCATACATCATATATTGCCTTTTTTTCTTCCTTTTGTAAATATTTATCTTTGCCAAAAAACCCAAACACCGGTATAAGAAACGTATATATCTGCCGATTATACGTAATAAGATAAGAAGATAAAATAATAGTTACCAACGCCACAAAAGTGAAAAGTTCTAATTCTGATGTCCCCACAATACCAAGTTGCTTTCCGGTAAACAAAAGAATAAACCCAAATTCACTCACCTGAGCTGCAGTGGTACCAGCCAAGAAGCTGTTACGTCGTGTAAATTTTAAACACCTAAACGCGGTATATAATATAATTGGATTACACACGAGCACAAACAACGCAATAATTGTACCAGGAATCCAAACATTTCCAATATTCGACAGATTAAACCCGCTGCCCAAAATAATAAAGAAAATAATGATAAAAAAGTCTCGTAACGGTTTTATTCTACTACTGATTTGCATTTGATACGGTGAAGACCCAAGTGTGAGCCCTGCAATAAGCGCACCAACTTCTACAGAAAACCCAAACCAATGCAACGCACTTGCCACTCCAAAACACCAGGCAATGGTAAACACAAATAAAAATTCACCAGAAGAGGCAATGCGGTCTAAAATTTTTGGCACCACCCAACGTGCTAAAATATATACAAAAGAAATAAGCATGAGCACCTTTGCCAGAAGCTCGAGCAATACAAAAGATGCCGCTTCTCCTGTACCCACAGCAGTTAACCCTATCATAACAGCAAGTGCTGTAAGATCTTGTACCACCATAATACCCATAACATACCTCCCATACACCGACTCACTGTCTTTTTTATCCCAAAGCAACTTTACTATAATAATGGTGCTTGAAAATGTTATTGCCACACCCAAATACAGTGCTTTGGTTATTGAAAACCCCAAGAGATATAATATGACAAAACTACTTGCTGCAGTAAAAAGCACCTGACTAATCCCAGCAATAAGCGCCACCTTCCCGATCTTTTTTATGTGATCCATTTGCAAACTCAACCCAACAACAAATAACAACAGTACCACACCAAACTCTGCCAAAGCATCAAACATTTCAGTGTCTAAATGAAACGAATGCACAAAAAAAGACCCAGCTATCACACCAGCCAACAAGTAACCAGTCATAAGTGGTTGGCGAAACAAGCGCATGATATACGCCACAACAAATGTTAATCCCAACAACACGCTAATTTGTGTAAAAACACTTTCCATATATACACTATTGTAACAAAATCAAAAACATTTGTCACACAATAAATAACACAACTTGACATAATCAACAATATATGATAGAAATATATAAGAGAAGTATCTGTTATTTGCAAAAAAGGAGGACTCATGAACACAGTAAAACTACTCTTCTGTATGGTGATTGTAATAAGCATACTAGCTTTTACACATAATACTACCATACCAGAGCATGTACCAAGAATTTCAAAAGAAGCGGCTCTGCATATATACAGTCTTATGCGCTCTTTCAAACGTACCCACCGTGTACGGTCTACCGTTTGGCTTACTGGAAAAGAAACACCGGCACAGGAACAAAAAAAAGTTTTGGCTTTTGCTAAAAAAATTCGTTCTGTTGTGAAAAGTACTACGGTCGAATCTACTGACCTAAGACATATAAAGTCATACTACAAAACGTTTACGATGTGTGTCTACAAAGATCAGAAGTTATACCAGCCGGGCACAAATACGTTATGCAAGAAAAAAGCAAATGTGCCGATATTCTCTGTGCTATCTTATAGGCAATACAGAAAACATCGCAAAAAACTTGCTGCTAGATTTTTTTATGACCACCCCCTACAAACAACTATTTGGGCGGCATATCGTATGCCAAAAATATTGTTTCGCGGGATTTTACTACACGAACTAGGTCATGTGATTCGTATAGAAAAAAACCTCAGACGAAGAAAGCGTGTCGGAGATATAACACGTAACGCAGAAGAAGAGGTAAGAATGCACACCCTTGAACTTCTGGTTATGGACAAAGAAGTCGATGGCGCAATTACATCTTTGTATGAGAAAATTTGTCAACGAACAACCAGATGTACTCCAGACAATGTTCTTGCCCAGGTACAGATTGATGACATGGAATCCTACCACAACCTACTTGGCGAAACACGCCTTGGTTATGGTCTCATTTATGACAACTTTGGTCAATTTTTTACAGGACTCGGCTTATATGCAATACAAAAAAGTGATTACGGTACTGCAACACCTTACATGCATCTCGACCTTATTAAGGTGGTCACAAAAAAACCTTATATATAAGGACACACCCCCGCAAAAGGGGTTTTTATTTTTTATGGCGAACATACTTGTTATAGTATGTTTTTATATATACTCCAATACGTGCACCATACACGTGATATGTTAAGGCAAATAAAATACACAAAAGACCAAACAGAGTAACAAGTAAATACCGTTTTATCGAAGAACCATCTTTCACATCTTTGTCCACCACATTAACACTCTCACCGTCACCGGACTTTACCACACTGCCGGTATGCACCACATCTTCTGCACTCCTTGGTAACAGTTGATACCCTTGCCGCGTCTTTCCTATAATACCAGACACTTGTACCAAATTACCTACGATAATATCTTTTTTTGTTAATCCTGTTCCACGTTTTAAATATACTTTTACCTCTTCTGTACCATCATCAAGATAAAAATGTGATCCTTTTACTTCTGTCACCTCACCACTCACCTGTGCCAACCACCCTTCATATAGCTCATGCACATCGGACACATCCAAAAGTATTGGATCTGGCACCCCAGGATGAGTCAGTACTGTTATATCTGTTGATTCTTTTACTTTTACACGTGCCTCGCCATTGACTTGCGATATTTCACCAACAACCGAAATCTCATCACCAAGAGCAAACTCAGGAAAGTTTTTTTTGTGCATATACACTTGCACCCCAGGACTTCCAACAATATAAAAATACTGCGAACCCAAGACTCCAGGCATAACCGCCACAATACCTGAGGTTTTCACACTATCACCAATATCTTGCTCTCGTATTTCTGTAAGTGGTACCTCAATTATTTTTTTTATTCGTTTTGTTTTTCTCACAGAAGTATTGATACGTTTTTTTTCTTTTTGTTGTATCGGTGCAATACTGTTTTGTAATCCAGGTGTTATGTCTGCTGTCCACACCCACACCTGTTTTGTAGCATCAAACACAAACGATGCCCCTTCTTTTACATCATCATACCGCACTTCTGTAATTACCGAACCGTCGGCAAACAAGAGTCGTGCACTATCACTCGTATTATTGTATGCAATACTTGATTGTTTTTTTTCTATTATTTTATATGAGTTTGCAGCAATGACATCCCCATCACCAAAAGCATATCCACGAGACCCGCCCTCCTCATCATCAATTTTAATACCTGCAAGTGAAACCTCTTCATTGAGTGGATTATATATTTCTACAAACTCAGCAGCATCTGTTCCAACTGGATTGGGAAAAATTTCTGAAATCTGCAGTGACTCTGCCGCATCAGTCACTGTGTTTTGTATATGTTCTTCCTGTCCATCAGTGACAAAAACAAAGACATGTTCGGTTGATGTTGCCACGCCATCTGAGACAGCAAGTGTGACATCTTTTTGTCCGCGTGTAAAAAATGTGTGTGTAATGGTATCGCCAAAACCGCGAGGCACTGAATCAATTGTCCAAAAAAAGCGTAACACATCCCCATCAAGGTCTACTGAGTCAGATGCGTCGAGTGCAATAGTCTCACCAATTATGACGTCTGTTTTTGTGTCTATAATAATCGATGGGGCAACATTATGTCGCGCAAATATATTTGCCTCACCAGGTGTTACTTCGTACGTCCACACCCATACTCCTTGTTCATTTTTTGCATAGCTTTCTCCCTCTTCTGCGCTACCAGCATACACAACGGTATCAACCGCACGACTCGCCACGTCATACAGTACCGCGCGATCTCCACCAGTATTGTTGAGTGCTATGCCACTTGTCTCACGTCTTACCACGTAATACTCACCTGGCTGCACCAACCCTTGTGTTATGGTGTATCTTCTTGATGACCCATCTCCAAGAGAAAAACCGGCCAAATCGACAGAATCTTCGCTGGCATTATAGACTTCAATATATTCATCTTCTCTGTCACTCCCCTCTGGATTGGGCAATATTTCAGAAATAAACACGCTGTGCAAAATTTGTGATGATGCGGTAGAACTTGCTGCAGACCCATTGTCAGTATTAGACTGTGCCACCGCTTCACTAATCCTGTTTGCTGCGCCCTTGGTGACGGTGTCGGTCAATACAAAATCATACATATCATTTCCTGAATTCAGTCCATCAACTTTTCTCGCCAAACTCTTTGGGTCTCTTGGTACCACCGCATTATTTGCTACATTTCCATCATCCCACGTACCATACGTCATTCTATCAATCACAGTATTATAAGAATCATACAACACGACGCTGTCACCTGCATTGTTCAAATGTCCTCTTGGATTTTCTATAACAAAAAACCCAGAACCACGTAATGATCCGGTAAGTGCAGTCCGCGCTTCTCCGCCATCTTCCACATACCAGCCAGACAATGGTATGGTACGGTCTGTGGTATTAAATAGTTCAATAAATTCATTTCCACCATCACTTGGGTCTGAGACAATCTCATTAATTACCACTTGCCCGACAGTGTACCGTGTTCTTGCAGGCGCACCCCCTCCTCCACCACCTCCTGAGCTTGCAGGCGGTGTTTGTTCAACCACTGGTGCAGTAATATTATTTGGCAGTCCTTTTGTTTGTGCTGTGGTAAGAGAAAAATCTACCACATCTATACCTGAGTCTTGTCCGTCAACAATCCTTGCCAGCGATTGCCCTTTTTCTGGCTTAAGTGCATTATCAGACATATTTCCATCATCCCAATTTCCATACGAGACTTGGTCAATAATTATGCCGTTTGGATTTTTTATAACAAGAATATCTCCTGCATTATTTAATTTACTTGAAGAAAGCTCAACAACATAAAACGAACTCGATACCATGGTTGACGTTGGTGCGGCAATCTGCCCAACCCCATCCTCAAGTACCCATCCTGTAAGATCAACAGTAGTAGAAGACGTATTATACAGTTCAATCCATTCTTGCTCATCACTTTCTGGGTCGGTCACTATTTCATTTATTACAATATGTGCGGTTGAAGACGTGGCTTGAGCTTGCTCTTCTTGGTTTTCTGTATTTCCATCTTGAGGCTCTTGTTGGTTATTTTCTTCTGGAACATCTTCTTCGGATAACGCTAATACGGTGATAGATTTGGTTGCCACAGCCAAATTCCCAAGTGTATCTGTAATAGTTAACTCTGGTATAAACTCTCCAGAAGTGGTGTATGCGTGTGTTGTGGTAACACCTTGCAATACCGCACCATCACCCATGTCCCAAATATATGACACTATATTACTGCCTGTTGACGTAGATGTGCTTCCGTCAAAAAGTAGTTGCTCATCAACAAAAACGGTTGAAGATGATACCAGTATATATGGTACCATGTCTTCTATCTCCTCCTGAGGGTTACCTTCTGGCTCTTCGCCCCCCTCATCCACGTCTTGCACAAACACATTAACAACTCCCATCGAATTACCATCAACATGTTCCCCCCAGTTTGTCGCGTCATACACATCAAGATGTGCATCTTTTCGCTGCAAAGAAAAGTCTGGTGCTGCAATATATGTAAATGTTTCAATAAGGGCTCCTTCTGCGTCTATCAGACCAATTTCCTCACCACTTTCATTAAGATTTTGCCAAGAACTATCAAAAACCTGTACAGCAATATTCGGAAAATTGGTTAAAAAAATATCACTATCTTGAGTGATTATTGCATACGCTCCTGGCAAAAGAATAGTATCTTCTCCGCGCACAAGAGTGAGTCCGTGATTTGTGGTGCTTTCCCAAAATTTCCAACCAGATATATCTACTTGTTCGGTTCCATTGTTTACTATTTCTACCCATTCGTGCCCCTGCTTTTCGTATGCACCAATTTCAGAAATTACCACACTACTGTGTGATGCCACGCTTTGCAAGGAAATAAAACATATACCAAAACAAAAAAGAACCAGTACACCAAAAAAGTTTTTTTGCTTCATACCCTCCTTATGTTTTTAACACCCATAGTATACCACAAACAATACTGCCTCTCAAAATACTGTCGCACTAGACAGCTTGCTTGTTCATGTATTATGCTAATACATATATAATTATAGCGCTATGAAAAAAATATCACTTCTTTGTTGCATTGCTCTCGCTTTTATTGGTGCATATTATCTCATCAACAAAACACGCACACCAGATAATATCGTCTACAACATGCATGAACACATTCAATCCAAAAAACAACTTCCTAAATTTCTTGAGGCAATGGATAACATGGACATTGGAAAAACAGTGCTCGTTGGAAGCCCCAAAGAAACAATATACGGAGGGACCGGATTTACCAAATATAAAAGAAACAATGATGTTGTTTTGGAGATAGCCAAAACATACCCCGATAGATTTATTTTTTTTCCCACAGTCGGCATAGAAGAAAATGCTATTGATATTGTAAAAGAATATATTAAAAAAGGTGGAAAAGGAATAAAGCTATATAATGGCCATTATGATTCCTTTTATAAAACAATGGGACCACTCAATAGAAAAGAGTTGTTGCCCGTGTATGCATATGCCGAAAAAAATAATCTCCCAATTATTTTTCATACCAACCCATACCATGAAAATATTAAAAATGAATTTATTGACATTCTCACCAAATACCCAAATCTAAAAATTAATTGTCCACACTTTTGTCTTTCATCAATTAATACTACGCGGTTTGAAGCGTTGATGGATGCTCATCCAAATCTCTATACAGACATATCTTTTGGGTCTTTTGCAGAAGACGGGCTAAAAAGAATTTCCAAAGATCCAGAGAAATTCAAAAAATTAATCAACAAATATCCCGATCGTTTTTTGTTTGGAAGCGACACGGTCATTACAGACAATAAAAGAAAAACCGTGCAGTGGTACACCTCGCTCATTGGGTGCTACAAAGACTTACTTGAAAAAGACACTTATACATGCGCGGTTGAGCCAGATTTTACAGAAACATTTTCTGGCTTAGCACTTGACGAAGAAATACGAAAAAAAATATATACCACAAATGCACAAACGTTTCTTGGAATCTAAATAAAAAAGCACCTAGCGGTGCTTTTTTATGTTTCTCCATCTTTTTCTAAGTGTACATCTGTTTTAATAATTCCCCCTTCGGCCTTTTTTTCTTTTATACGAATATCCGGACCAATTAACTCCCTATATCCTGACTTTTCAGAAATATGATAATACACGCTTGGTCCTACCAAAAATGCATACCGACCTTTTCTGTCTGTCACAAATGTTGCCACCAGTTTATCGTATTGTTTGTTAAATAATCGAACAACTGCTTTTGCCAAAGGCTCTCCTGATTCGCTATCATATACAATCCCCCAACCTTTTGGTTGTTTTGGTTGAATTAAATGGATGAACAACAAATACACCACAATATGTACGGCCAAAAATCCACAAAGCCATAATGTTGGTGCAATATATAACCCAACCATTGTTGTATAAATACCAGATGACGCAAAAATATGCTGCACAATTCGAAGACGTTTTTCCCAAACAATTCTTTTTGGTGTTTTTTCTGCGTCCACCGGATCAACCGGTATATTTGGCGTAAGACCAACACCTTTTTGTGTTACCTCTATGGTTTCACTATGATAAATATCTGCAAAACGACCATCTGATTTTACGGATTGTAATATGCTTGATGGATACGAAAAACCTGGTTTTGTCACCTCTATCACATACGATCCAGGATTTACAATAAACAAAAACCTTCCTTTTAAGTCTGTTACGCGTGATTGTACCACTTTTTTTGTTTCAGCATTAACAATACGCACCACCGCCAAATCAATTGGGAGCTTTGTAAGTGCATTATAAATAACCCCCCACTCTTTTCTTTTTCGCAACCCCAAAAGGAGTAATGGCTGAAGGAACAAAAAGCGAAGCAATGGAATAATAATACTCCACAGTGATGGCAGCACAATGGTTGCAGACGCGGCAACTGTCGTTGGGATTATTACTTCTTCGGTTACTTCCTCAACAAGCGGGTCGTCTGCTACATCGTCTATCTTTTTTGCGACCTCAACAACAGTCCGCACACCAACCTTGGCAACCTCAACCGCCTTAGTGGCAGAAACAACTGCAATCTTTTGTACTTTTTCTCCTGCAGAAATATCCTCCTCAAGAATATCCTCAACCGAGTCTATTAATTTTGGGAGCTTTTTCATTAACACCACATCCTCATTCACAATATTATTCTCAACACGAAAGGAAAATGACTCTTGTGTTCTATATCCCTCTTTCTCAACACGTAATATATATTCGCCATTAGGAACTATAAATCCATATGTACCGTCTTTTGATACGGGGGTTGGATTATTTTGGTCAAAATGAACAGACTGCCACACATCATTTGACTGATCATCTATTAAAGTTACAGTGGAACCGACCAAAGGTTCTTTGGAATCATCAGAAATAATTGTACCAGGTTGTGTTATATTAATCTGCAGCGGCACACGATCCACTTCACCGTCCTTATACCGAATAACAATGTCCACATCCTGAATACCAGCTTCACCCAACACTAATGATGAAGAAAATCGCTGTGTTTGTGGCACAAAACCTAGTTGCTTTTGTAGTAACCCCTCTTCTACTGCATACACTGGATCAATAAAGCTTAACATCCCTCGATCTACAAATTTTTTGGTATCTACCCCAACAACATACTGCAAAACCATTGATTGTACAGAATATTCATCAAAAAATTCTTTATCTAACGAGATTTGTACCGTATCCCCTGTTAGTGTGTATATTTTTTCATCATCTACCTGTGGTCTAATTGCTCCATTTGCCAAACGAAGTATAAAGTTTCCTAATGCTAATTTTTTTGACTCAATAGTGCATAAAGCAGAACACCCATCTCCATCAAAACGATTTCCATCATCACAAACCTCATCTGCTTCAAGAATATCATTACCACACGAAGGTATGATCTCACTGATACAGAAAGAAGAACACCCGTCCCCATCTTCACTATTTTCATCATCACACTCCTCAATATCAGCAAAAATAAATCCATCACCACACCCAGCAAAAGCACAGGTATCAAGACATCCGTCTTGGTTTACAAAATTCCCATCATCACAACTCTCCCCTTCGTCAACAATACCATCACCACAAATCGAAGGGATCTCAAACACACACGCCGAACTACACCCATCTCCATTCATTATATTCCCATCATCACACTCTTCTCCGGCGTCAAATGACCCATCTCCACATGCTGGCTGTATTTCTTCTTCTATTGTACAAGCTGCAGAACACCCGTCTCTGTTTCTCGTGTTTCCATCATCACACATTTCTCCATCACCCAACACACCATCTCCGCATGCCGGCTGTATTTCTTCTTCTATTTCGCACGCTGCGGAACACCCATCACCATTTATACTATTTCCGTCATCACACATTTCTTCACCTTCTGGTACACCATCACCACAAAAAGTAAAAATTTCAAATACACACATATCACTACACCCATCACCGCTCAACAAATTTCCATCATCACACTCTTCTTCAACCTGGAGCAGTCCATCGCCACAAATAACAGCGACCTCTTCCTGACATAAAGCAGAGCACCCATCTCCATCTGCCACATTACCATCATCACACTGCTCAACGTCTGTTTGTATATAATAATCACCACATGTTGCGACAACACATGCGTCTAAACACGCATCTGTGTTATCCTCATTTCCGTCATCACACCCTTCTCCAACCTGTACATACCCATTACCACATACTTCTGTTATACAAGCCAAATCACACCCATCACCGGCAATAGTGTTTCCGTCATCACACTGTTCTGTTTCTTGTACAATGCCGTCACCACACCCAGGGGGCAACACCTCTTCTTGGCACATGGTAGAACACCCATCGTTATCTACTGTATTACCATCATCACACTGCTCAACGCCTGTTTGTATATAATAATCACCACATGTTGCGACGACACATGCGTCTAAACACGCATCTGTGTTATCCTCATTTCCATCATCACACCCTTCTCCAGCCTGCAAGTACCCATTTCCACATATTTCTGTTACACAGGCCAAATCACACCCATCGCCAGCAATTGTATTACCATCATCACACTGCTCTGTTTCTTGTACAACACCATCGCCACATATTGTAATCTCTTCCTCCTCTTCCTCCTCCTCTTCTTCTTCAGGTAAGGGTTCCTCTGTTACCACCTCTTCTGTTTCTGTGCTCTCTTCTGTTTCTGTACCCTCTTCTGTTTCTGTGCTCTCTTCTGTGGACTCAACTGCTGACGGTGGTGGAGCACTAGAAAAACTGCTCCCGCTAGAAGTGCTTGAGGATTCAGAAGTACATGTAGCCGAGCACCCGTCTCCTGCTGTCGTGTTTCCATCATCACACACCTCTGCTCCTTCAATGGCACCGTTACCACAAATGGCGGGCACCGTTACCGTAACCGTCACATCTACAGCAAGCACACATAAAACAATGGTAAAAAACACACAACACGCAAGTGGTATGGCCAAAAAGTAATCTCGTTTAGCAAAAAACGTGTTCATATGTTACCGGGTTTTACGAAAAACAAACACTCCTAAGAAAATACATAGTATAAGTATCACGGGAAGAAAAAGTGTGTATGGTAAATACCACACAACTACCTCACCTGAAGCAACTTTGTTTGCTATCCCATAATGTATTGTGTACTGTATCCGTATTGGTCCAGCGTCTTTGTACGAAAGTGAGTCAAAAGATACATACCGATACCACGCTTGATTTGGGTAGACGTTTTGCTGTTCAGTGTTGAGCAACACCGTGCCCACCACCTCATCTTTGCGATTAATGATTCGAATTTCTCCTTGTGGCACCACATGTATATCGCCAATATTTTTTACTTGCACCCGACTCCCCACGTTTGTATTAAAAATCAACACTTTTGAAGAAGAAAAATCCTCTTCCAACAGCTCTTCATGTACTTCTCCTGCCACATGAAGGAAAAACAGAGAACCAACCCGCGCTGAAACACCAACCTGACCTTCACCGGGCTTTTCTTGTGCAAATAACCCCAAATAATGTGCCCCGGGAAGCGCATTGGCTGGCACATGCAAATCAAACGGTATTCGCTGCTCTTGAGATGGTAAAAGTGAAATATATTTTTCTTCTGCAGAGACCCAGTCTCGAGCCACATCTTTTGCCCCAAAAACTGCTGCGCCAGTAACACTATCCACACTAAACGCATCAGCACCCAACCTAATACGCAATGGATAATCTTGTGTATTTTTTATTGTAATGTATATCTTTTTTTGTGTACCCGGCTCTACCACCACCGTCTGTCGTACCGGACCAATTTCGATTGCAGAAACAACTACAGGCACAAAAAACAATACAGCACAAAGACTGGAAAATAAAAATGAGAAAACGTATGTATACATAAAGACTTAAGGTTTTGCGGTAAGTGTAAGTGTAACCGTATGTGCGTATGACCCTTGCTGCGTTTGTGTGGCATCAATTGACGCACTAAAAGTAATTGTCGTTGCTTTATCTTTTACATACCCTACATTGGAGGCAACAACAAGATTATTTGTAATTGCTGTATCTTGTGATAAAGCCCCGTCTCCATCAGTGGCTTTAATACCATACTCTTCGCTCCCAGCCGTAACGGTTCCGTCTACAACATCATCAATGGTCTTTGCCCCATCTCTCAAATCACCATCTTCGGCAATTGACATGTCATACCCTTCTTCACTTGTAATAGTAGCAACAATACTTCCAGTCGCAACAGATGCTGAGGAAAGCTCTCCTAATGCCAACG